>JANMSE010000007.1:0-4826 GCA_031389045.1 Deltaproteobacteria bacterium | reverse complement strand
CTCAGCGCCCGCTTCCACACGCATACTCGCGCTTCGACAGAGCCTGTCCTGAGCTTGTCGAAGGGTTTTTCAACAGATTTTGAGGGCTGAGTAAAAAACTGGAAATTCGCAACTCGAAAATTTTTTCACTTTTGACTTTTGCGCTTTGACTTTTGACTTGCCCCTTTCCCTCTTGCTTATGAACAAAATCCTCATCGTCGACGACGAACGCAACGTCCACTACTCGTTTCGCCGCGTACTCGGCAACGAGTATGAGGTCCTCTCCGCCTTCTCCGGCAAAGAGGTCCTGCCCTATTTGCGTGACGACGCGCTCCAGGTGGTGCTCCTGGACGTGCGCATGCCCGGAGAAAACGGTCTCGACACGCTTCAGGAAATCAAGCGCCAACGCCCAGAACTGCCGGTGATTATGATGACCGCGTTCGCCTCGGCGGAAACCGCGATCCGGGCCACTACACTTGATGCCGAAGAGTATCTCATCAAGCCGTTGGACGTGGATAACCTCAAGCAGCTCATCACCACTGTCCTGCAACGGCGGCAGCCGCAACCCGCGGCGACGGCGTCCGCGCTCGAAATGCCGGGGTCGGACGCGATTCCCATGCTCGGCCATAGTCGCGCCATGCAAGAGGTCTATAAGATAGTCGGCAAAAGCGCCGCCCGTGACATTACCGTCCTCATCACCGGGGAAAGCGGCACCGGCAAGGAACTGATCGCACGCGCATTACATACGTACTCCAGTCGCGTGCAGGGACCATTTCTCGCTATTAACTGCGCGGCGATTCCAGAGACCCTGCTCGAAAGCGAACTGTTTGGCTACGAACGAGGTGCCTTTTCGGGCGCCGTCGAAGCGCGGCCCGGCAAGTTTGAACTCGCGCAGGGAGGCACGCTCTTCCTGGACGAGATTGGCGACATGCCCATCCTCCTGCAAGCCAAGTTACTGCGCGTGTTGCAAGAACGAGAACTGTATCGCCTTGGGGCGCGCGACCCCCGCCGTGTCAATGTGCGGATTATCGCCGCCACCAACCAAGACCCGGAAACCTTGATCCAGACGGGGCGTTTTCGCGAGGACTTGTATTATCGGCTCAACGTCGTGCGCATCGCGCTTCCCCCGTTACGCGAGCGCGGAGAAGATATCGCATTGCTCGCCGATTATTTCCTGGAGAAGCACCACCAGACCAATCCGCAAGGACCTCGTGGGTTCTCCGAAGAGGCGCGCCAACTGCTGCTCGCGCATCCCTGGCCAGGCAATGTCCGTGAGCTGGAAAATATCATCGCCAAAGCCGTCCTGAACGCGCGCGGCAACGTCATCACGGCGGACAATCTCGCGCTCAACAGCGATCCGCGCCACGGGCAGAGTCCGGCCAAACCCGCGGACTCCTCAGGCATCACCCTTGAAACGCTCTTCGACCAAGAAGCGGGCAATGTCTTCGCCGTTACGGAACGCTTACTGATCGTCAAAGCCCTCGAACGCACGCGCCATAACCAAGTCCAAGCCGCCCGCCTCCTGGGCATTAGTCGGAACGTCCTCCGCGATCGCATCAAGCGGTATCAGCTTCATGAGGTAACCGCATAGCCGCAGCGGACGCGGAGCGCACCCTACTCCTTTCTTCTTTTTCATTTTTGCCTTTTGATTTTTGATTTTTGATTTTCCGCCCCCCTGCTGCTCCAGCACCACTTCCGGCCCTCCCCTGCCTCCGCTTTAACCACGCCGCTCGCATTTCCATCGTTTCCAACACGAGGCAACACCTAACTCTCAGTTTTTTCCCTGAGTTCCCCCCACCTTTGTGCACATCCCCCAACGGCACGACAATTGCTTCCGTCCAGGTGATCCCGGTCAAAGGTGGTGGGGGTAGCCGGTGATACAGAAGGAGGAAGTGCTCGCACATGAGAAAAAAAACACTATGTCGTACTGGGTCACAGTCCCTCTCGCGCCGTCAGTTTCTGCGCGCCTCGGGCATGACGGCGCTGCTCGCCGGGCTGCCTACCGGATGGGTCGGGCGCGTCTTTGCCTCCGACGCGCCCGAAACCCCGCAAATCCGCATTGGCATCATCGCTCTCACTGATTGTGCTTCCATTGTCATGGCCCACGAAAAGGGCTTCTTCAAGCAACAGGGCTTGGACGTGACCGTCGCCAAGGAAGCCTCCTGGGCGGTGATTCGCGACAAACTGCAACTGGGCGAGAACCACGCGACCCACATGCTGTACGGCATGCCCTACGCTTCAACGATGGGGCTCTTCGGCGCACCGGTCAAACCGATGATTATTCCTTGGGTGCTCAACTACAACGGCCAGGGCATCACCCTCAGCACCGAACTGAAGGATAAAGGTATTCGTACGCCCGCTGCCCTCAAAACACTGCTCGACGAAGAAAAGGCGGCGGGCAAATCCCCACGCACCTTCGCCATGACCTTTCCTCCCGGTACGCATGCGATGTGGATCCGCTACTGGTTGGGTTCCGGGGGCATCAATCCCGATAAGGATGTGTCGCTCATCACCATTCCGCCACCACAGATGGTAGCGAACATGAAGGTGGGAAAAATGGATGGGTTCTGTGTCGGCGAGCCGTGGAACGCTCGCGCCATAGCCGACAAGACTGGGTTTACCGTCACCACGACACAAGCCCTGTGGATGAATCACCCGGAGAAAGTGTGCGCTTTCACCGCCGAGTTCGCCGAGAAGAATCCCAACACCGTCAAAGCCGTGCTCAAGGCATTGCACGAGTCGAGTATGTTTATCGACAAGATCGAGAATCGCTCCGAAGTCGCGGAGATCGTCTCGCGCCCGTCCTACATCAACTGCCCGAAGGAGATCATTCTCGGTCGGCTCCTCGGCAAATACGACCACGGCGATGGGCAGGGGGAACATGAAGACAAGGACTACATGCGATTTTACGAACGCGGCGTCAATCTACCGTGGAAGTCGCATGGGGTGTGGTGGCTCTCGCAGTTTCGCCGCTGGGGCATGGTCAAGGGTGCCCCGGACTACAAACAGATCGTGGACCGCGTCCATCGGCCCGACATCTATCGCGAGGTCGCCAAGGACATGGGCATCACCGTACCCACGGAAGATTTCAAGCCCGAAACCTTTTTCGATGGCGTGTCTTTCGATCCAACGAAACCGGAAGAATACGCCGCGGCTTTCCCCGTGAAGAATCTCGCTGAGGCTTAAACGCTAGGGGCTGGGGGTTAGAGAAAAAGAAGCGAGTCCCTAGTTCCTCTTCCCCCCTAGCCCCTAACCCCTAGCCTCTAACCCCGTTCCGAAGGAACAATCAATGACAAAACAACGAATCGTGACATTACTCTTACCCCTGACCGGTATCGGCTGCGTGCTCGTGCTGTGGTCGATCTTGAGCGCGACCGTCGCTCCCGATCTCCCCTCCCCGCTTCGGAGTTGGGACGAATCAAAGCGCTATGTCCTCGACCCCTTCTTCAAGGAGGGCGAGATGAACCAAGGGATCGGTCTCCTGGCTTTTTACAGTCTGAAGCGAGTCGCTCAAGGCTATCTCTTGGCCATCATCCTTGGGACGCCGTTGGGGTTTTTGCTCGGTCTCTCGCGGAGCTTCACCCGGGCCTTTGATCCATTGATCCAGATTCTGCGCCCGATTTCTCCGCTGGCCTGGCTGCCACTCGGACTCATCCTCTTCCAACGTTCCGAACCGGCGGCGCTGTTCACCATCGCCGTGTGCGCCATGTGGCCAACGGTCATCAACACCGCCGTCGGCGTCCGCAGCATCAACCAGGACTATCTGAACGTTGGTCGCGTGCTCCGGTTGTCACGCTGGCAGATGCTGACCAAGATCATCATTCCAGCCACCATCCCCTATCTCTTTACTGGCTATCGGTTGAGTCTTGGGATCGCCTGGCTGGTGATCGTCGCGGCGGAGATGCTGACCGGCGCACCTGGGGTCGGGGGATTCTTATGGCAGGAATATAACAGCTTGGTGTACTCTCACATCATCTTGGCCATCATCACCATCGGTTTGATTGGCTATTTCCTGGATTGGCTAATGAGCTTGGCGGAAATCCACTTCCAGAGGAGCTAACTCGTGCAGACCCAGAATCCGCGACATGAACACCCGGCCCTCGCCTCGCTCAAGGAGGTGGTGCCACCAGGGGTGGTACCACCACTCCTTGAATTGCAGGGAGTGGAAAAGAGTTTCCCTGGCCGCGCGAAACCGGTTCTCACTCAGCTCTCGGTCACCGTTCCCGAAGGGCAATTCGCCGCGATTGTCGGCTGTTCCGGGGCGGGCAAGACCACGCTGATTTCCCTCCTCGCGGGACTCACCATGCCGGACCGTGGCGCGATCCGGTTCGGAGGCCAACCGCTGGACGCGCCAGGCCCGGAACGAGCGGTGGTATTTCAGAACTATTCGCTCCTACCGTGGCTCACTGTCTTGGAGAATGTGGCACTGGCCATCACCGCCGCCTTTCCCAAGCGCAATTGGCGCGCGATCCAAGATCATGCCCACTACTTCGTGGATCTCGTGAAATTGACAGCGGCCACCAATAAACGACCACGCGAACTGTCGGGCGGGATGCGACAACGGGTCGCCCTCGCGCGGGCGCTAGCGATGGAGCCGCGGCTCTTGCTCCTCGACGAGCCCCTCAGTGCGCTCGATGCCTTGACCCGCGCGACCCTGCAAGACGAACTCGCGCGGATATGGAGTGAAGCGAAGACAACCGTGATCATGGTCACCAACGACATCGACGAGGCGATCTTCCTCGCCGACCGAGTGTATCCTCTGACACGAGGCCCGGCGGCGACCTTGGGCCAGCCGATTGACATCACCCTTCCCCGCCCACGCAGCCGTCACCGGCTCAGCCTAGTCC
>JANMSE010000659.1:0-13146 GCA_031389045.1 Deltaproteobacteria bacterium | reverse complement strand
GGTCAAGTGTGGGAATATGAGCGTAGTAGAAACCTTCGAAACCGAGTTCTTGAATGGGTTCAAGCAAGACTGCGTAGCGCACAAGACCTCCCGCGATTCAGGTTCTGGAGTAAAGGAAAAGCAAGCGCGGAGCAAGGGTAGAAAGAAAAGGGCAGGCTGAGAGAGGCCCGCTGTCCCCCTTCTGCCCTTATGCCGCACGCATCACGCGGACCGGCGTGCCATCAAGAAACGCGCGGATGTTCTCGACGATATGCCGGAAGAAAATTTCGTAGGTCTCTTTGGTCACATACCCAATGTGAGGAGTGACCACGATGTTCGTCAGCGTGCGAAACGGATGATCGAGTGGCAGCGGCTCTTCGTCGAACACATCCAACCCCGCGCCCGCGATCGTGCGCTTTTGTAGTGCGTCGATCAGTGCTGGTTCATTGACGATTGGGCCGCGCGAGGTGTTGATGAGCGAGGCCGTGGGTTTCATCAGGCCGAGTTCGCGAGCGCCGAGCAGGTTTCTGGTTCGGTCACTCAAGACGAGATGAATAGTAACGATGTCCGAACGTGACAGCAGCTCATCCTTTGAGACCAGGGTTGCGCCGGCTTGCGCGGCTCGTTCCGCCGTCAGATTTTGGCTCCATGCCAGAATCTCCATTTGGAACGCTTTGCCGACATTGGCGACATACGAACCCAAGTTGCCCAAACCGATCACGCCCAAGGTTTTGCCTTGCAGCCCAAGACCCATGCTGACTTGCCATTGTCCCGCGCGCGTGGCGGCGTCTTCACGTGGAATGTGTCGGAGCAGCGCCAGGATGAGTCCCCAGGTGAGTTCCGCGGTTGGCGGCAATACGCCACCAGACCCACAGACAGTAATGCCAAGGTCGGCGGCGGCCACGAGGTCAATCGCTGCGTTGCGCATCCCCGTGGTCACCAGCAGTTTGAGCTTCGGTAAGCGCGACATCAGGTCGCGACGGAACGGTGTTCGTTCGCGCATGGCGACCACGATCTCAAAGTCCTTAAGGCGTTCGACGATGGCGTCAATGGCGGACAGATGGTCCCGGAAGACCTGGGTGTCGGTGTCGGGAGAGAGGCTGCTCCAATCGGTCATTTGCAGAGCGACATCTTGATAATCGTCAAGGACGGCAACACGGGTTTTTGGCATACGGATTCCCCTTTCGTAGGGGTGTATCTACCCTCAAGAAAGTAAATTGTCACGCTCACTCGTCTCGTTGTTCAATAATGATAGTACTGAGTGGTTTTCCCGGCATTCGCACGGGAGGGTGACGCGGAGCCGCGGGGTCGGTCACATACGTCGCGACAAGGTCCGCACTGACGGGTTGCACGAGACCAGTCGAGGCGAGCGCTTCACGCAAGCGGCGTTGTGCTTCGTCTTCTCGCCCTTTGCCGACCATCTCCGCCACCAATCGCTTGACGATAAATCCTTCTACTGGCACCCCGTGACTCGCGGCTTTCGTTTGCAGCTCTTGATAAAGTTCATCGGGTAATGTCAGCGTCAATTCGTGCATGATACGGCTTCCTCTCCATGAATATGCACTGGGGATAAAGGAAAGACCCCGTCGAGGCAAGAGTGGCGGTGTGGAGCTGGTCGTGTGTGGAGGCCCCAAGATGACAACAGTCCGTGCCACGATAACAAGGATAATCACGTTAAGTTACTATTTTACATTCTTGTTGCCTACGCCCTTCTGATTTCTCACCCTCTGTTTTCTTCTTGACAATCGATTTTTTTTTTGTGCTAGCCTCCGCCCTTACGTCATACGAAGACAAGACAAAATTCTATCAGGAAGGAGAAACTTGGAGTGAGGAGGGCACCATCCAGAAGACAATAAACTATAAGCACGCTACCACAACTCTCGTTGAGTTTCCCAAAAGGAGGGAAAATGAAGAATCAATCCAGACGCTCATTCGTATTGGCCCTTGCGAGTTTCCTCGGCATTATGCTTATCTTCACCGCGCTCTTCTCAAGCGCACAGACCCCTGCGGGACCACCATCAGGGCTCATTGATAACCCAGCCCTGGCCCGAGCGCGCCTTGATGCCTGGCACAACAGGCACCTCCCACATCCTGCGTGTCCAAATTGCTACAAAGTCGATAGTGGACTGCCTGGCATCTTTGAGAAAGTACCGGGAACGGACCACATCATCTCACGTGATATTCCCGATCCAGCTCCTTTAGGAAAAGGGGAGATCCGTCCTGATCGACATCCAGAAACCGGAGAGCCGCTGTGGTACAAAGGCCGTCAGGCATTTGTAGGTCCGACTGATGAAGAGCCAGTGTCAGCAAGCTTGCCCAGACCGCTGATTGAAGTGAAACGGATCAGGTATCGGTATGAAGATCAACTGATTAAAATTGATGGAGTACATGGAGTAGGAATTGGGAAGAACGGTTTGATTGTCCAAATTATACCGCAGAAAAATGCTCATCGTCGTTTGATTCCGACTCAGATTGAAGGTATTCCTGTACATGTTGAAGAAACAGAATTCTTGAAAGGGCAGTCTCACGAAGATAGGTATTATCGACCAGTTCCTGTTGGCGCGGAGATCATTAGCTCAGCTTCATATTTTAATGGAACCCTTGGGCCACACATCTCTCGTGACTTTTCGGATGGTATAGGTTACTGCTGCCAGCTATACACCCTCACAGCAGGGCATGTCATTCAGCAACCTAGTTTTCCAAATAGCAATGTGAACAACCAGCGTGTTGTCCAGCAACCAGCCGGACGCCCCTATGGTTATGTTGCTTACATGTTTCGGATGACGCCTTGTACTGACGGCACTTGTAGAATTAAGTCCCCGAAAAACGATCTCAGAATACGGCCAGACGTTGCTGCCATTGGCCATGATGGGGCCGATTTCTATCCCATGACGTCTCCTTGTACTGGGGCGGCCAAACCTGTTCGACGGATGCAGTATGGCGTGACTTCTCGGGCAAGTGGTCCGTCGGGAATCATTCGCATCCCAACATTTTCAACTTGTACGGGATGCCTCAGCGTCTGGGGGATACATTCCCATAGAACTCTAGCTTCCTTGAAAGCAACGGAAGTCTCTCACGTTATTGGATACCGGAACGCAGCCGCAGACGGCGGCCAATACGTCTATTATTATATAGGCCCGTTTGACGCCTTTACGCCACAAACGGCAACAGTAGCTGGAGATTCTGGAGCATTGATCGCGTGGGACGTGACGAAAGATCTTGCTGGTCTTGTTATTGGAGCTAGTTCGAGTCCATTCTATTTTTATTATGGTGCCTACCAGAGGCTCGATTATATAAAAACTGCTTTCTATAATGTTGGAGCTTCTTTTGACCATTATTGGGGAACGGCAGCATCTGCCTCTCGGCCATCGACATCTCCGGTGGATAATCCCTGTTAAGTCAAGCTATTTGTTGTTGCAGAGAAGGGCGAAGCCTTTGTTCAGCGCTGTGTAGAGGCAAGAAATTTGTCCCCACGAATGCTTCGCCCCTGGTCACCTCGCAGCCAAGTGGGAATCAATAATGCGGAAACTCCTGACCTTCCTCGCCGGTTGTGTTGTCGGCGCCCTCTTGGCCGTCTTTGCTCTTCGTCAAGAATTCCGAGGTGCCCAAACGTCCTCAACGCTCCCAGAACGACCCGTGTGTGACTCACTACCAGAACGAGGCCCGGACAACGGAGTCTCTCTCCGCACCAGCCTAATAGCAAGCCATCCGGGCATTGTCTGCGTGCGGGTATATAACGGCACCCCAAAATTTTGGTCCTACGAGCCGGAAACTCTACAAATGGAGCGTTGTTGGTTTGGGCTGGTATGGTTACCGTATGCGCGGGTGAACGACTTTTTGTTGGTTGGAAGAACAGTACTTGTAGGTGCTGCGGGAGTGAAATTGCCCCCAGGACACGGCGATTTCTATCGCCCGCTTCCCTACGAGCCCGCACCACCCGGTACCTATCGCGTGCGGTTCCGCTATCGCCTCACTTCAGAGGGAGAAGAACAGATGGTTTACTCCGAAGAATTTATTCTGCCGTGAGCATGGGCAATGCGGAAACTCCGGCTGTTTTTCCTCTTCCTTGTGGGCTGTGTCGTCGGTGTCATGCTGACCCCGAATCTGATTGATATAGCCCTCAACCCTGACCCCATGGCCTCAATGCTCCCAATGGATCCTGAGTGTTACTCGCTGCCCGAGCAGGGGGCGAAGAACGCTATCGCTCTTATCGCCACCCGTCTCCAACGCCCTCCTGGTCTGGCGTGTGTCCGAGTGTACAACGGTACCCCAAAAGTCTGTGACTACACGCCAGAGGCGCTTCGACTAGAGGGCCGGTGGTTTGGATTCGTCTGGTTCCCTTATTTCGGATTGAGTGACCTCCTATCTTTGCTCCTTGGCATACCGAAGCCATTGGACATCTCCTCTCTCCCGCCGGGAGCCTCTCGCGATGTCTATCTACCTTCTCGTCGCACTCCGGTTTCTGCAGGGACGTATCGCGTGCGCCTCCGATATCGCCTCGATTCAGAGGGGGAAGAACAGACGGTCTACTCGAAAGAATTTGTTCTGCCATAGGGGCACGACCGTCGTGCCCCGCTCCGGTTGGGTTACGCCGCTTGCCGCACTTTCTGTTTGAGAAGTTTCCCAACAATCTGCTCAATCACTTGATCGACCAAAATCCGCACTTCCTCCGGGGTTTTGGGCTGGATGGGATGGGCGACAAAAATGGGTTTGTACTGCGGGAGGCCAAGCGCGGAACATTGCGCTTGCGCCGCCCCTATGAACTCCGTCGTGGCGACATTCGCCGTGGGGATTCCGCTGTCTTCGAGGGTGACTACATCGTGCGAACTGCACGAAATGCAGCCCCCTCAATCGCTTAACGCTTCGATGACCGCGTCGCATTTGCCGACCAACTCCGTCTTGAGCTGCTCCGACATCATCCGGCCTGGCGACACTTTCTTGCGGCGCAGCACCTCGGCCACGCCGTACTGCGTGCGGAGCACTTCCTCGAGACGGTCAAGAAAATAGACTCCTTTGGATTTGTTGATGTCCAGCAAACCCACGGTCTTCCCGGCCAGTGTCTCAAGCCGGGGCGCGAACACCTTCTGTCCATGATCTACCCGATCGGTGGGATCCAGTAGCACTTCTCCCATGATGGTACCTCCTTTTTATGACGATTGAATTTCTCTGGTTGTGATACGACTGCCCGCATCCCCACGCGCCAGTCCTGGCACCGCCGCCGAGAACCGTCCCGCCGTGCCACCCGCGACAATAATCATAATACTGTCGAGCGCGGGGAATTTGGCATACATGGTGTCGTCGGTTGGTGGTGTGGTTGGGGCGTTTTTCATGGGCAGCATGCTGACGCCCGCTCCTTCTCCACCGTTGACTCCCGGACGCAGTTCGCGAAACGGCTTACGAATCTTCTCGAACAGAAACTGCCGTAGGTCATTCTTGGACCAGCCATCCTGCGCGAAGGTCTTGGCGTGTTCTGGTCCGACAATCAGTGTCGTGTCCGAGAAGACCGGAAAATTCTTGTGGTTCCACAACGACGCCATGGTCCAGCCGAGGGAAAGCGCCAATTGCTCGGCATCACGGCTGGCATGATCGCTGATCTGCAATGGGGAATGCCCACCAAAAAGCGTGACCGTGCTTTGGTCGGATCGAAAGCCTTTCTCCACATGCAACGGCTCCCACGGACTTTCCTCTTCATTCTCGCCCACGCAAAACGTGTACTGCGCAGGGTGGCCCATTGTGGCCTTGGTGATCTCCTGCGGCTTGGCACCGCCGATGTTGATAATGAGGAGGCGCAACGTGCGCCCAATAGTGGCGTTGGCGCGAAACCCGTGTCCCAAGGCATTATGGCCGCAGTTCACGCCAATGGCGTGTCGGATAGGGCCGTTGATGATGGCGAGTGGCGTCGCCGAAAACGTGGTCACGTTGAGGGCATGCGTATTGAATTTTTCGTCACACAAGGCCGAGGCGGCAGCAATAACGACGGGAAAATAGGAAGGATGGCACCCCGCCATCACCGCGTTGATCGCGACTTTCTCAATGGTGGCGCGGCCATAATTGGGGCCGACCGTGCCGAGCAGTTCTTGCGGGTCTCGGTTCACCGTCGCGAGCATCCGTTGCACGCGCGCTTCCGTCGGCGGCACGATCGGGAGGCCATCGGTGACTCCACGTGCATACATCACCTCGACTGGATCTTCTTCATGGGTCTGAATGCGCTGCGAGCGCAACGAAACCGCTTGTGGCATGGCTCCCCTCCTTTTCGCTAGCTGACTTTTGCATTTCAGTGGTGGGGCTGTCAATCTTTTGGGCTACCGTGGGATTCTGGGACCCGCAGGGTTGCATGCGGCGCACGGGGTTCATCATGCACGACGACACTACGTCCCCGAATTTCCACGCGCCCTTCGGCCAACAATTGAATCGCCCGCGGGTAGAGGCGGTGCTCCTGCGCGAGAATCCGCGCACTCAAGGTTTCTTCCGTGTCATCGGGATACACCGGAACCGCGGCCTGCGTGATGATCGGGCCATGATCCATTTCCTCATCGACGAAGTGGACTGTCGCCCCGGCGATGCGGACGCCATGTTGCAGCGCTTGACGCTGGGCATGAGTGCCGGGGAACGCGGGCAGCAGCGCGGGGTGGATATTGATAATCCGTTGGGGAAAGGCGCGGACGAAGAAGGGAGTGAGCACACGCATGAAGCCCGCCAAGACTACCAACTCGACCTGATGGGCGTGGAGGCTCTGAGTAAGTGCGGTCTCGAAAGCCTCGCGTGACGAGAACTCTTTATGATTGATGATGACCGTGGGGATGCCGTGGTGCTGAGCACGGGTGAGTCCATACGCATCCGCGCGATTGCTGATGACCACAGGAATGCGGGCGGTTAATTCCTGTCGCGTAATCGCATCAATAATGGCCTGGAGATTCGAGCCACTACCAGAGATGAGGACGCCAAGGGGGAGGGGAGCAGTCATGGTGCGTAAAAACCTACAGCGCGAACGTACCGAGGAAAACGAAAACCGTAAAGCAGAGGGGAAACGAGCGGGAGTCCGGGGGCTTTGCCACTCGCCCGCGCTTCCAGGAGGCAGCTTTATTTCCTACTCTTCTCGTCTTCACTTTTGCCTTGTCTCCTGCTCATTGCTGATGACGGAACGCTTAGGGTACAATCCCGCCGCTCTGTCAGGCGATAAGGAGGGAATGCATGGCTTGGCCTGTCCGCTATAAATTGGTGGGACTGCTCACCACCGGCAGCATGATTAACTATGCCGACCGGGTGAATATCTCCGTCGCCGCGCCGGTGATGATGGCCGCCATTGGCTGGGATGAAGGCCAATTCGGCGTCATCTTCTCCGCCTTTCTCGCGGGCTACATGCTGCTGCAATTTCCTGGTGGGATCATCGCCGACCGCTGGAATGCCTGCCGGGTGATCGCGTGGGCCTGTGTCGGGTTCTCGGTGTTTACCGCACTCACCCCGCTTGGAGCCGCCGGGTATGGGCTGATGCTGGCGATTCGTTTCGCGGTGGGGATGTTCGAGTCGGTCACTTTCCCCGCCTATGCTTCCCTCAATTCCCGCTGGATTCCGCGCACGGAATATAGCCGCGCCCAAACTATTAGTGTGTCGGGCTCGTATCTGGGGCAGGTGATCTCCTATCCCCTCACGACGTGGCTGGTACTCACCTTCTCATGGCCAGTCGCGTTTTATTTCAACGCGGTGGTGGGCGGTATCTGGCTCATCGCCTGGCTTCTGTTCGCCACCAATACTCCGGCGGAACATCCGCGGATGAGTGCGGCGGAACTGCGGGACATTGATGAGAACCGCGCGCCTCGTGTGGAGAACGCGGCCTCGCCGTGGGCCGTCATCAAAGAACCGCAGGTGCTCCTGTTGTCGCTGTCGTATCTCTGTTTGATCTACGGCTTGTGGATGATCGTGCTGTGGTTGCCGACCTACATGGTCAAGGTACGAGGGTTCACGATGAAGGAAATGGGCTGGATCGGCATGATTCCGACGATAGCCAGCTTCGTGGGGCTGGTCGGTGGCGGGATGTTGTCGGATGCGTTGTTGCGCAAGGGCTACAGTGTGCGCTTCGCGCGTGCGCAGGCCCCATCGCTGTGTGTCGCGGTTGGCATTCCCTTTCTCGTGGCCGCGCCCCTGGTGCCGTGGGCGTGGGTCTCGGTGCTGTGCTTTGCCGTGTATTTGTTACTGCTGAATGTCGCTGGTGGGGGCTACTGGGCGGTGCCGTTGGAACTCAGCCCGCGACTGGTGGGCGCGATTTCTGGAGTGATGAATGGATCGGGCAATTTCGCCGGGATTTTCGGTCCGATGACCGCCGGATTCATCATCCGAGAGACGGGTAATTGGACACTGCCGTTTTTGATCGCCGCCTTCTTCGCGGTGATCTCTGTACTTGTCTTCTATTTTTTGGTAGTGCCAGCACCACTGCAAGTGAAAGAGCTGGTCCCCCCAACCGTCCCGTCAAAAACAGGAGGATGAGATGGCGCACGACAATATGAACACCAAGGCGCTTGCGTTACTGGGGCTCGGTCACATGATGGTGGACCTCAACACCGGGGCGTTACCCGCGCTCCTCCCTTTTCTGAAGATCTCGCTGGATTTATCGTACACGATGATCGGGACAGTGGTCCTCGTCGCCAGCCTGTCCTCATCTCTGATTCAACCCATCTTTGGACACTTATCGGACCGCAGCGCGCGTCCGTGGCTGTTACCATTTGGCGTGTTCGCCGCCACGGTGGGCATGGCCGCCATCGGGCTCGCTTCGAGTTACTCGATCATCTTGCTTCTCGTCTGCGTGAGCGGGATCGGTATCGCGAGTTACCACCCGGAAGCCTACAAGACCGCGTACCTCGCGACGGGAGAAAAGAAGGCGACTGGCATTTCGCTCTTTTCGGTGGGAGGCAATATCGGCTATGGGCTGGGGCCACTCGCGGTCGCGCTCTGCTTGACGCTGTTTGGTCAAATCGGGTTGTTACTGTTGCTCCTCCCCGGACTTCTGGCCAGTGGGTTGTTGCTCTGGTCGTTACCGTGGTTGGCGCGGACCATGAGCACGCAGCCGACCTCGGCTCCAGTGCTGATGGGGGGAACTTCTTCCTATGCGTTCATGGTCGTGCTTGGCATTGTCGCGCTTGGGGCCTGTGTGCATGGCGGACTGGTCACCTATGTACCGCTATATTTCAGCGCGCGCGGGGAGAATCCGCTGGTGGTCGGCTCCATGCTGTCGCTGTTGCTGATCGCCGGGGCGGTGGGTACGTTGATCGCTGGACCGCTGTCGGATCGCATTGGTCACAAGAAGTTCTTAATGATTAGCATGGGGGTGATGTGTCCTCTGATCGCCCTGTTTCTTCAGACCAGTGGCGTCATCAGCATTCTCTTGTTGACGGTGATCGGCATGTGGATCTCGCCGATCTTTTCGGTCACGCTAGTAATCGCGCAAACCCTGATGCGCGGACGGTTAGGAGTGACGGCGGGGCTGATGACCGGCGTGGGGATTGGCGTTGGCGGACTTGGGGTTGCCATCATGGGACGGATCGCTGATCTCTGGGGTGTGGAGTCGACGATGCAACTGATTAGTGTCTTGCCGCTGCTGCCGTGGGCACTGGTGTTTCTGCTCCCGGCAACCGCGACGAGCCAGGCAGTGCCACTGGGCGGGTTGCAGGCGGCGACGGCGGAGAGTGATTAGCACACTATCGGAATTCACTACCCAAACTTCTCCACCACATGACACAAAATCCGAAACCCGTCGTGCATGTGCGAGAGTTCGGCGAACTCGTTAGGCGCATGGTACGTGTCCATACGGCCAAACCCGGTGATTTGCAGGTCGAAGCCGTTGCTCTGAAGCAGCCGCACATACGGCAACGTGCCAGTGAGTGAAAACGCACGGGCCTCGCCACGAACGGCGGTGATTGCTTCGGCTAAGGCTATGTAGCCAGCAGAGGTGCGATCACAAGCAATGCCGCCGCTTGGCGTGCCCATGGCGTCGAGTTTGACCGTACCGATGCTGTCACCAAGCTGATAGCGGCTGGGACCAAACACCGGGAGCGTGGTGAGGTCCAACGTGTTGATGAACGTGAGCGCCCCGTCTTTCACCTCTTGTGGCGCATACCACGGCGTCAAGCGAATATCCCCCTCAATCACGGCTTTGGCGGGAATCTTCGATAACGTGTCATTTTCCACATGAACACGAGTGGGCTTCAGGGACGATGGCACCAGGAACCCATACTCCCGCTCATTGGGGTGCGGTGGATAGGTGCGATAGAACCATGCTTGCAGCGCTTGCGTGGCCGCGAACGCCAACTCCGCCGCGTTGATGCCTTGATGGGGAAAGCCAGAATGCGCGATTTTTCCTTCCACGACCAAGCGCCACGTCGCCATGCCTCCGGTACCAATCGTCGGCCCAAAGTCGGCACTATCGATCCAATACAGTGGCCCATTCTTGAGGTGAGCGAGCTTCCCGTCTTTCACCAATTTCCCAATGCCGATCCCGTTGACGCTGGACAGCTCTTCATTGGCGATAATGACGGCGACGATGGAATGATCGAGTCGTGGGTGATGTTCGGCGAGTTGAGCGAAGAGGTCGGTCAACACCGCGACATGGCCTAAGCAGTCAGTGACGCCACGTCCATAGAGACGATCTCCCTCAACCTGGAGTCCAAACGGCGGGCGTTGCCATTCTTCGGGATTCGCTGGGACCACGTCGAGATGAGCACCCACAAAAGCGACGGTTCGTGAAGTCGCGCCGGGGTAGGTGAGAATGAGATTCCCGCGCCCTTCGGCGTAACTCACCCGTTCGACACGCAACGCACCATTCCGAATAAACGGATCAAGTTCCCGTAGGACGACATCCCCAGCCAGGTCCTCTTGAGGGTGAGGTTTGTCTTTGGCCGGGAAGTTCTGCAGCCGTTCGCTCACGGCCATCATAGCGCCGAGCACGCGCAGGAATCGGTCTTGGTTCAGATGCCACGTTTTCAAGCAAAGTCCAAAGTCTAAAGTCCAAGGTCCAAAGTCTAAAGTTTTTCTACTGACTACTGACTACTGACTGCTAACTGCTGAGCAGTCTCTTTCTTCCGCTCAAGTATCCGATTGGTGAGCTGATTCACATACCGTTCGAGCGGAATCGTCAGGCAGGTCAGCACACCGATAATGGCACAGCCCAACAGCGAGACCACGACTTCGTTCATGTCGCGCAGTCGTTCCGCGAAATAGAGCACGTAGGGCTGATGCAGCAGATAGAGGCCATACGAGAAGGCGCCTACATACGCGAGCAGCGCGCCGAAACGTGGCAGCAGCTCGCACCACCGCGCGATATGCGCGAGCAGGATGAACAACCCGGTGCCAATCAGGGCATCGTTGGCGATGTAGGTGTGCGTGGTCGCATAGCTGTAGAGTCCCAAGACGTACAGCACTACGCCGCTCATAATCGTCGGGAAGGAAAAAAGACGATGTTCCACCTCACGAGGGAAGCGACGGTACAACAGCCCAAGGACCATGCCAATGGCGAACTCCCACAAACGTGACCCGAAGAACGCGCCTTGCACGTAATAGCCGTGCGTGCTGAGCACCAACAGCAACAGATACCGACTGCCAAATGTGATCACACCACACAGCATCAAGAATCCCACAGGTCCGAGTTTTTGCAGTAGGCGGAATAGCAGTGGAAAGACGAGATAGAGTTGCAGCAGCAGCCCAAAGTACCACCACGCCGGATTGACGTAATAAAAGATCGAATCGACCGGATAGATACGGTCTCCTAGCAGACTCAGGAAGAAGCGGTAGTCCACCGCCTCGTAACGCACAACGAACGGTGACACGAGATAGACGAGATGGGCGACCCAGTACATCGGATACAGCCGTAATATGCGTCCGCGATACCAGCCTAACCACCCGTCTTCGGGATTCCCGGTTTTGGCGAGCGAGTAGGCTAACCCGAAGCCACTCAAGATCAGAAACACGGCGACGGCATGAAACCCGACCGAGGCGACCGCCGTGTAGACCCCCTGCGCGGCGCATCCCAGGGTGCCGAGAGCGGAGGACGGGGCGCATTGGGTAATGAACGACGAAAAGTAGTCCGGCCCCAACGGGTTCGGATAGCGATTGTTGGTATAGGCCGTATAGAAGTGGAAGAAGGCGATCCACAGGATGGAGATGCCCTTCATGCCGTCAAGCCAGGTTAAGCGAACCGCCATTGGCGGAACCGCCGTCGGCATAGGTTTGAGGGCCTCAGCCATGATCTTTCCCTCCTCCAGTTGTCAGTGTCCGATGCCGATGGAGGAGTCGACTTTCTCTGTCCCGGTCTCGGCTTCAATCCCGTCGATCACAATCGGTTCGGTGCGGACGAGAAACATGAAGACCGCGCTGCTGACGATGCCAAGTGCCGCTGCTAAGTAAAAGAGGGAAATCCAACTGCCGGTCGTGGTGATCATGTATCCGGCGATCATCGGACCAAAGAACCCCGCGAAATTTCCAGTCGTGTTCATCACGCCACCGACGGCACCGACCGCTCGTGGCGCGAGTTCTAGCGGCATGGTCCAATAGCCGGAGACTGCCATGGAGAACGTGAAATAGAAGAGGACAAACAGAGCGACTGATAATACGGTTGACGGGACGAGCACCGCCGCGAGCAAGATCGGCATGGCCAATCCGACACACAACCCCGGAAATCGTGCCCGCGCCATGCGAGCGCCATAGCCGTTGTGTAAGAGCCAATCGGAGATCGCTCCTCCGACAATCATGCCGACAAAGCCGCCGAAGGTGGGCAGCATGCCCACGCCACCCATGACCAGACGGGAAAACCCACGCACTTCAACTAAATAGGTGGGGAACCACAAGATAAAAATCCAGGCAATGAAAGCGTACAACATATAAGTGACGCACAGGGCGAGCACCGACGGCGCGGCCAGGATGGCCCAAAACGACGGGTGCGCGTGCGTGGCACGCGGGATCAAGTGCTTTTCAATATATTCGAGTTCTTTAGCCTCCATCCGCGGATGTTCGCGAGGGGTATCCGTGGTGTACCACAGCCACGCCGCCATCCACAGGAAGCCGATGGCGGCGTTGAAGTAAAACACCACCGGCCAGGAAAACAATTCGATGATCCAGGTGGTCGTCGGATAGGCGAGCATCTGTCCGATTGAGGTGCCAGAGATACTGACTGTCTGCGCGCGC
>JANMSE010000657.1:0-4610 GCA_031389045.1 Deltaproteobacteria bacterium | reverse complement strand
CACCGCTACCGCCGGTGTGGGCGATCTGAAGAATCGTCCCAAGAGTTACGCGGAAATGCACCCAGGGGCGTATGACGCCAAAGCGCGCCTCAAATACATGGATGAGCTGGGCATCTGGGCCATGGTGATGTACCCGAACGTGGGCGGATTCGGCAATCAGCAGTTCTTGTAATTACCGGACCCGGCACTGAAACTAGCCTGTGTGCAAGCCTACAACGATTGGCAGACCGAGTGGGCCTCGGCGGACTCGCGTCGCCTGCTACCCATCGTCTCGACGCCATTTTGGGATGTGCAAGAGACCGTGCGGGAAGTGCGGCGCTGCGCGGCCATGGGCCACAAGGGCATTCTTTTCACCGGCGATCCTCAATCGCTCGGACAGCCGTTGTTGGGGAACCCGCATTGGAATCCACTATGGGAGGTCGCCGTCGAACTCGATCTGCCGATTAGCTTTCACATCGGCTCCGGCAATATGGAAGACGGGATGACGCGCGAAAAAATGAAGGAATATGGGCGCATGGCGACCTTTACCGAGCTGTCGGTCAACGTCTTCCTGCGTAACGGTATGCAATTGAACGACCTCCTCATGTCAGGCGTGCTGGCCCGCTATCCCAAAATTAAATTCGTCTCGGTCGAAAGTGGGATCGGCTGGGTGCCGTTCGTACTCGAAGCGCTGGATTATCAGTTCAAGGATAATCGGGTGTCGGAAGAGCGACCGGAGTTCACCATGCTGCCGTCCGAATACTTCGCACGTAATGTGTATGCCTGTTACTGGTTCGAGCAGACTGCTCCGCGCCGACTGATTGATAAAGTTGGAGCCGATAACATTCTGTTCGAGACCGACTTTCCGCATCCGACATCGATTTATGGCAAGGATGTGGCGGAACGCATCAAAGGCGGCCTCTCTGATTGTGAGCCTGGGGTCGAGCACAAGATTCTGTGGAGCAACGCGCAGAAGCTCTACAAGGTCACGGGTCCCACCGCGGCGGACGAGACGAAACTCGCGGCTGCCACCGCGGCGTAAGGCTGTTCGTTGAGGGTAACATCTGTCCGTGCGAGGAAAATGGTTGGGTGCGCTCCGCGCACCACTCCCCCCGATGCACCAGCACAATTGACTACTCGCACTGTCCCCCTCACATCTCAATTGCCTGACTATTCATCCTATTCGGTCCCATCGTGAAGCTCATGTGTTGACTGTATAACCGGAATACGGCACGCGGTGGGGCGCAATCCCAAGAGACCAACGAGAGGAGTTCTATATGCGAGAAGCGGTTATTGTTTCCACGGCCCGGACCCCCATTGGCAAGGCGTATCGCGGTGCCTTTAACGACACCACGGCCCCGACGATGTCCGCTCCGGTGATCCAGGAAGTGCTGAAGCGGGCGAAAGTCGAGCCCGGTGAAATTGATGACCTCGTCATGGGCGCGGCGCTACAAGAAGGAACGCAGGGATATAACGTCGCGCGACAATGTGCCCTCGCCGCCGGGTTGCCTATGAGCGTGTCCGGTCAGACCATCGACCGTCAATGCTCGTCAGGATTGATGAGCGTCTCAATGGCGGCGAAGCAGATTATTGTTGACGGGATGCAGACTGTGGTGGCGAGTGGCATTGAGTCCATTAGCTTAGTGCAAAATGATCACCAGAACGTGTTCCGCAAAGAAGACGCGATTGCTCTCAAGCACGCCCCCGCGCTCTACATGGCGATGCTCGACACGGCGGAAACCGTCTCGAAACGCTACAAAGTCTCACGCGAAGCCCAAGACGAGTATTCCTTTCAGAGTCAACAGCGCACCGCCGAAGCCCAACGGGCCGGGCGGTTTGATGCCGAGATCATGCCGACCACGGTCACCAAAGTGTTCACCGACAAGGATAGTGGCAAGATCACACACCAAGAACTCACGCTGGATCGGGATGAGTGTAATCGCCCCAGCACGACGTTGTCCGGATTAGCCGCGCTGCCCCCAGTGATGGGACCAGGCGGATTCATCACGGCGGGCAATGCCAGCCAATTGTCGGATGGTGTGGCGGCCTGTGTGTTGATGGAACGCAAGCAAGCTGAACAACGGGGCCTGCAACCGCTCGGCATTTATCGCGGTATGGCGGTAGCCGGGTGCGAGCCTGACGAGATGGGGATTGGGCCGGTCTTCGCTGTGCCGAAACTCTTGCAACGCAACGGCTTGCGCATGGAAGACATCGACCTATGGGAGTTCAACGAAGCGTTCGCGTGTCAGGTGGTCTATTGCCGCGACCGGCTGGGCATTCCGAATGAGCGGATGAATGTCAACGGTGGCGCTATTTCCATTGGCCATCCGTATGGCATGAGCGGAACACGCATGGTCGGCCATGCGTTGATCGAAGGCAAACGGCGCGGCGCGCGCTACGTGGTCATCACTATGTGTGTGGGCGGCGGCATGGGCGCGGCGGGCTTGTTCGAGGTGGCGTAACGACGAGTGGTCAAAGAAGGCGATGCGCGCCTTCTTTGATAGGATTTTCGGCACCCCTTTTTTCTTCCCCAGCCCCCAGCTTCTAACACCCAATCCCTCTTTTCGCCTGTGAAGCCCGTCAATCGACCGCCGCATACTCCCGCGCCGACACCGCGCCCGGCTTGTTGAGCACGCGATACCACTCGCGCGCGGACTCCACCAGAATCACCAGCACTAACACCATGAAGAGCGCGGTGATCCCCGCATCCAGCCGGTCATTGAAAATCATCACCTGCGTCTCGGCGAGCTTCTCGGCGGGGATTTTCCCGTCAGCAATCTTGGCCGTCAGGTCCGCTGCATGCGAGAGAAAGCCAATACGGGGGTGAGTGTGAAACAGTTTCTGATACCCAGCCGTCATGGTGACAATCAGTAACCACGTCAACGGCAGTAAGGAAATCCACGCATTGCGGACATTACTGGTCTTCAAGAGAATCGTGGTGACCACACAGAGCGCGATCGCCGCCAGCAGTTGATTGGCGATGCCAAACAGCGGCCACAGGCTGTTGATGCCACCCAGCGGATCGACTACGCCTTGATAGAGAAAATACCCCCACGCACTCACCATCAAGGCGCTGGAGAGGATCACACTCGGATACCAACTCGTCTGGCCCAGCGGTTTCCAGATATGCCCCAACAGGTCTTGGAGAAGAAAGCGCCCGACCCGAGTGCCCGCATCAAGCGTCGTCAAGATGAACAACGCCTCGAACATAATGGCGAAGTGATACCACAACGCCATGAGCGCGCGCCCACCTAAACTGTTGGCGAAGATATGCGCCATCCCGACCGCCAGACTCGGCGCGCCACCGGTACGAGCAAACAGCGTGGTCTCACCAATATCGCGCGCGAGCAGGGACATCTGCTCCACCGTCACGGGAAATCCCCAACTGCTAATCATCGCCACCGCCGCTTCCGGCGTCGCGCCGACGACTCCCGCCGGACTGTTAATGGCGAAATAGATACCAGGCTCCAAAGCGGCGGCCGCCACCATCGCCATGATCGCCACGAACGATTCCATCAGCATCGCCCCATAGCCGATCATCTGCGCGTCGGTTTCATTGGTCAGGAGTTTGGGCGTCGTCCCGGACGAGACCAGCGCGTGAAACCCGGAGATCGCGCCACAAGCAATGGTAATAAACGCGAACGGGAACACCGTGCCCGCGAAGATGGGGCCCGTGCCGTCCACGAACTGGGTGATGGCGGGCAGACGAATTTCGGGCTGCATGACCACAATGCCCAACGCGAGCGCGACCACGGTGCCGACCTTGATGAAGGTGCTCAAATACTCACGTGGGGCGAGGAGCAACCACACCGGCAACACCGAGGCGGCGAATCCATAGATAATCACCATCCACGCGATCTGCGGGCCGGTGAAGGTAAACCACGCGGCCAAGGTGGGATGCTCATCCACCCACCGTCCGCCGACCAGCGCGAAGGCCAGAAGCACAAGGCCAATAATCGTGGTCTCCATCACCTTGTCCGGGCGCACGAAGCGCATGTAGAGGCCCATGAGGAGGGCGATGGGAATAGTGGCCCCGACGGTGAAGGTGCCCCACGGGCTACTCTTGAGCGCGTTGGTCACCACCAAGCCGAGTACGGCGATGAGGATGGTGATAATCATCACGATGCTGACGAGCGCGACAAAACCAGCGAGCGGACTAATCTCTTCTTTCGCCATCTGGCCCAGTGATTTGCCCTCACGCCGCACGGAGCCGGCCAACACACAAAAATCTTGCACGGCCCCCCCCAGGATCACGCCCGCGAGAATCCACAGGGTGCCTGGCAGATAGCCGAACTGCGCGGCCAGGGTGGGACCGATGAGCGGTCCAGGACCGGCGATGGCCGCGAAGTGGTGACCGAATACCACCCAACGATTCGTGGGCACGAAATCGCGTCCATCGTTGATGCGGGTCGCGGGGGTCTCGTGCGTGTCGCTGAGGCACAGGACCTGCGCCGCCAGGAAACTACTGTAGAAACGATAGCCAATGGAGTAGACACAGACAGCGGCGGTGACGAACCAGATCGCATTGATGCTCTCGCCGCGACTCAAGGCGATGAGCCCCACCGCCCACGCGCCGAGACATGCCACACCGACCCACATAAGACGACTCAACCACGACATTACGGTATCCC
>JANMSE010000647.1:0-2713 GCA_031389045.1 Deltaproteobacteria bacterium | reverse complement strand
CACGGTTATATGCCAACGTGGGGGAAGTGTGTCACCTCGGTGTCGTATCATGTGGCTGACGGCATCGCTGGCCACCTCTATGCAAGACCTGGGCAAAACGACTACAGCGCCTTGCTGCAATATCTGGCACCCCCTGAACTGTACGGAAACCAGAGCCTTTACGTCCGATATCGCACCGATCACAACTTCACCAGGAAGCAAGATACGTTTCGTTATTCCTCGGCGTTACGACGGGTACGGCGGTTTCCAACTCCGCAACGACAAGCGAAGTATCCCGCGTATCCGTTTACCTATGATGACGATGTGGGCAGAGATGCCTGGGAGTTTCACTGGCGCGTTATTGGGACGGATGTGTTGACTCGGACGGTGCGGTTCCCTGTTACGCGTCCCACGATTACCCTGGCAGCCGCGGCGGGAGGCTTTCACGAGGTGCCGACGCGTGCAATCAAAATCATGGGTGATGACTATCCCTGGTACACGCCTGAAGGTGGAGTGCGGACCTATGTCGTTGAAGCGACCGCCAACGCGGATTGGCTGCCAAACTATTATGCCCCGCGCATTCTCTATTGGTTGGATCAACGGACATTCTTTCCACTGCGGGTCGAAGAATATGGGCCTGATGGAAAATTGATCTTTATCAGTGTCCGTCTCGGCGCCCGGCTGAACCCGGCCATGGCGGAGCGTGGGTACAGTAGTGTGGCGCATATTGACTGGGATCTCACTGCTGACCTTCTCTCGTATCTGTTCGCTGACTCCAATGTTACGCAGCATTGGTCTACTCAAGACCAAGAACTCTTTTTCTCACCGGGTTTCTTACCTCGCGAATGGCGACTGACCAGCCTCAAAAGTCAAGCTGAGGTGGCTTCGCCGCGGGAATTCTTTCTCCGTCCCACCCTCGAAGAAGGGAAGTTCCCTGCCGAGAGACGCATCGAACTCACCCCAGAGCTTCGTGCCCGTATTGAAGCACAAGAGCACGCCGGGCGACTGGTATTTACCGGCGAGGAGAAGAGCGATTCACCAACGCCTACACGGACGGTAGGGCTGTCAGCGCGAGAGTAGGCCGGGAGAAGACCACAGGGCGTTCCCGGCGTCTCTTCTGTCGGAAACGCCCTGCTTGTTCCGGTCTACTTTCTAAGAGTGAGCCATCTTCACGAGATCGTGTAGCGCTGCTTCCGTCGGGGGAGTCGCGTATTTTGGTAAGGCTGGGGAAGGACGTCAGAACTTCGCCCGTCCCTGTCATGGCGGGGAGTGAACAGCTAGGCATGCCTGCCCCCGGCCATTCCCGACCACGATTGGCTCGGATGACCTCTCTTGATGAGCCCTGTGTGTTGCACCATTGCTATTACTCCGCGCTGTCGGGTCGATCGTCCGTGTAATATGGTGACCGACCCGGTTTGTCTTTGAGGTTGACGAACACCTTGTGCGAGAACCATTCGGTATACTCACGCACAGTCACCGGTCGATACTGAGGCGGATGGTCTGCATCGCAACACGTGTCCACACAGGCAATCAGCGTGTCCGGGCTCGGACTATAGAAAAACGGAATGGCATAGCGGTCACGACCCGACTGGTTCAGCACGCGGTGCAACGTCGCGCGAAACCGCCCGTTGCTCCACAGGCGGAGAATCTCACCGGCATTGACCAGCAACGTACCGGGGAGCGCTGGTGCCTGAATCCATTTCTTGTCTGGGGTGCGCAGCTCCAAGCCGGGGACCTCGGATTGCGCAAGAATCGTAATAAAGTCCCCGTCAATGTGCGGCGAGGTGTTGAGCTGATTCTCTTCACAGCGGGTCGCAGGATAATGTGACAATCGCAGAATGCCCAGCGGTTGAGCGTGCACAAACGCTGGGTCAAAGAAATGGGCCGGGAGGCCCAGTGCTGTGGCATAAACCGGGAGTAGGCGCAGGCTCAGCGCTTCCATCGCGTCAAAATACTCAATCACCGTGTCACGAAAACCGGGTAACTCCAGCGGCCACTGATTCCCGCCCTGATATAAGGGATCGGGAGAGTCGCTCTCGTGCGTCTTCGCGTTGACCTCACGTCCAAGGAAGAAGGCTTCGCCCAGATCAGGTTTGCGGGGCCGCTCGTCCTGAGTGTACTTCGGTTGTTGGAGCCCTGACGGCATATAACCGATGCCTTTACTATTGACCTTGACGGATAATTTGCGCTCCAGCGGCTGGGCATGAAACCGCGCGTTTTCGGCAAACACGCGGTCAATGAGCGCCTGCGACACGCCATGGTTCTTGATAAAAAAGAAGCCAATGTCTTCGAGTGCCTGGCGTACTTCCTGTCCCAAGCGTGCGAGCGCCTCCGGCTCCCCAGCCAAGAACGGCCCCACATCCAATACCGGGATGCGATCCCCTTCACTCATAGACTGGGTATTCTTGAAGATGTCTGGGTACGTTGTGCTCATAGATGCTCCTTGGAAAGTAACTTGCGACAGAAGTAGCTTCAGTAACAGCCAACTGCTCGCTTCATTCGAGGTGCCGGTTGCGAGACAGGGGAATGGTTGGGTATATTCTGGCGAATCCGATTTGCGAGGAGCACCTATGAGCATCACACGCCCATTTGTCGGCAAAGCAGCACAACCGTTGAGTAGTGTGGCAACATGTTGCGATACGGAACATCCTCCGCGGTATCGTCCGGTGACTGTGCGTGAGTATACCGAGTGGTTCTCGCACAAGGTGTTCGTACACCTCAAAGACAAACCGGG
>JANMSE010000628.1:0-7051 GCA_031389045.1 Deltaproteobacteria bacterium | reverse complement strand
GGCGCTGACGGGGGAAACAGGAGTGGCGTTGCGGCCACGAGGGCCACGAGGTGGCGAGCGCGGGTGAGCTTGGTCTGGCGCGTGCGATTGGCCAGCAAGCCATAGTGCCGAATCCGCACGAAGCCTGTGGGCACGACATGGAGCAGGAAGCGGCGGAGAAACTCCTCCGCTTGGAGCTCCATCACTTTGGCTGTGCCTCCCGCCGCGTAGTCGGTGTAGCGAAAGCGCACGACGCCGTTCCCAACAAAGACCAGACGTGAGTTGGCAATCGCCACCCGATGGGTGTAGCGGCTGAGATACTTCAGCACCTGCGCGGGACTGCCCCACGGCGGTTTAGCGTAGACAACCCACGGTTTGGCGTAAAGCTGCTGCCGCAAAGAGTGCCATGTGTCCTCCTGGGCCAAGGCGGCACTTGCGCCCGCAAAGGTCAGCCGCTGCTGACGGCGTAACCGCTCTAGCCCCGCGAGATACTTGCCGCGGAACACCGCGCCCACGGCTTTGACGGCAAACAGCAAGCGGCGGTGACAGGCGCGCCATTGCGTGCCGTCGGAATTCAGGCCGCCGCCCGTCACCACACAGTGCACGTGAATATGCTCGGTCAAGGTCTGACCCCACGTGTGAAGCACGGCGGTGATCCCAATTTCGGCACCGAGATGTTGGGGATCGCGGGCAAACTCCTGCAACGTCTGAGCGGCGGTTTGAAATAACAAGTCGTAGAGGCGCCGTTGGTTCACGCGAGTCAGAGGATTGAGCTGATGGGGCAAGGTGAAGACGACGTGGAAGTAGGGAATCGGGAGCAGCAAGGCCTGCTCCGCCGCCAACCATTTGGCGCGGGCGCTCCCTTGACACTTGGGGCAGTGCCGATTACGACACGAGTCGTAACAGACCCGCTCCGTCCCGCAGCTCACACAGTGCTCGACATGGCCGCCCAACGCTGCTGTCCGACACTGCGCAATGGCCCGTAAGACGCGGGCTTGCTCGTGCGAGACGGTCTGCGTGGCGCGAAACCCAGCGCCATACGCCCGCACGATGTCGGCCACTTCAAAAGGCGGCGGCAAGGGAGGAGCGCACACGGTGGGCACTGTCGGCGATGACGACAGCGGCAGCATCGGTTACCCCGCGGCCTCAACGTCCGGCAAGCTCTCCAATGGTGATCCGTGCGCGGGCAGATGACTCTGGGCCACGTGCACATAGGGCATAGTCGTCGTGACACTCTCGTGACCCAACAAGCGTTGCAGGGTCGCGAGGTCCGTGCCCCCTTCCAATAAAGGCGTCGTAACCGCGTGACGTAAGGCGTGCATGCCCCCCGCTTTGGTAATCCCCGCGCGCGCCTTGGCCGTCGGAATACATGCGTTGGGCCGTGACGATGGGCATAGGCGCGGGCTGGCTTTGCTTGGGGAACAGCCACGGGGCCCCGGGTCGATACCACTGCCAGTAGCGGCGTAACTCGGCTACCAAGCGCGGGCCGAGTAAGATATAGCGATCCTTGCGTCCTTTGCCTTGTTCGACCCGCAACATGCCGCGCCCGGCGTCAATGTCGCTGACCCGCAGGCGCACGACCTCGCTGACACGGAGCCCGCCGCCATAGGTGGTCATCAGCAGGGCGTGCTGGCGTACGGTGGTGGTACTGGCCAGCAGCCGCGCGACCTCCTCGCGACTGAGCACTTCGGGCAAGGTCTTGGTGCGCTTGGGTAAGGGGATATTGGGCCAGGGCCGACGCAGGGTCTGCGTGTAGAAAAATCGGATGCCCATGATCGCCACCCGCACGCTGCTGGCCGAGAGGTGGCGCTCGTCCAGCAGGAACCGCAGATACGCGTGGAGTTGCGCCTCACTCAGCGTGTCGGGCCGTTGGTGATAATACTTGGCGATGTCCTGGACGGCCGTCAGATATGCTGCTTGGGTCCGAGGGGCCATCCCATGCAGACTCAGCGTCTGCTGCATCTGTTCGCGTAACTCGCCCATACTGACCTCCTTGGCGTCCGTGGCCTCCACGACCACGGCGCAGTAATTTGAGAAGGTCATGCCTCAGCCGCATGGGATTGCCAACCCTCAGGGTTCGGCAGCGAGAACGCTAGGCGAAAATTCACTAGCAGTTATGAAACGAGGAGCCGTCGCGTAGCGGTTTCGTTCAACGCCCGCCGTCTCGGGCCGCCGCCCAAACCGAGACCCTTCATGGTCATTCCAAACCGCAAGCGGGCGGCGGTCACGAGCACGGCGTTGGTTAGACGCAGTCTTCACGCCGCATACCGAAGCACTTCAAGTTCTGCCGTGCTATCAGCGTCCTTTAGAATCGTGTCAATCCGTGCCATGACAGCGTCCTCAATCAGATACTCGCGGCAGGTCTGGCATTGCAAAATGGGGAGTCGCTTGAGAATGACGATGCGCTCCTCTGAGAGTTTGAATGGTAAATCGGTAACCACGGGGCTCATGCGAGCCCCGCAAACCGTGCATTTCATGGGCGTCTCCTTCGCGTTTTGCGATCCTCTTCCCACTCTTCTGGGCTCGGGTAGTAGGCAGTGACGACTCGCACGTTCTGTCCATCTACGTCAGTCCCGAACAATGCATGGAACGTTTCCTCGCCCTGGCTCCCCAAGAGCAGGTAGCTCGGAAAGTACTTGTCCTCCGGGTACGCTTCGACGATCTCGTAGCTCTCGGCCGCCGCAATGATCGTCTCGCGAGCAATGAAGCGCTGCCCCAGGCGCAGGTTGACGTGGTACGTCCACAGAATCCGACCACCATGAAGACAGTCCCGGATGAACGCTACCGGATCGTCAGGAATCTTTCGTTCCGCCATCTCTCAACTACAACTAGAGTTTATCTGAGCGCCTAACGCTTAAGCTCACTGCGAGCCGCCCCGCCGTGCTCTCACGGCTTCTCCAGAGTCGCGCGCGGGCGGCGCTGCGGTGCAGCAGTGGGTTAGCCGTCACTGGAGGTTACTTTGCGTGGCGCGAGGCGTCGAGGGCCATGAAGGCAAATGCGAACACAACCGCAAGCAGAACTATGGTAGAGAGAATTTCCATGTCTACAACTCCTCTAGCGTATCAATGAGCCGCTTGACGCGGCGATGAATGATGAAGCCAGCCACTGTGATGACTACCACTGCCACAAGCGCACCTATAACCTTGTGAACGGGCGCAGAATCGGCACTTGAGATGAACCAACCGACCAAACTGATGTTGGTGACGACCATGACGCCAAGCCAGAATTTGAGGTAGGCAATCTGCTCCTTTGCTTTGTCCGATTTCGACATGAGGAAAGATTAGCACTTCAGTCGTTGCTCAACCATAAGGGAAACTCGGTGACGGCTAACGCTGTCCGTCTCAGGTCGCCGCCCAGACGAGACTTTTCACAGTCATTCCAATCCGCAAGCGGGCGGCGGTCACGTGCACGGAATAGTTAGCCTATAAGCTCCCATTCACGCGAGCCCGGAAGAGGAACTGAAAAAGTTCGCCGGGTATCTCTGCTTGAACTGTTCTATGTATCCTGTGTACGGAGGTCCAGAACCTACCGACCCTAAGCTGGATACGGACCGGACAACGACTGGGGCACCCTTGAGCTTGGTAAGAACTTCGTCAATCTCTTGCTCTGACCAGATTTCCATTACCTTTTTGAGGCCGCTCTGGCCCACAAGGTGATGATTGCGAAAGAGAGATTGACGATACCTTGAACAAAGATCACAGAACTCCATGAACGCCTGTTCGCACGTATCCGGCACAGTCGCCTGTTTTGGCAGGAGCACGGCCAGCATGAAATTTTGGGCATAATACCCAGTTGTCGGATCTATCCAGCTCTCGCCTGAGAAGACATCGCCCCAACCGATCACTAAACCCGAAACAGGACTTTTGATACAGGCAACAATCGGATTTATGAAGACCTCCTCTGCCAAACGGTATGGGAAACGGTACCAGAAACCGCGATGGGCGCTCCTGCTGATCCTAAAACAGACAAGTTTGTCCCCTTGATTGATCCACATCTCACGCTTTATTCGCGGATCACTCTGAAAATAGATTGAGTCAGCGTTCTGGACCCAGAGTGGGCGATCAAAAAATGCACTTATCGCCGGAATGAGCGCCACTTGATCGCCAAACAAAACATCAGGTGGTGGAGCCTGTTTTGCATTGTTTGACTCGGCAACGGAGGGGCCTTCTTCTGGAGGCAACCCTCTAGAAGCCCGTAAAAGCGCGTCATTCACACGGCTGAGGCGAGAAACTTTCGACCACTCTTGGACTGCGCCGCTCTCCGCGATGATGCGGATGCTGCCGAATCCTAAACGGGTCTTTAACGAACGCTCGCACTCTATCGTTGCCCTCTCCAGAGGCATTGAGGTTGGACCACCGAACCAACGTTCAATGTGTGCGTACCCATCGCGAATGCTATAGGTAATCCACGGCTGACTTCCAATACCTGCCAAGATGTATGGATAGATTTGCATGAAGTGAACTCCTCGTTGCGGGCTAACGCCCAAGCTCACCGCGCGCCGCCCACCTGAAACCTTTCAGAGTCAGCAGAGTCGCCACCGGGCCGCGATGCGGTGCCGGGTAGAGCCGGCGGTTGCCCAACCGGCCCCCCCACAGACCCGGACGTACGCAATTAACGCATCCGGTTCTTCCGGCAAAGCCTTCTACTACCCCTTGCAGTGCCTTGGGGGGAGGGTGACACGATTAGTGAGCTCAAGGTCTCTCTCGTAGGTCAACCCACGGCACGCTTTGCCCGATGTCGCCTTCCCTCCCGTGGGTCGCTAGGGTCTCACTTCCCCACTCTCACCGGTACTCTGCGACACTACGACTGCCCTCTGTCCTTCTCGGGTCGCTTCGCTTGTCGCTTGCTCCCCGATCCCTTATCCGCTTCCTCCTGTTTGTGTTCCTCGCGGCTCGTCGCGCGGGGGGAAGCTCCCTCACGACGCCAGGGCTCTTGGTCAGCCGGTACCCCTCCTCTTCCGGCGATAGTGACAAGGAGACAGACGGCTCTCTCCAGTTCCCGAATTACCCCCGTAAGTGCATGCCCCGCTCTTAGACCCCGGTGGTGTCCCTCATCCTTGGCGTAACGGCTGCGGGACTGCTGCCTTCCGGGCGCTGCAAACCGTCGGCTTTCCCGCTCACCTGCGCGAACGGTTATCCTTCTCGGACCACAACTATACTCATTTCGGGGCTCGATCACGCGGCCTGCACCCTCGCTACACCCGGCTCCGTACCTCCCTTCACAGGAACGCACGCGGGTTCACTACTGACTTGGTGCCTCCCTTTTGTCAGGTCGGACTTGTTCCGATCTCCTCGGCACTCACCGACTGGGTAACATTGACCAATTTCATGGACTCATCTGCATGTCTCCATTCCCACGGTCTCGGATTTATCTGGACGCGTGCAGCGGCGGGTTAGGCGCGCGTCTTTCAGCACTGCACCTCTAGTGATCCTTCACTACGCCCTCCCATTTTCTCTCTCAGGCCCTTGAAACGCCAGCTACGACTACTGGCTCCGCGCTTGCCTCCCAGGCTTGATACGGCCCCAATCGTGCCATCAACCCCGCAGCCGTCAAAGCTGCCATGACAAACGTACCCAGCACCAGACTGTACGATCCTGTGGCATCGAAGCCTGCTCCCATAAGCGGGGGGCCAACCACCCCGCCCAGGGTAAAGAGGGCAAAAGTATAGCTATAAATCTCGCCAAAGGCACGCAAGCCAAAATAGCGGCTGACCACGTAGGGCATCACGTCCAATTCTGCCCCCAGTCCCAAGCCCACGAGCGCCACGGCCATCAACACCACACCGCCCGCCATTCCACTCCACAACAGAAACAGCCCCAGCGCAAATCCGCAAAAGAAGCACACGGCCACGTAGGGAGCAAAGCAGCGGTCAAGCAAATACCCGATCCCTACCTTCCCGATAAGCGACGCCACGCCGGCCAGCGAAGCGACTAGGGCCGCGCTCTGCGCAGAGAACCCCCGATCGGTGAGCAACGGCACCAAGTGAACGATAGACCCATGGAAACCTACCGAGATCAGGAAAAACGCGCCGCCCATGAGCCAAAAGGTCCTGGTATGCCTCGCCTCCCGGAAGCTCACCCCTTCCTCTGGGCTGTGCTGCTCGGACGCCTCTGCTGGCCCAATGATCTCACCGTCGGGTGCCAATCCCATCATCTGGGGCGTCTCCTTCAGCAGAAGCCCGACCACCGGGATGGTGATTCCCATGGCCATGAGGCCCAAGATCTCATAGGTGTGGCGCCAGCCCACTGCGGCGATAAGGGCCTGTGCCAAGGGGGGCATGAGCGACCCGCTCACGGAGAATGTGGCCGCAGCCAGTCCTAAGGCCAAACCGCGCTTGCGATCAAACCAGCGAGAAATCACTTTCGTATAGGGGACCGGCGTCGTCCCGCTGCCCACCGCCCCCAGGAACAAATAAACGGCATAGAAGTGCCAGAGATGAGCCGAGAGGAAAGAGAGGGAGAATACGCTCAGGCCAAACAGAAGCGTTGCCGACATGATCACTTTGCGTGCGCCAAAGTGGTCCACTAAGCGACCAATGAGCGGCAATGTTATGGTTAGCCCCAGGGTAAAGAGGGAAAATGCCAGCGAGATTTGCGTTCGGCTCCAACCAAACTCTTGGCTCAAAGGTTTGAGGAACACTCCAAAGGTGGGGACGATGAGGGGGCCAGCGTGGAGAGCCAGTCCGACGCCTGCGGCTAGCACGACCCACCAACCGTAGAAGACTTTACCACTCGTTTGCCTTGCTGTTGTCATAAGCAGTTCCCCTGGAGCACAATCACGTCCGCTATTAATCCCAGTGGCGAAAGTCTCTCGCCGTGCCTTCGCAAGCAGCAAGATCCTCTCGTGACAGGAGAGGAAAAGAGACAAGACCCGATGTTTTTCTCCTGCCCGGCCTTGCGGTTGCTCCCCTTTGTTCACCTCCACGCGAGCCTAACGCCCCCGCGCACCGCGAGCGGCCATAACGAATCCTTTCAGATTTATCAGAACTGCAACGTGGCCGCGATGCGGTGGCGCGGTTGGTTAGGTGGTGCTTTGTCCCTGTGTTTTCCTCACTTATGGTCCTCAAGAACTC
>JANMSE010000586.1:0-2616 GCA_031389045.1 Deltaproteobacteria bacterium | reverse complement strand
TATCTTGCCTCACCGGAAGCCGCCTTCATTACCGGCGCGACGTTTCCGATTGATGGCGGGTTCTTGGCGGGGAAAGGGGTCTGAGAGCATAAAACGTAACGGGGAACACGCGAAAAAACGAGGAGATGGGTAGTTGCGTTTCACGCTTGACGCTTCACGCTTTACATTTGAGAGAGTCATGCTCCGAGCACGAGTAATCTAACAGTCTGTCTAACAGCAAAGGAGGGGAAACCATGCGAGTCGGTTTTATCGGTTTGGGGAACATGGGCGGTCCGATGGCGATGCATATTCTTGATGCGGGCCACACGTTGACGGTCTATGATGTACGGAAAGAAGCGGCCAGCACGCATCTGCAAGGGGGCGCACGCTGGGCGGAGAGTCCGATGGCGGTATCCGCCGCTAGTGAGATTGTCTTCACGTCCTTGCCTGGTCCCAAAGAAGTCGAAGCGGTGGCGTTAGGGGAGGGTGGAGTCCTGCAAGGAGCCGCGCCTGGGACGGTGTATATTGATCTCTCGACCAATTCGCCGACGCTCATCCGTTGTATTGCTGAAGTCTGCAAGGACAAGAATGTGCATGTCCTGGATGCACCAGTGAGCGGGGGGCCCATCGGCGCGCAGCAAGCCACACTCGCGGTGATGGTCGGCGGCGACCGTGCCGTCTACGACCGCGTGAAACCCGTGCTTGATGCGATTGGTAATAAAGTCTCCTATGTCGGCGCGATTGGTTGTGGCGCGATCGCCAAACTGGTCCACAACATGATCGCAATCTGCACCCAAGTCGTATTGGCGGAAGGATTCACCTTGGGGGTAAAGGCCGGAGTTGATCCCGAAGCCTTGCGACAAGCGGTGGTGAATGGGGCCGTCGGACAAGGGCTGATGTTGAACCACATGGTTCCGAACGTGGTGTTCAAGGGTGACTATGACACGGTCCGTTTCGCCCTCAGGCTGGCCCGTAAGGATATTGGATTAGCGACGGACCTCGCGCGTGAGTTTAATGTCCCGTTCAAGGTAGGCAATTTAGTCGAGCAAGATCATATTGAAGCAATGGCGCGCGGCTGGGGCGACCGGGATTCGACCGTGCCCTTCGCGTTGCAAGAAGAGCGTGCTGGCGTCAAGGTTCGGAAGCCGTAACAAGGTAAAGTCAAAGGTAAAGTCACTTGGTCCCCCTCACCCTAACCCTCTCCCATCCGGGAGAGGGAACTTTCGGAGTCCTCAAACTTAATGCCATTGCCCAGTCGGGAGAGGGAACCTGGAAGCGCTCTCACCATTATTGCGGAGCTTGAGCATCAACAGTGGTGCGCTCCTTTTCATATTTTTGACTTTTGCCCTTTGACTTTTGCCTTTTGACTTTTCCCCTCCGCCTACGCAGCGGTTTTCGCCAAAAACTCCCGAACCCGATCGATACATCCCTGCTTATCGAATTCGCGATGAAACCCCGCGGAAATCATGCTGGGATCTCCGGCGTAGTAGAACTCATACAACGTGTGACGCGAGCCGAAGTCCGTGCCCACTAAATCCCACGCCAGCTTGAACAGACTTTGTTTGTCCTCCGCCGACACCTTCGCGCCGCGATAATACTTCCGCAGCGTGTCACCAATGGGGCTGTCAAACGCCGCGAGCGTCGCGGGCGGCTGCATCAAGCCACTCGCGCCCAAGCGACGTACCATCTCCATCAGCCGGGGATAAATACGCGGCCCCCACACGCGCCCAACTTGCAACGGTTGCAAGGCGGGATACATCACGCCATTGCTGGGATCCACACTCGCTTGCATCTCCGCCGCGAGCAGCGCGGACTTGATGATCTCGACATAACTTGCCGCCTCGCCCAGCATCTCCTGCACCGGAGGCGTATTCTGCACGCCAATCGCTTCGGCCATCGCGCACAGCACGCCGTAGACAAACTCGATTTTCGAGAGCAACCGCGTGTTGGTCTGATGCGCGGTCATCTCTCGGACGCGCGTCATCGGATACGCCCCCGCCACCAGACGGGTGTTGCCGTGCAGAAAGACGCGGTCCCACGGCACCAGCACATCATCAAAAACCACCACGGCATCCATTTCATCAAAGCGCGCGCTGAGCGGGTGATCGGCATACTGTCCAGGGTGATTGAATGGCTCGCGGCACAGGACTTTCACTCCCGGCGTCGCCACGGGAATACTAAATGTGAGGGCGTAGCGCGCCTCGGCTTCCGTGAACGTTGGCGGAAACGGCCAGACGTAGATGTCATCGGCAAAAGGCGCGGCGGTGGCCAGCATCTTCCCGCCGCGGACAATCAACCCCTGTGGGGTCTCCTTGACGATCCCCAGGCATAGGTCAGGGTCGTCCTGTTCGGCACGGTTTTTTGAGCGATCAACTTGCGGATCAATCAGCGCGTGGGTGAGAAATAAGTCATGCTCTCGACAATGTTCGTAGTACCGCCACACCCGGTCCGCGCACTCCGGGCTCTGTTGCGCGAAATACTCTTTCTTCGCGGCCCACGCGGTAATCATGCTGTTGAGGAAGTCCGCGCTCCGCCCCATCATCCCGCAGGTGGCGTCGGCCCAGAGTTTTATCATCTCGCGACGGCGCACGAGGTCTTCACGCGAGCGGGGGATGAGGAATGACAAGCCAACGGGGT
>JANMSE010000557.1:0-7078 GCA_031389045.1 Deltaproteobacteria bacterium | reverse complement strand
GTCGATCGACTAGATCATGGGCGAAGACAGCGGACTGATGTTCTTCGCGAATAGTATATTTGATTTCCTCCCGCTGCCTGATCCGTCCTTCAAATGGGGCACTGCACCCGATCAGGCCCTCGAGGCCTCCACGCCGGAGGTCGCCTTCACGCTCTTCGAAGCCTGCGCGAGTCCGGACTGTTTCTCGGCGAAGGGGGCGGGTCTCGTGCGCCTGCGCCACCTGGCAACGGGACGCATCTACACTGTGGTCTTCACGCACATGCAAGCCGACTATCCGGACGAGAATGAGTGGCACACGACCACACGCGCCCAGCAGTTCACCCAGGTCCGCAAGCTGATCGAAACGACATTGGCCCCGCTGTCGCAGCGGGAAAAGAGTCTTGAACGTGTACTGATGATGGGCGATCTGAATGTGGCGGTGCTTTCCTCCGGCGCAGCGGAATGGACCGGTCTCTTCGATACGCCCGGCAGTTTTTACACGCGGCCCCTCTATGATGCGTGGGCGCGCACAACGTCGCCGCGGGACACGGGCCCGACCAACGCCAATGACAAGGACCGGCTCGACTACATCCTGAGTTTTCCCCAACGGTACGAAGTGGGCGGGCGCGAAGGCCCGCTCTGCGTGCAGCATATGACTATCCCAGTCGACTTCCAGCTCCTCGAGAGCGATCATTACCTGGTCCATGCCGATCTCAATGTCGGGTTCTTTCACTGTCATCCTCAGATCGCTTACGAGATCAATTTGGAGCCAGCGTCCAATCCCGGCAACCCGCTGGTAGAATCGGCAGTCATCGACCTTGAAGGCGGCCAGGATGTGACGGCCATCAACTGGCCTGGTGGCATGCAGTGGTTTCACGTGAAGAAGGGGGAAGCGGGCACCTATTCAATCGGGCGCACCAATGCCGCTGTGGTTCTTGATGTCTTTGCGCCCGAGGATCTGACGACGCCGATTTCCCGCTACAACAAAATCACGCAGGTGACCCCGCTCGCCCGCCAGCGCATGTTCGTTGATACGTTCGTCTTGCCACGCGAATTTTATATTCGCACCAGCGGATCGTCGCGCAGCTTCACTGGTGACTATGCCCTCGCGATTAAGCGACACACCTGTTCGTCACAGATCGAGGCCTGCATTTTGCAGCCAGGGCAAAAGCAAGCGGCCATGCTCACCAAAGTGGGGAATCCGTTCGGCACGCAGAACCAGGCGTGGTTTCAGTTCGATGTGACGGGCACGTCGGACAGCGGTGTCGATCAGACCATCACCCTTACGGCTGACGGTCTGCCCGATCCCGGCAATTTCAAGGCGTCGGTGCAGAGCTTCGTGAACACCAACGGCATGGGCCCGCCACCTGCTGTGCAGGTGGGACAGCGCCGCGGTTATATCAGCAAGATGGGGGACGGCAGCGGTGGTTATCTGGTCATCGAACAGGCGGCGCCGACGGGTGACAATGTGACCGTCAGCGCACTGATGGACACGAGCTTACGCTTACTTGATGTCTTCAATCTCCTCTGCGAGGACGAAACCAATCCGGAATTTGGGTCTGACGATATCTACACGACTTTCACTGTCGACGGGATGACCACGCGCACGCCGTCCAGCGGGGAAGTAGAATTCGACTGCGACGAGCCGCGGGATGAGAAACCCTGGGCACCGTTCGTAGGCAAGCCCACGATCGTTTTTGTCGAGCAGGTCGGGATCCGGGTGGTCGAAGAGGACGACGCCAGTGCCAACGATCCAAGCCGCTTCAATCTCGTGCCAGCCCTCGGCGTCAATGACATGGTGCTGGACGGTCTCAAGCATCCGCTGGTGTGGAAATTCGAGGATGGCGAATACCGCTTCACCTTCATGTTGCGTAAGCGGCCCAACAAACCGGTGAAGTAGTGCGAGGCTAGATTCAGCCCTGGACCTCACAGCGGCGGATGCGCTGCGTCACTGTGGAGAAAGGAGCACGACCCCATACGGAGAGCAGGCCCTGCCAAGGACTGGACATCTAGAGGGGTGGCGAGAGAGGAGATGACAGACGCTTCCTTCGCGGTTGAGCATCGGCCTTTTTTGCCGCGATGGTGAGCAAACGCGACGCAATGGCGAGTGCCGGAGGTTCACTGGAACAGCCAGTCTGGCGACATCCTGACAAGAGGCAAGAAGAGCGCGATTTTTCTCATCTGGTGTTGAGAGACGACTAGGGGTGTTGTGATGCCGTACACCCCCGTCACGCCTTGAGACTGGACGGGATTCGGGAGGAACGAACCCGGGATCATAAGAATTCAATACCGGCATACATACCCGTGCTGGTCCAAAGAGATGGAGTCATAGTTCTGTTCGTATTTGCAGCTCCACGGCCGCAGCGGGAGGGAGAGTCACGAATGAAGACAAGCTGCCACTTCCGTGCGACGTTGATACAACTCCGGCTCCCACGTGACGGACCGCGCGTGACGTGGCCGCTCAATGACAAAATCCTTACAAGGAGTACACGATGAGCACGATAGAAAATTACCTGCTGACGGTGAGTGCCCTGCACACTCGCATGTGGGCCCAGGCCAAGCCACTGGAGAAACGGCTCCGGGACTTGGACACCGAATACCAGGCTGCGAGCCGCCGCCCGATTACGGACGTGGTGGCCCGGGGCGCGGCGGCGATCCTCCTCACACAGATCAACGCCACGACTGATAAGCTCAACGCCGTCTATGACGACTGGCAGCGGACGCTTTCTCTGATGACCCCGCCTCCGCCAACCATCGACCCCCACACCTTCCCGCCTCCGAGGACACCGGGGAAACTGTCCGCCCGCATTCCGTGGCCGCAGGACATCCCAGCCGAGGTCAAACGCCAGCTCGGCCGCATCATTGATCAGGGCGGCATCCCGGTAAGCAAGCGCGTAGCCGTGACGGTGGCGAGAGCTCCCTACGGCGGCACCGGCGTGGTCATTGAGTTCGCCAAGTGGTAGCCATTGAGCAATCCTCGCGTCGCTCCTAGTTCGACAAGACCTGAGGCGTATCGGCGTTGGAGAGGCGAGGCATCCTGAGGACATACGTGCGATACCTGTTTCGCTACGCAGCAACCTCGGTGTTCACGTCATCTGAACATTGTGTTCAGCCAATTGTGCCGCCGCTCTCGGATTGGCTCAACACGGTGGCGTGGTATGGCTTGGTACCGATTCTACGGATTCTGGGCGCGGCGGTCTTTGTCGCGGGCCTCGTGAGTCTACGCTCGTCGGGGCATGGCGGGGCCTCCGGCTTGGGCCTGGTGGCGATGGTCGCGGGTGGCATCTTGTTGCTCGTGCCCGAGATCGTCAACGCCATTTACACCAAAACCACGGTGGGTGCCTCATGGGCTACGACCCCGGGGAGCTGAAGCATTCCATGACAACGGCACACGGCAGACGGTCGTGCGCGTCGTTGCCGTGGCGTGCGGCAATCGGGAGGACCGCATGACACGTCCTTGCTATCGCAATGTCGATCAGCCGATCCTGCTCTTGCTCATGGTTCGCTCATTTGCCGTAGCGGTTCTGAACAATGCTGAGCAAGGCGCCAGTAAATCGTCGGGGGCAGATCAAGCAGCTCCAGGATGCGCTGGTGTACAGGGGTGAGCGGCGTCAGGGGCACGTGATCCCCGTCGCCCGCGTGTAGTCGGGTCAAGGTCAGCCCCTCAAAGGCGCGCAACATCAGTTCCGTGGTGGGCCGCGCCGTAGCGCGGGTGGGGTTGCCCGCATAGAGGTCCGCCAGCTTCTGCCCCTCCGCGTGCAACTGGCGGCGGGCGCCAAATTCGAGCAAAGTCAGCACCCGCAGGCCAATCGTCAACAGGCGAATCAGCCCGGTGACCCGCGCGGCGGAGTCCAGATACAGGGGGGTCAAGGCGAGGGGCTTGCCCTTCAAGCGCCCGAAGCCGTGCTCACCCAGATACTCCGCGCGATAGGCCAGCACGGCCTGGGGTAACGATAACTGGCGGGCGGGTTGGTTGGTGGCGTAGACCCGCCAGCCCAAGCTGCGCAACGCGGTGGTCAGGGCCGTCTCATTGACCCAGGCGCAGATGGTGAGAGTGGGCTCGACCTGCACGTCCGCTGGACGGGGGCCATAGCTGCGCCGCGCCCGCTCGTTGGTGTGCGTCTCGATCCCCAGGATCAGCAGCCCGGTCACCCGGTGCGCGGCCACAATCTGCTCCGCCGCCGTGCGCAGGTCCGCCTCTTGGGTGAAGCGTTTCTTGCCTTGGCGGCGTACGGTCAATTGCGCCAGCTCTTGCTGGACCGTGGCCACGCGCTGGCGCAGCGCCCGGTCCTGAGCGGCGGCCAGTTTCAGGGAGCGCACTACCAGGCGTCGCTCTGTCCACGTGCGCTCCTGGCCCCCAACTTGGGTTCTCAGCTCCGTGGTGTATTCATACCCCTGCGCAATGTGTTGGCGCTGGGGGTGGGTCGCAGCCGCCGCCCGATAAATGGCGCGCAGCGGCTGCTTACCCTGCCACACCGGCGCCAACAGCTCGGCCAGCTCCGCTGCCGGCAGTTGGGTACTGGACAACGGACACAAATAGTAATCCCCACTCGCGGCGATCGTGGCCCGGGTCTGCACCGCCGCCATCTTGCAATCTCCCACGTAGGTGAGGCCCCGGCGATTCACAATGGCTTGCACCCGCTTGATCTCCGGCAGGTACAGCGGATCATCGGCCCGCTCGCCCGACACCACCGTGGTCGTCACCGGCAGCCCCAGCGGGTCCAACACCGAGAGGTTGATCGTGACTTGCGGCAGATCGGGGCGGTGGTCCTTGCTATGCCCCAACTGCAACAGCCCCTCGGGGCTCACGCCTCCGTAGCTTTTGGCGGTCGTGCTGTCGATTCGCACCCGTTGGGGGTGCAAATCGTAGACCCGCAGGGTGTGGGTCGTGAGCGCCTGCTCAAAGGCCTCCCACTGCCGGTCGTCGCTCATATAGTCCAGCACTGCGGCCAACCGGTCATCGCTGAAGTCCCGCGCCCGCACCGCCTGCCCGACTCCCGCCTCCAGGGTCGTCAGCCGCGCCGCCGCCCAGGGCTCCACATGGCTTAGCCGGTGGTTGGCTTCCGAGAGGATGAAGGTCAGCCACACGCTGGCCACCGTCCCCAGGCTCAGCCCCCGCCAGTTGCCATGGGTCGGAAAATGCTCGTCCAGCAAGGACGCCACATGCATTCGCTCCAGTTGGGCCAACAGCAGGGGAATATCATCCACGCGTTCATGGGTAATGCTCAGGTTTTCGCTCATGCTCAGAGCTTACCGCAATTCTCAAATACCGCCCAGGAAAATGGGCGAACCATGAGCACTAGTCGTCAATTGGCTGGTTTCGCGGGACGGCACGGGCTTACTCATTGTCGCCAAAATGGAACCGTCGGATGGGACCGTGGCCAGTATCGCACGGCGGGAAACCGGCTACCGTCAACTCCAAGCCCTGCTTGATGGCTATCGCGCCTCCGGCACACCTGAACACTTCTGGGTCACGGGGCGGGGGCCGATGGAAGTGACCTATGCCGAGGAAGTCCGCCGCGAAGTCGGCCGCTACGCGCTGCCCATGGTCGGGCTCCTCGGACTCATGCTCTGGCTCACCTACCGCACCCCGCGGGGCATCTGCCTGCCCCTGCTAGTAGTCAGCCTCGCGCTGCTCTGGACCGTCGCCGTGATGGCGTGGCTAAACATCCCCATGGATTTCGTCTCGACCATGATGCCGGTGATTGTCGCCACGACCGGACTGGCGGCCAGCATCCATATTCTCGGCGGCTACTATCACGCGCTGAGTACACAGCCCGGGCTCTCTTCTTCCGCGGCGGTCCTGCGCGCCATGACCGCCTTATGGGAGCCCGTCACCCTGGCATCCGTGACCACCACTGTGGGTTTCCTGTCATTCATGACCGCTACCCTCCTGCCCGTGCGATATTTCGGCCTGGCCACGGCGATCGGCTTTACCGCCTCGCTCGTACTCTCCCTCACGTTATTGCCCATTGCCCTCTCCTGGTGTCCACCCACGCCCAGCCCACGGGTGCGGGCCGCACGCACTGTGGCAGACCAGCCGGGCACGGAACGATGGCTCACCCGTCTGCTCACCCGGTGGGGAGCGACCCTGGGCCGCGCGCCCATGACCGTCTTGCTCACCACGGTGAGCGTCGTGAGCCTCTGTGCGGTAGGGCTGCTCCGCTTAACGTCCAATTCCTCGTGGATCGACGTGATGCACCCCGACAATCCCATTCGCCGCGCGGATGAAGTATTACGCCACACGTTTCAGGGCACCCTGCCCCTCTACGTCGTGGTGGCCGGCGCCACACCCGATCATATCAAGGACCCCGCCGTGATGGAGACCCTGCATCGCTTACAAGCTGACGCCGAACAGGATCCCAGCGTGGGCGGCTCGCTCTCGATCGCCGAATACGTGGCGCGCATGCACCGGGTCCTGCACGAGGATCGCGCGGAGATGGAGCGCATCCCCGCGTCACGCGAGTTGATTGCCCAATATCTGCTGCTCTACTCCCTCTCTGGCGATCCCACCGCCTTTGCCGATCTGGTCGATGAGACCTATCAGCAGGCCAATGTGGTCCTCTTCTTACGCTCCGATCAGACCCAGGACATTGCCCGCGTGGTCAAACGGGTCGAGGCGTTTGTCACTCGTGAGTGTGGCCCCCGCGTGGGCATGGCCACAGCCATGAACCTGCGCGAGCAATGGTCGATGGGCGTCGGGCGCTGGCTCGCGCATATCGAGCCGACGGTGGTCCACTGGCAGACCACCAGTGGCAGTCAGATCGGCTTAGCGGGGCCGGCGTCGCTGCTCATCCGCACCAATGAACTCGTGGTCGCGGGCCAGCTCAGTAGTCTGGTCACCTCACTGGGCGCCGTGTTCCTGTTCACCGCGCTACGCTTTGGCTCGATCCCTGCGGGCCTACTCCACATCGTCCCGCTCAGTCTCGTGCTGGTCATGAGCTTTGGCCTCTTAGGATGTACCCGTTCACGGGTTATGAGCGGAGGAGGCTGGGGGCGGGGCGATTGTCGGCTTTGGCCTTGAGCGCGTCGTACAGGAAGGAGAAGAAGTTGCGCTGCTGTTTTTTGCAGGTCGCGAGCGCTGTCCACATCCGCTCGT
>JANMSE010000544.1:0-5104 GCA_031389045.1 Deltaproteobacteria bacterium | reverse complement strand
CCCCGTTTCCCCGTTTCCCCGTTTCCCCATTTTTTATGTCCGAAACTCCGGCATCACTTCCCGCGCGAACAGCTCCATGCTCAGCCGTGCGCGTTTGGGATCGCGAGCGCCGGCGTGAAAATAGAATGCCACTTGGTCGAGACCAAATTCATCGTCGAGTTCATGCAGCCGCCGGCGACATTCGGCGGGCGTGCCAACCACCGCCCGTTCTTCAATGTTGTCCGGCATGGACCGCACCAGCGTCAGAAACTGCGCCAATGGGTGCGTTTTCGGCAGCTTCTCCTGTTCAGCAGTCGCCAGGAACTGCGTGGTCCGATGCGCATACGCACCTGTCACTTCTTGCCCTTCACGCAAGGCGACCTGATGATCTTGGTCCACAAACATGAAGAAGATGAAGGTCGTGCGTTTTGGCGGGTGTCCATGCTCCTTGAGCACAGTGCGATACCGGTGCACTCGTTTTTGTACATCCTGGTGCGGCCCACTGAGCCACGGCACCACGAAGGCGTTATCGCCCACGGCGCCCGCGACCTCGAAGGACTCCATCATCACCGTGCCCCGATAGATCGGCGGCGTGGGTTTTTGCAGTGGCTTCGGCGAAACGGAGAGCGGTGGGATTTGCCAGAACGTGCCCTCATGCGAGAAGGTCTCCTGTGTCCAGGCTTTCTTGATGATGGTCAACGCTTCTTCGTAGCGGGCGCGACTCTGTTGCGGCGGGACACGAAATCCCTCGAAGTGTTTGGCGATGGAACCGCGCCCCACTCCAAAGTCGAGCCGCCCGTTGCTCAGAATATCCACCATCGCGAAGTCTTCCGCCTTGCGCAGCGGATTCTCGAATGGCAGCAGACTAATCGCCGTACCAAGGCGAATACGCGAGGTCTCACGCGCCAAGGCGGTCAGGAAAATCTGCGGGCTGGGGCATATCCCAAACGAATAGAAGTGCTCTTCTCCCAGCCAGACCGAATCGAATCCCAGCCGCTCGGCGTGCACGATGAGGTCGATGGTATCCTTATAATACGTGACCTCGTTCTGTCGGTCGGGAAAGAAATCAAACAGGGAAAACAAGCCAAATTCCACGTAGCCTCCTTAGCTCCTAGACTTTGGACCTTGGACTTTCGGCTCCCAACGCCTTGTCAAACAGATCCAGACTCAGCCGCATGACCGTATCAAACCCCTGCGAGTAGGTCTCGTAATGCGAAATACCGGGCAAAATGTGTAACTGTTTCGGCTCGCGGGCTTTTTCGTAGAGACTCACGCACTCCTCGAACCCGGTTAGATAATCCAGCTCCGCGCCAATAATCAGTACCGGACGTGGGGAAATGAGATGCGCCACCGCCTCCGGTTTGTAGGAGAGAATGTCATCCGCCGTTTCGAGCGGCAGTTCGGTTTTCAGAGCCGCGATTTGGCCACTACCGCTATAGAACTTTTCCTCGGCTGGCGTCGGCACCAGAATCTCGTAGGTGTCCACGTATTCAGATTTGCCGGTGAGCACGCGGCGCTCACGATCCTTGTCGATCCGTTTGCGTAACGCCCAGTATTCCCACAGGCGGCGACTGTTGCGCAGCCAGCGGTCACCGTCGCCAAAGCCGACAACACTCACAATCGCCTTGGTGCGCGCATCAGCGGCTCCGGTGGAGATCACATTCGCGCCGCCGTAACTAATGCCGAACAGGGCGATGCGCGTGGCGTCGATTTCCGGTTGCAGCCCCAAGAACGAGGTCGCGATGATGATGTCCTCGTCCCGTTCACGCGAGATGAGGCGGTTCTTTTGCCCTTCACTCTCGCCAAAGCTCCGATAGTCAAAAATAAACGCCGCGTAGCCCTGCTTGTTAAAGGCACGGGCGAAGTCGGGCAGAATCACCTTGCGGTTGGCGCGCAGCCCATGACAACAGAGTACGGTCGGGAGCTTCTCCCTTGGGCGCGTATGATCGGGGAAGTAGAAGGTGCCGAACAACTTGAATCCGGCACTATAAAATGTGACCTCTTTTTCCATATCGCGAATCCTCCTGTGTTAGCGTCGCCGCGCTCTTTTCTTGCCTTTGCCAGAAACAGCCTTTTTCTCTTTCGGTGGCTTCGGCGGTGGCGTGAAAATCGCCGCGACTTTTTGCTCGGCCTCCGCTAGATAAAGGGCCGCGTCTTCCGGGAGCAACAGTCGCTGCGTTTGCAAATTTGTCACCACCTGTTTGATCTGTTTGAGATAGCCGGTCTTTTTCGGGTAGCGTTCGAGAAGCGAGGGCCGTGGGTCACGCGCTTGATTCCGCGGCGTTTTGGAATAGGCGAACGGAATAAACTGTCCAAGGTTGCCACACATGGCATCCGGCACATCCGCGCGCACGGCCCAGCCGGTGTGCGTCCCCAGCGGCACCGCCACGTCCGGCACCTGAATCCCCCCAAGATCATTGCCACTGCCATTCGGCTTAGGCACGAGCGTCGTGTACCGCGTCTGCGCGGTCTTCACGGCCACGCTGCCATACAACGCGAAGGTCGGCGTGGGCTGGCTAATATGGGTGACGCCGGGAATCTTGGGAAATGCCGCCACACTTTCTTCCGCTGACACCAGCGTGCCATCTTTCCGGGTGGGCACGAGATTGTCTGGTGGCAGCATGCCACTGGTCACCCACTGATCGAGCGCACTCAAAAGCGCGCGCATCACGGGACCACGAAACGCCGGATTTTGTGGCTGTTGGCAGGGGCCTGGCGGCAGGCGTTCACCAAGCGAGGTCGTAATCTGTGGGAAGATGGGAAAATGTTGCGTGCTGGCGAAGAAGTACAAGCGCACTTGCTCTGGAATCGGGACATCATTGCCCGCCGTATCGGTATGCAACAGCGACGCGCCCTTGCGCCAATACTCCGTGGCGGTGTTGGTCACCATCACCAAGGGGTCGAACCCGTCGCCAACTTTGCCACTGCCGTTGCGCAGAATGCCATCCTGTTTCCCGGTCAGTGGATCGGTTTGTGACCCGTAGGCGAACGGGAACCAATTTTCAGGAAAGTCGGCGTCCTGATGGCTGCCACGTGTCCGTCCGGGTTGTCCGAACGCGAAGTTGGTGAAGGTCTTGCCCGCGCCAGCAATGTCAATTAGCACGCCATCGAAAACCATGCGCTTCTTTTCATCTTGATTGAAGCCATGATGGATGTGCTCTTGGAGATAGCGTCCGGCCTGAGAAATGCCCAGGGCGAGCACTTTCTGTATTCCCCCTTCGCGTTCACTCAGGCGCAGGGGATTCGGCGTGTTTTGCTCATCGGTCGAGCCATAGCGAAGAAACGACACCACATCGCGCGTAATGGCGAAACCCAGTCCCAAGACTGCTGGGTTCTTGCCGGGATAGACAAACTCGTAGAGCAAGCCGGACTCAAACTGGGGCGTGATACTCACCGTTTGTTCATCCACGAGACGCCAACAGCGAAACACTTTCGTGTCCGCCTTGCAGACGGGAATGGGTTGGGGTGGCTCCTTGTCCACTTTCGCCCGCACGGTGACACGGATCGCTTCCGGGTCGAGGCTGGCGGTGGGATAACTGAGTGTCGCGGTGGTGTGGTCTGGGGCATTCGTCTGTTGCTGGCCGACGAATAGGTCGCGGACATTGCCAACAATGGGCGGGTTGGCGTTCAGCGGCAGCGGGAGTTCCGCTCCCATGACCGGAGGTTTGGCGTCCACACAGCACTGCGCCCCAGCTTTGCCGCGTACTTGCCAGCCACTCCACACCAGCGTGTAGCCTTGGTGCAGCAGAAACCCGTTCCCCAGATCGGCACCCGTGGTTGGGGCATTGGTCCGCGCGCCCTGTGGAGCGTTATTCATCAGCACCAGATCGATTTTGTTGCCACGATTGAGCACGCCGTAGAACATCTTGCGGTTGCCTTTGGTGAGGTCCACCGGCTTGAGGATGTAGAGGTCGGCGCTATAGGCTACGCGGCCAGCCGCCGTGCGCGGGGCTTTATCGAGATTGACGATCCCCACATTTTCAGGGGCCACGGGATCGACTTCCCCAAAGACCCGGCCCGTGAGCTTCTCGTAGGAGCCAGCGGCCCCAAACGATTGGCCCGCGAACGTGGGCGACTCGATTTTCTCAATGACCACGCGTGTGACCCGTGCATATCCTACTGAAGGAGCCAACACATGACACAGGAAAACGAGGGAGTAGACCCACGGAAGCAGCGCGCGTTGCATAGTGCGCCCCTCCTATCATCTCGCCTATGTGACCCGCAAGCGCTTCGTGCTTGACTTAACTTCCAGGGTGCTCAATAGTCCCGGAGATCACTAATTTCTCTCAAGGGGGGTATCTGTATGAAGCTTTACAATATGATGCTGAGCAACTTCGCATCGAAGAGCCGTATCGCTATTTACGAGAAAGGACTGAACGTCGAGATGGTTGATCCGCCCGGCGGTGCGGGGTCGGCGGACTACAAGAAAATCAATCCGCTCGGCAAAGTCCCAGCCCTTGCACTCGACAATGGGCAGGTCATCGCGGAATCCGAACTCATCAACGAGTACCTCGAAGATAAGTACCCGCAGAATCCGTTGCTACCAAGCGATGCGGAAGGCAAAGCCAAGGTTCGTGCCTGCACGCGGTTCCATGACCTCTATTTGGAGCCACCGATGCGCGCGTTGTTCCCCAAACTCTTTGGGCAGAATCTGGACGACAAGTTTATCGCGGAGAAACTCGCGGAAGTGAACAGTCGGCTCGATCAACTGGATGCCACGATTGGCAGTCCGTGGGCGGCGGGCAGCGCGTTTTCGCTCGCGGATGCCGCCATTGCGCCAACGATGTTCTTCTTGAACACCTTCCTACCGCAGCTCGGCTCCAAAGGCCCGCTTGAAGGGCGTGCGAAGGTAGCGGCGTGGTGGACCGCCGTCCAAGAGCGCCCGTCGGTGAAGAAAGCGATTGGTGAGCAGCAAGCCGCGCTGGCGGCGATGATGAAGAAGTAATCGGATCTTCAAGCAAGAGGGGCGGTTTATGAACCGCCCCTTCACAAAGCTCAATCGCTACACTGTTTCTTCCGCTTCCGGCGGGAAGAATTTCTCGTACAGCTTTTTCCAGCGCGCGATCTCTTCGGTCACAATCCGTATGACATCGGCCTGGGTGCGCTGGATGGTTGCCGCCAAGCC
>JANMSE010000533.1:0-1726 GCA_031389045.1 Deltaproteobacteria bacterium | reverse complement strand
TCCGTAATCCGTTGGGCATTCGCGCCCACGTCGCTCTTGCCCACGCGCGAGACCGACCGCACATCGATCCGACTCCCACTGCCCACCGGCGTGATCCGCACAACCACATCGTCCTTAAAGCCGAACCACAAGGTCGTGGCGGTGGCTTCAATGCGGCCTTCAGTCGGTTCACTGGCAACGATCTCCCACCCCATGTCACGTGCGGCGGTCAGCGCGTGAGGAAACGCTTGCGCAGGCGGCATCGGCAGCGTGAGCGGTGCCATATCAGGATAGCCAGCCCGCTGCTGCGCGGCCAGCTCTGGACCACCATACTCGACCGAGTTCGGGGCACCCGCGCGCAACGGTAAGACCGCGACAAACGTCGGGGGCGTTTCCGTATCCGTGGTGATGTCATGGATCATCGGCACCCGCTGAGCGACTCGCCCCCATTGCCAGGGAATCCAGGTCGCCACCAGTCCGATGCTCAAGCCAATCACCGCTAATGGGAAGCCGCGTCGGGTGCTCCCTGGACGCGTGACGATCCCACCAAGCAGGGAGAGGAGTGTCGCGGCCAAGCCGCCGTAGGCCGCCCAGCGAAAAATGGTCAAGCCAGGACGAAAGTCCCACCAGCCGAGGCGATATCCGCCCCCCGCTAGACCTAAGGTTAATGCAGCGATCACCGCCAGGACGAAGCCGCCTAGCGCGATCCGTGAGAGGGGTTGAGAAAGAATCTGTGTTGTCATGCCTTCTCTTTGACGCATGGCTCACCAAATGACAAGAGGAGGGAGGCCCCAACTTGTGGAAAATGTGCAAAGGCTTCGGTCCTGCTTGACTGACAAAAGTCGGAGGGGGAGTTTTCCGCCCGTGGCACGTTGTGCCATGCCATGACTTGAGCATTACATCAAGGCAGGTGCAGGATGGAAAAGATCCCTCGGCTGTATTTGGTGCTCATCTTTGAACAGGTCAATCGGCGCGCGCTGGTACGTGACGTTGAGTAGTGAGAGCAGCAACCGCACCTTAAAGCACCTCCGTGTGAGGACTGGTCCGTTTTTGACAGAGCCGCTTGACTCATGTGGCTATGCTCGCTACGGGCTTACTCAACATGAAGGCCGCAATCAATAGAACCTGCGTGTCTGAACGTGGACCCTAGAGGTGAGATCGCTCAAAGAAGATCCGCAACACAGCTACACAGGAGATCTCGCGTCCGTGTGTACACATCTTTGTACCCTGCCGAAGAACCGCGGAGAAGGAAATCGCAATGAGTGAACCAAGGCCAGTCGCACTGGTGACCGGGGTCGGTCCAGGAACAGGCGCGGCGATCGCGCGCCGCTTCGCACGTGGAGGATATGCGGTCGCGATGCTTGCCCGCAATCGCGAACGACTGACCCAGCTCAAGGATGAAACTCCTGGGACGCATGCGTACCCCTGTGATGTCACCGATGAAGAACAACTCGATGCTACGCTTGCGGCAATACGTACGGAACTCGGCTCACCAAAAGTGCTGATCCATAATGCCGTGGGAGGCGCGTTCGGAAATTTTATGGACATTGATCCGCAGGTGCTGAACCGCAACTTTCAAGTCAACACAATGGCACTGCTCTATCTCGCTCGACGGCTGGCTCCCGCGATGATCGAAGCAGGAGAAGGCGCGATGATTACCACTGGCAACACCTCAGCGTTTCGCGGCAAAGCCAACTTTGCGGGCTTTGCCCCAACGAAGGCCGCACAGCGGATTCTCGCGGAGGCA
>JANMSE010000516.1:0-40576 GCA_031389045.1 Deltaproteobacteria bacterium | reverse complement strand
ATTGGGTTTGTTCGCGGGCTCTTCCTCGGCTAAAGTGCCCGTCATGTCGGTGCGGAGATGGCCAACGCTGAGTGCTGCCCTATTTGCGATTGTTCTTCACGTGATGCTTTTGGGGGTCGCGGCCTCACTCCGAGTTTTGCGTCCACGTCAACCTCATGCCCTCGTGACGATCACGCTCATGCAACCGGCGGCACCACTTCCGGTGGTCGAAGGTGGGGAAGCAACGCCGCGCATCGTTTCGCTGCCAGCGCCTCCGCCAAATCCACCCCCGATCAATCTTCCTCAGCCCAATGCGTTGCTTGACGAATCGGCGACGCGCACGGTGCGTGATCGTTGGCGATTCATTCCCGCGCATCGCGAGGGGGTCACTATTGAAAGTTGGGTTGAAGTACCCATTAAATTCGTGCTGGCCGAATCGTAAGCACGAGAAAGTCGGAAACCATGAAAATCGCGTATGTGGATGCCTTTTCCGGAATCAGTGGCGACATGATGGTCGGTGCGCTGCTACATCTTGGCGTGTCCCTTGAGACCTTACGCGCGGAGTTAAGCAAATTGCCACTCAGCGGGTACCATCTCCATCAAACGGGACGAGAACCGAGTGGCATCCAGGCCGTCAAGTTCAATGTCGAAGTCCACGATCCGCTTCACGAACGGAGCTTCCGTGCCATTGCCCAGATGATTCGCGACAGCACCCTGGATCCGTCGCTGCAAGAGACCGCGCTACGCATTTTTACCGTGCTCGCCGAAGCGGAAGGGCGCGTACATGGAGTCGCGCCCGATGCCGTCCATTTTCACGAAGTGGGAGCGATTGATTCCATTGTTGATATTGTCGCGACCGCGGTGGGGTTGCGGACCCTTGGCATTGAGCGCGTCTATGTGTCTCCTCTCCCGATGGGAACAGGATTAGTGCCCTCACGTCACGGCGTGTTACCCATCCCCGGACCGGCCACAGTGGAACTCTTGAAAGGGTGGCCGGTCCGGTTCGAGGATGGCGGCGCGGAACTGGTCACCCCAACCGGTGCGGCGATCATCGCCGCGGTTGGGCATCGCGGGGCACTCCCGCCCATGCAGGTGAGCGCGGTTGGGTATGGCGCGGGGGAACGGACGTTACCCGATCGTCCCAACCTCTTGCGCATTGTGCTGGGCGAGACGAGTGAGGAGCCGCGAGACGAGCAACTGTTGGTGTTGGAAACCAATATCGATGATTTCAATCCCGAATTCTACGAGTATGTGATGGAGCGACTGTTCGCGGAAGGCGCGCGCGACGTGGCGTTGGTCCCCATGCAGATGAAAAAGAATCGCCCAGGGATTTTGTTGTGGGTGTTATGTGATCCGAGTACGCGGGAAAAATTGAGTGGGATCATCTTCGCGGAGACTTCAACGCTCGGCATTCGTTCCTATCCGGTGACGCGCACGGCGCTCCGTCGTGAGATCAAAGAGGTCGCCACCGTGTATGGAACCGTCCGCGTGAAAGTGGCGTACACTCCGGACGGACGTATGAATCGTGCGCCGGAATATGAAGATTGTAAGCGGCTTGCGCGTGAGCGGGCGGTGCCGTTGAAGCTCGTGTATGAGGCGGCGCTCATGAAATTTGACGACCACAATTGGTAAGCATTTCGATCCCCCTCACCCTGACCCTCTCCCAGCCGGGAGAGGGAACCTGGAAGCAGTCTCGCTACTCTTACCGAACTTGGACATCCCAATTCATTAACTGACTACTGACTACTGACTACTGACTACTTTCTGAGGAAGTCAGATCCGCCAACACCTCCGCCGGATGGTTCTTGGGACTCACCGAATCGTAGGCTTTTGCGATGTTGCCCTGTTCGTCAATGACGTAACTGATCCGTTTGGCATAGCCAGCCTTGGCGTCATCGCACGCGCCGTAGGCGAGGCCGATGGCACGGGTGGTGTCGCAGAGGAGGGGATAGGGAAACTGATATTTCTGGGCAAAGGCCGCGTTGTCGGCCACCGTGTCGAAACTCACGCCCAAGACTTCGATGTTGCGAGTATGGAATTCGTTGATTTGGTCGCGGAACCCGCGGCCTTCCGTCGTTCAGCCGGGGGTGTCGGCTTTGGGATAAAACCAGAGGAGCACTTTCTTCCCTCGTAGACTCGCGAGAGTCAGGGTGTGACCTTCGTGCGTCGTGCTAGTGAAATCTGGAGCTGGGTCGCCAATGCGTAGCATTTTTGCTTTCCCTCCTTTGTGAAATATCAGTTTGAGTAGGTCAAAAAGCGTAGCCATCGAACCATCCTTATGACGGGGTATTGAGCAACGCTTCTTGATTTACGGTGATCGTCGCCTGTTTTTTGAGGTACTTAAGAAAATCTTCTAGGACGGCTGATTGTTTCCGTTGTTGCAACTCCTTTTGCAGCTCCTCTTTCTTTTTCTCGAAGTCCGTGGTGGTGGCGGGCACTTTTTCTTTCAGCATGACCACGAACGCTGTGCCACTCCAGAGGTAGGTCTGTGTGGGAAATGGCGATGCTGGGGTCAAGCGAAACGCCTCTTTCTTGAGGTCCGGCAGATTGCCGATCTTGGGAATGTATGACCCTTGACGCGTGAACAGCCCACTCTCCTCGATTTCGACTTTCGCTTCCGTCGCGACAGGGGCGAGATCCTTTTTTTCCTTTGCTTGGGTGAGCAGGGCCTCGGCTTTGGTTTTGGCTAACTGCTCGGCCTTCTCCGCGCGGAGGCGCTTTTCCACCTCGTCGGCGACTTCAGCGAAGTCTGGAATCTTGGACTCGACGCGTTCGCGGGGAGAGAGCAGATACCACGCTTCGCCAGCCAGCACCGGTTCGCCTACTTGATCAATCGCGAGATTGAAAGCGGCGTTGATCAATTCCGGTTGCTGACCAAGGTCCGGGAGTGATTCCTCGCGGCCGACCAAGGGGCTGTCCACGACGGTCAACCCGGCGCTTTGCGCGATGTCGGCGAGTTTCGCGCCAGCTTGAATCTTGCCCTGGTCTTGGATGGTCTGTTCGTGGGCGAGATCGCGCGCGCGTTCGCGAACTAACTCTTGGTGAATTTCCGCCCGCACCTCATCTAGTGGACGTTCACGTTCGGCGTGGACTTCCTCCGCCTTGATAATGTGGAGACCAAATTGCGACTCCACGAGGTCGCTAATGGCGCCCGCCGACAGGTTGAAGGCGGCCTCTTCGAAGGGTTTCACCATGCGTCCGCGTGGGAAGAAGCCAAGGTCACCACCCTTGGGAGCGGTTCCGGTGTCTTGGGAGTGCTCGGTCGCGAGCTTGGCGAAATCCTCGCCCGCGCGCGCGCGAGTGAGCACGCCAGTCGCGGTCTCGCGCACCTTGGCTTTGTCTTCCGCCGTCGCGCTATCGGGATAGGAGAACAGAATGTGACGCGCGTGCACTTCGGCTGGCGTCGTGAACCGGTCGGTTTTGTGATCGTTGTAAAAGGTCTCTTCGTCTTGTGGGGTGACCTGCGCCTTGCTCTCGAAGTGGCTGCCAGGATACGCGAGGTAGGCGAAGCGAATCCGTTCCGGCACGCGAAATGACTCGTTGTGAGTTTTGTAATATTCCTCGCTCTCCTTCTTTTCGACTGTCACGGTGGCAAGTAAATCCGTCGAAGGGATTTTTATGAACGCGAGATTCAGTTTTTCGTTGTTAATCCGGAATAGCTCCAAGGCTTCGTCGGTGGTGGCGGTCACGGCGTCGGACATCAAGCGTTCGACTTTCTTGCGCAGTAGGTCTTTTCTTTGTCCCTCCTCGAACTCCGCGACGGTGACGCGAGCGGACGCGAGAATGCGCTGGTACCGGGTCTGATCGAATTTTTCTCCCTCCAGAAAGACGGAAATCTTGCGGATCGACTCGCGGAGCTCGTCATCATCGACGGTAAATCCCACGCGGACCGCCTCTTGTTGTACGAGAGTGGCGTTGATCAATTGATCGACGGCTTGCTGTTTGAGATTGAGGGACTCGAGCATTTCCGGCGTCAGTCGCTCTTTATAGACCTCTCGATAAGACGACTTCAGATTTTCGTAGGTTCGTTGAAAGTCACTGAGCGCGATCGGCTCGCCCTCCACGACCGCGATGCTATTAGGGATCGGAGCATCGTCGGAAAACGGGTTCCCGAACCCAAAAAAGATGAACACGAGGATAATAATGAGGAAAAGCACCTGAATTATCCTCCCCTGTTTACGTTTCCGCATGGCATCAAGCATAAGTCCCCCCTCTCCAATGATGAGTTAAGCCATAAAGGACAAAAAAAAGAAAAGCAACCAGCGAAGCCATGACTTGCTGTGATGAATGAAGTCTGCTAGAAACCCTGTTTTGTAAGCTTGTGGCCCTGAGCGCTTCTTATGCGAATAAAGGAAATAAAAACATGGGTTTGTGGGGGTTGCTTTCCAATGACCTTGCGATTGATTTGGGAACAGCGAATACACTAATTTACGTTAAAGGACAGGGGATTGTCTGTAATGAGTCTTCAGTTGTCGCGGTACAGAAAGATGCTCGGGGGGGGAGAAGAGTTTTAGCGGTTGGGTTGGAAGCGAAAAAGATGCTCGGCCGTACCCCGGGAAACATCGTCGCGATTCGGCCTCTCAAAGACGGTGTCATCGCCGACTTTGAAATTACCGAGGCCATGTTAAAGTATTTCATTCAAAAAGTTCATAATCATCGTCGTCGTCTCGTTCGACCACGAGTCGTGATTGGTGTTCCCAATGGGATCACCGAGGTCGAGAAGCGAGCCGTGAAGGAATCCGCTGAATCGGCGGGAGCCCGTGAGGTCTACCTCATCGAGGAGCCGATGGCGGCCGCCATCGGGGCCGGACTGCCCATCACGGAACCCGTCGGTAACATGATCGTGGACATCGGGGGCGGGACGACGGAGGTCGCGGTCATCTCTCTTGCTGGAGTGGTCTTTTCCCGTTCCATTCGGGTGGGAGGAGACAAGATGGACGAGGCGATTAGCCAGTACATCAAACGCAAGCATAATCTCCTCATTGGCGAACGCACGGCGGAACTCATCAAAATTACCATCGGGTCGGCCTACCCAGGAGACGAAATCCAGACGATGGAGATCAAAGGGCGCGACCTGGTGGCGGGAATTCCCAAGACCGTGCAACTGACGGATGAAGAGATTCGAGATTCCCTCCTCGAATCCATTAACCAAATCGTCGAAGCTGTCCGGGTCGCTCTTGAACGGACGCCACCAGAACTGGCGTCCGACATCGTGGATAAAGGGATTGTGTTGGCGGGTGGAGGCGCGCTCCTGCGCAACTTGGACATTCTCCTACGCGAGGAGACCGGGTTGCCAGTGGTGGTGGCTGACGATCCGCTCACCGCGGTGGTGATGGGAGCCGGGAGAGCGCTTGATGAGCTTTCTCTTCTTAGAGAAGTCGCCATACAATAAACACGAATAACGTCGCGAGACTGAATGGAACGTCATGCAGCGGTTCTTTTACCGATATCGGGTTACCCTCTCGTGTAGCTTTTTTCTCGCGCTCTCGTTGCTCTTGGCAATGGTCAACACTCGTGCTCCCTACCGTATTGACCCGGTTGGGGTCATCGTCTTGGAAGTGATGTATTTTCCTCAACTCGCCGTGATATGGGCAGGGGAGCGCATGGGGGAAGCGTGGAACCACTACGTCGCGTTGTGGTCGTTGCGGGGAGAGAACGAAGAGTTACGCAAGCAGATCGAAGCGTTGGAAAAATCCGCGCGCCAGGCCACGGAATTGGACTCCGCGAACCAACGGCTCAGCGAGTTACTCACACTGCGCGAGGAACTCGGAGACACCGCCGTCGCCGCGCGGATTATTGGTCGCAGCCCGCTGGTCTGGGTGAAGACGGCGGTGCTGAATAGAGGCGCGAACCACGGGATCACCAAAGGAATGGCTGTTGTCGTGCCAAGTGGTGTGGTCGGGCAGGTCGTTTCCACGAGCGCGCATACCTCACGCGTCCTCCTCGTGTCGGATATTTCGAGTGCCGTTGATATTCTGATCCAGCGGACACGGATTCGGGGGATCGCGACGGGAGCGGCGGATGGTGGGGGTACCCTGAAGTACCTTGAACGAAAAGAAGATGTCCAGATTGGTGATACGCTGATTACGTCGGGTCTTGATGGCATTTTCCCCAAGGGGCAATTGCTTGGAACCGTGATTCGCGTGAGTGCGCAAGGGGGACATCTGTTCCAAGAAGTGGAGGTAAAACTCAGTGCCGATCTCTCCAAAGTCGAAGAGGTCCTGGTGGTGGCACCCGGCTCTCTCCTCACCGCAAACTGACGCGAGTGGGGCGCCCGAACGGGGACATTTCACGCTTGCTCTCTTGTGCCTGCTGGGGATTGTCTCGATTCTTCTGCAAACAACGCTCGTCCAGCATCTTCCCTTCGTGCCGGATTTGTTGTTGATCCTCTGCGTCTATTTGGGCATTTACCATCGGTCCGTGGGAGGCGCCGCGGCGGCCTTCTTTTTTGGCTACGGGCTTGATGCCTGCTCTGGCGCTCCAGTGGGAACGAATGCTTTCGCCATGAGTTTGGTGTTCGCCGCCGTCAGTGCCACGGCGCGACAGTTATGGTTGCAGAACCCCGCCTCCGTGTTGTGCATGGTGTTTTTAGGCGTCATCCTGAAAACCGTGGCTGTGCTCTTGGTGAGTGATTTTGGCCAAATCCATCTCATGTTCCATGCGACCGCGGCTCGCCATGTCGTGTGGGACGCCGTGCTGGCGATCTTGTTGACCCCGATGGTGTTTACCCTGCTTTACCGCGGAGAACCCTTCGACTACAAGGTGTAAATGCACGAGGGCAGACCCGCTCTGCTGGGACTTCAAGACCCCACCCCTCCAAGTCAGGCTCGTTTGAGCATTCTTGGTCTCCTCATCTTGTCCGTACTGCTTTTGCTCTTACTGCGGATATGGCAGTTGCAGGGCGTTGAAGGGGAGAGCTTCCGCACGCTTTCGGAAAACAATCGCCTCCGTCTGAAGCGGACGCCACCATTGCGTGGGCTCATTGCCGACCGTCATGGCCGCGTCCTTGTGGACAATCGCCCCTCGTTCAATGTCGTACTGATCCCCGAAGCCGTCCCTGATCTGAACGACACCCTGAGCACTATGTCGACGTATTTAGCGGAACAGGCATTATTCACGGACAACAAGCTGCCACGTGATCCGCGTCGCCCTCCCTATCAGGGCGTGGTGTTGGCGAAAGATGTGCCGCGCGAGACCTTAGTGTCAGTGGAAGCGCATCAGCGAGAAATTCCGGGCGTGAGTGTTGAGGTCGCTTCGAAACGTGTCTATCCGCCCGATGGTCTTGCTGCTCACGTGCTTGGGTATGTGGGGGAAGTGAATGTCAAGGAACGAACGAAATTTCCCGAGTACTACCTCGGCGACTTGATCGGCAAATTCGGTATCGAGAAAAGCTTGGAGTCTCGCCTCAGAGGACAAGGAGGAGGCGAGCAGATTGAGGTTGATGCCAGCGGGCAGCGCCTGCGAATGTTGGGGCAAGAAGAAGCGAAAACAGGGGAAAGCCTGACCTTGACGATCGACGTGGAACTGCAACGCGCGGCCGAAGCCGCCATGCAAGGGAAAGAAGGGGCGATTGTCGTTCTTGGCGCGCAGACCGGCGAGGTCTTGGCGATGGTGAGTCAGCCGACCTTCGATCCCAATCTCTTCGCCCGTGGAATTCGCACCTCTGAATGGCGGGCGCTGCTGGATGATCCATTAAAGCCGTTGAATAATCGGGCGGTCCAGGGACAATATCCGCCAGGCTCCACATTCAAAGTGATGATGGCGGCGGCGGCACTGGAAAAAGGGATCATCACGCCGGCGACGCGGTTTCGCTGTTCGGGTGGGTTGCCTTTTGGCCGCCGCGTTTTTCATTGTTGGAAACGCCGCGGACATGGCAGCCTCGATTTGCGTCAGGCCATTGCCCATTCGTGTGATGTGTACTTCTACCAAGTCGGCCAAAAACTGGGCATTCAAGGGATTGCCGATTATGCCCGGCTGTTTGGGATGGGCAAGCCACTGGGGATTGAACTGGACCATGAGGCAACCGGACTGATTCCCGATGCCGCCTGGAAAAAACGGGTCCTGGGTGCGCCGTGGCAGGCCGGGGAGACGTTATCCGTCGTGATTGGGCAAGGCTACGTGACCGCGACGCCCTTGCAGATGGCCGTGGTGGCGGCCACGGTGGCGAATGGTGGCACGGTCTATCGCCCCCGGTTAGTCAAACAGTCGTTGAGCGCGGATGGAGAAACGGTGACGGACTATGCGCCAGTGGTGCTGCACGAAACGCACATCAGTCCCGAAACCATGCGGTTGGTGCAAGCCGGGATGCTGGATGTCGTGAATGGGAGGGGCGGTACGGGGGCCAAAGCTAAGCTCCCGGACATTCTGGTGGCGGGGAAAACCGGGACCTCGCAAGTCATTTCCGGCACGCGCGGCAAAGGCAAGATACTCCCCCGTCAATTCCGTGACCATGCGTGGTTTATCGCCTTTGCCCCCGCCGATGCGCCAGAGGTGGCGGTGGCGTGCATTATTGAGCATGCGGGGGCTGGGGGGGGCGCGGTCGCGGCCCCCACGGTGCGGGCCGTGCTGGATACGTACTTCAATATCACTCGCCGTGATCGCACCCCCAAGGTCCAGGCCCATGTTCATGTTCGATAGGCGGTTACTCGACCACTTTGATTGGCTCTTGTTTCTCTTGGTCATGGCGCTCGTGGGGATTGGGGTCTTGGGGGTCTACAGCGCCACCTACGAAGGGGGGCAGGCCCTCAGTTCGCTGGCGAAACGGCAACTCAGTTGGGTGGGACTCGGGATGATGGGGATGCTCATCGCCTTTGCTGTTGACTATCGTCGCTTCGAGCAGACGGCATATCTCTGGTATCTGCTCACGTTGGTCTTTCTCCTCCTCGTGCCGATCTTGGGCTCCTCTGGTGGGGGAGCACGACGCTGGATCAATTTTGGCTTCTTTTCGCTCCAGCCGTCGGAACTGGCGAAGATTGGGTTACTGCTGGTGCTGGGCCAGTATTTTCAGCGGATCGCGCCCAGCGATGGGTACACCTTACGTGACCTCCTTTTTCCTGGAATCTTGATCGCCATTCCAGTGGGGATGGTCTTGATCGAACCGAACCTAGGGACCGCGACCATTCTTGGGCTGGTGGCGATGACCGTGATTTTTGTCGCCGGTATTCGGACGAGTGCGCTGACGGCGCTTGCTGTCGCCGCCGGAGGGTTGCTGCCCGTGCTGTGGCAATACATGAAGCCGTACCAGAAGAAACGAATCCTGTCGTTTCTCAATCCCGATAGCGATCCGCTCGGCACTGGCTATCACATGATTCAGTCCAAGATTTCGATTGGGTCGGGCATGCTGTGGGGCAAAGGCTTTCTGCAAGGGACGCAGAGTCAGCTTGACTTTTTGCCGGAGAAGCATACGGACTTCATTTTTTCGGTGTTGGCCGAGGAATGGGGATTCGTGGGGATCGTGTTTCTGCTCTCCCTTTACGGGATGTTGTTGACACGGTTACTGGTGGTCGCCTGGAAAGCGCGCGATCGTTTCGGGTCGTGCGTCGCCGTCGGTGGCGCGGCCATCATCTTTTGGCAATTGCTCATCAACATTGGCATGAACATCGGGATTCTCCCGGTTGTGGGAGTGCCGCTGCCGTTTCTCAGCTACGGAGGCTCGTCGCTGCTGACGGTGATGATCGCGATGGGACTCGCACTCAATGTGAGTACACGGCGGTTTTTGTTTTAAGCACGGGTCTGAATTCCCTCAAAGGTAAAAGTCAAAAGTAAGAGGGGACTGAGAACTGAGGTTGGAACTCACGTAAGACTTTTTGCGACTTGCCCTAGACGAGTTCGGGACTTATGCAAGACTTGCCCCAGACTTGCCTTTCTTATTGACATAGACACCACCGGCAGTTACTGTAGCGGCTCGAAAAACCTGTTGCTGTAAGGATTTAGCAGGGAATGAGCGTCTTATCCACGAAGGTCTTGGTCCTCAATCGGTCGTATTTCCCTGTCCATGTGACCTCAGTCCGTCGTGCTGTCTGCCTGCTCTATCAGGGAATTGCGAAAGCGGTTGACCATCAATACCGTACTTTCGATTTCAATAGTTGGAGCGACCTCGCCGCCGTCCGCGACGATGACACTATTAGTTTAGTGGATCGGGTGATTCGCGTGCCGCGGGTCATTCTGCTGATCGGCTATGATCGCGTGCCTAAGCGCCAAGTGCGCTTTAGTCGCTTCAACGTCTTCTCCCGCGACAATAATACCTGCCAGTATTGCGGTGAAAAACTCCCGCGCTCGGAGCTGAACCTTGACCATGTCATCCCTCGCTCCCAAGGTGGACTCTCGACCTGGGAAAACATGGTCTGCTCGTGTTTTACCTGTAACCGCGTCAAAGGCGGACGGATGCCGGAAGAAGCGAGCATGCGCCTGATTCGTAAACCGTTTCGCCCGGAGTGGACCCCGTTCATGCTCGAAACCTTTAGCTTCAAGCGCTATCACGAGTGGCGTCCCTACCTGAATATGGTGGATGCCGCGTACTGGAATACGGAACTGTTAGAGCAATAGCTTTTTCGTCGACCACAATATATGGTGGCGCGCGGACCTTCCGGTCCATATCCCTTGAGGAAATCCCTCCCAGCGGCACCCAGAAGCTGGTGGGGGATATTGGAGGCGTTGTGGGGAAGATGCGGATTAAGCAACTAGAGCTGCTGGGCTTCAAGTCCTTCAAGAATAAGACCGCCCTGAGTTTTCCAGCAGGCATCACCGCGATTGTCGGACCCAATGGGTGCGGCAAATCCAACGTCATCGACGCGTTGCGGTGGGTACTTGGTGAGCAAAGCCCGCGTCATCTGCGTGGCCAAGAGATGAGCGATGTGGTCTTTGCTGGAAACGAGAGCAGTTCGCCGCTCGGCATGGCCGAAGTGAATCTGTTGCTGGAAAATGATGCCACCGACCCCATTGTCGGCAGTGGTGGCCCGATCGGCACGCAGTGGAGCGAGATGATGATTTCGCGCCGCTACTTTCGCTCCGGCGAGTCGGAATACTCCATTAACAAGGTGCCGTGCCGCTTGCGGGATATCGTGGAATTCTTCCTCGGCACGGGCGCGGGAACCAAAGCCTACTCGATTATCGAGCAAGGACGGGTCGATCACCTCATTAACGCGAAACCCGAAGAGATTCGTTTACTGATTGAAGAAGCGGCGGGTGTGAGCTTGTTCCGCAGTCGGCGAGTGGCGGCCGAGCGGAAAATGGAGCGGACGCAAGAAAACCTCTCCCGCGTAGCGGACCTCTTGCGCGAAATGGACCGACAGTTAGCCTCACTACGACGACAGGCGAAGAAAGCGGAGCAGTATCGAACGCTGCAAGATGAGTTCAAGGCGATTGATCTGGCGTTGCTTTGTCGGACCTATCAAGTCCTTTCGGAAGAGCTGGCCGCGCTTGATAGCCGTCGGGAAGAACTCCGGCAACAAGAAGAACATTTGGTCCAAGAGGAGCAGCGAATTCAGACGGAACGCGTGGATATCGTCGCGACCCTCGGTCAAGAAGAGAGCGCGCTACATGAAGTTGAAGAACACCGCCGGACGCTCGAAAGCTCCTTGCGGCAAGGGGAACAGAAGAAGCAATTCCTCATTCAGCAGGAACAGCGAGCCACCGCGCGGGTGAGCACGGCGGAAGAAGAGATCGTCGGCCTCACGGACAAGCTGCGACAGATGAGTGACGAAGTGGTGGAACTGGATACGCGCGCCACCGAGATTCAACAGGGGCTCCAAGAAGACGAAACATTCCTACGCACCTACGAACAGGAACTTGGCGGGCTCCAACAGAGCTTGCGTGAACGAGAAGCCCGCGCGGAAGAGATCAAGTCGGACATTGTCAATCTGCTCACGCAAGAGGCGCAGTTACAGAATGCGTTGAGCTATGCCCGGCGGCGTGCGTCCGAGGTCGAGCAACGGCTCCAGACCTTGGCGCGCGAGACCGAACGCGTGGGACAGTTGCGCGCGGAGACCGAATTGACGCTGACCACCGTGCAAAGCCGCGCGGCGGCGATTCGTGAACGGTTGACCATCGGCCAGCGGCAACGCGCCGAAATGCGTGATGGGTTGCGGGAAACACGGACCACCGGCGAGCAAATTGATGGGGAATTGACCGCGGCATGGGCGAAACAAGCGGAACTCCGCGCGCGGCTTGCCACCCTCGAAGAGCTGGAACAAGGCTACGATCATTACTCCCCAGGGGTGCGGTCGATCATGGCTGGGATGGCGGAATTGTCGGGCGGAGGTGGAGAGACCGAGAGCGGGATTTATGGCGTGGTGGCGCAGATGGTCGATGTGCCGCAAGAATACGAGCGGGCCGTGGCCGCGGTGTTGCGCGATAAACTCGAATACGTCATGGTCGCCGATGCCGCCAACGGGCTCACAGCGGTGGAATATCTACGCAGTACCCAGGCTGGACGCGGCAGTTTTATCCCGCTTAGTCCGAAACGATTGAACGGCAACGGGCATGGCTCCAACGGACATGGCCCGCACGGCAACGGCCAGAATGGTCATGCCGAATTCAGTGTCCACACGGTGGGGCAGGGGACCTCACTCTTGATTGATTTGGTGACGGTGGATTCCCGTTATCGCGAAGTGGCGGAGACCCTGCTTGGGGATGCGGTATTGGTGCCTGATTTGCGTAGCGCTCTGGCGCTCTGGCAACAGAGTGAAGTGCACCAGACCTTCGTGACTCGTGACGGTGAGGTGATTACCGCGCAAGGGATCATCAGCGGTGGGAGCGGAGGGTCGGCACAAGAAGCCTTGCTCGAACGACGGCGTGAAATCCGCGATCTCAGAGACGCGCGGCAGCAACATGAGGGCGTGGTGTCCGCGCTGGTGTTGCAACGACAAAACCTCAAGAAGAAACAGCAGGAGATTGAAGGGGAAATCACTTTGCTCGAAACGGAAGCACGTACCCTGGGGCAAGAGAGCGAAGCGCTCCAGCGGGAAGCGGGGAAACTGGAAGGTGAGCACCGGCGTTTGTTGGACAAGTATGAAAGCGTGACCTACGAACAGCAGACCCTGGAAAGTGAGATGCAGACGCTGCGACAAGAGATCGCTCAGCGCGAAGCGCAGGAGGCGACGGGGAAAACCAAACGAATCGAGCGCGAGGCGGCGTTGACCGCGGCGCAAGAGGCCGTCGCGGAAGTAAAAGTTGGGGTCGAGCGACAACGCGTGTTGAGTGATGAAGTGCGCGTCCGCGCGGCGGAGCGCAGGGAGCGACTCGAAGGGATACGTGGGCAACGCCAACGCATGCAGGATCGACAGCGAGAACTCACCGATCGACACACGATCTGCCATAAAGATGTCCAAACGGCGAGCGCGGAAATTGCGCGCATGCGGAGCAGTCTGGCGGAGTTGGCGGAACTGTTGACGCAAAACGAAGCTGACCTTGCCCTCGCTGTGGAAACCTTCACGATGAAACAGTCTCAGTGCGTACGCTTACGGGAACAGAGTCGCACCGCGGAAGCGGGGCTGGAGCAACTGCGCGCGACTCACTCACGCGCCCAAGAAGAGAAGGCGCAAGTGGACATCGCCAGCGCGGAAAAGCGAGTGGCTCGCGAGCATGGTGAAGCCACCGTCCAAGAGCGCTACGCGACCGCGATCGCCGAGGTCTTGGAGCAGTATCCCGAATTGCCCGGTGAAATGGGTGAAGTGGAACTGCGCCGTCAGGACCTCCGCGAGAAAATTACTCGGTTAGGCGAAGTCAACCCTGGTGCCGCCGCCGAACTCGCGCAAGAAGAGGAGCGGTATACGTTCCTGAAAACGCAAGAGCACGATTTACAGCACTCATTGCAGGACTTGCAAAACACCATCACCAAACTGAACCGCGAGTCCCGCGAGCGCTTTCGCGACACGTTTGAGTTAGTCGATGAGAAGTTTCGCGAAGTGTATGCCAACCTCGTGGAAGGGGGTAAAGCGCATATCGCCCTCACCGATACCGAGAATCTGGCCGAGAGTGGGGTTGAGATCGCGGTGCAACCACCAGGGAAACGGCTCCGTTCGCTCCAGTTGCTGTCTGGTGGCGAGAAAGCCCTCGCTGCGTTGAGCTTGACCTTTGCCCTATTCCTGATTCGGCCAAGCCCCTTCTGTGTCTTGGATGAAGTGGACGCGCCGTTGGACGATGCGAACGTCGGACGGTTCAATCAACTGGTCCGCGAGATGAGCGAGACGACCCAGATCATTTTAGTCACCCATAATAAGCGCACAATGGAAGCGGCGAGTACCTTGTATGGTGTCACCATGCAAGAGGCTGGCGTATCGACCATCGTGTCCGTGAGTATGTCGTAATGGCGCAATGGCTTCCCTGGAGAAAAAAACCGTCACTCCCCACAGCGACGGATACGAATGCGGTCGAGCTGGAACTCCAACTCAACCCGGAACCGACCGAGGTGGCGGCGCTTGCCCCACTTCAGCAAGAAGAAGTGAGTAGCGAACCCGCGGAAGAAACCTCTGAGGCCGAGGTGCCGACCAAGTCACCGGGAATATGGCGACGTGGCCTTGCTCGTCTGCGCCGTGTTTTGACTACTCCTCTTGGCGAGTTGTTCCGCCGCCGTCCGATTAGTGAAGAAGTCTTCGCCGAGTTGGAAGAAGCGTTACTTGGGGCCGACGTTGGCGTCCAGGTGACAACTCAGTTGATTGAGCGGCTGCGTGAACGGTGTCGGCGAGACAAGCCGGAAGATGCCAGTGCGCTTCGGGCCTATCTCAAGGAGGAAATGCTGGCGCTGTTGCGGAAATTTCCCGTCGCTCCGCTGGTGGGCGAACCTCGTCCCTGGGTCATGCTCATGGTTGGGGTAAATGGGGTAGGGAAGACCACGACGATCGCGAAGTTAGCCTCGCGCTTCTCTCATGAACGGAAAAAAGTGCTGGTGGTGGCCGCGGATACGTTCCGCGCCGCCGCGAGTGAACAGTTGGAAATTTGGGCTGGGCGTATCGGAGTCGATATTGTCAAGCATCAAAGCGGCGCGTCACCGGCGGCGGTGGCCTTCGATGGTATTCGGGCGGCGATTGCTCGCAAAACTGACGTGGTGATTATTGACACCGCGGGCCGTCTCCACACGAAAAGCCCCTTAATGGAAGAGTTAAAGAAAATACACCGCATTGTGGCGCGCGAATTATCTGGAGCGCCACATGAAATCCTGCTGGTCTTGGATGCGTCCACCGGGCAGAATGCCCTTCAACAAGCGCTCGCTTTTCAACAAACACTTCCGCTTTCTGGAGTTATCCTGGCGAAAATGGATGGTTCGGCGAAAGGGGGCATGATCCTGGCGGTGACGGAACGGCTGGGGATTCCCGTCCGTTGTGTTGGGCTTGGGGAAAAAGTGGAGGATTTGCAGGATTTTTCGGCCGAAGAGTTTGTTGATGCGTTATTTTCTCAAGAAGAAACCGAACTTTGACTTGACAGGGAAAGCAGGGCTTTATAGGGTGAACCTCAACTTTCACTTCAGATTATTACAGTATGGCACTCGAAAATCTCAAATTGTTGGAACAAAAAATTGATGGGTTTCTTGCTCGCCATGAGCAGGTACGTCACGAAAAAACCGAACTCCTGTCACGACTGACTGAACGCGACCGCGAACACACGATATTGCTAGAACGGTTGCGGCAATACGAACAGGAACGTAATGAGATGAGGCAGCTTCTTGAACGGCTGATGAGCCGTTTTGAGGGGCTTGATCTCCAATAATGAAGAAGGAAACGAAGGAATACGGCGATGAAAAAGCTGATCGAGGTTGAAATCTATGGTCAGACTTTCACGGTCACCAGCGAAGACGAAGAAGCGTACGTCAAGTCGCTCGCGGCGTATGTCGATCGCTTTATGCGGCAGGTTGAGGGGAGTACGAAAGCCACGATTCCGCTCCGCGTCGCCATTATGGCCGCTCTCGGAATCGCGGATGAATACCACAAAGTCATGAGCCGAGAAGAGGAAAATCGACAAGAGACGGAATATGCGGCGGCGAAGATCCTCCTGCGTCTTGAACAAAGTGAACGAGAGGAAGGAGCCCACGACATCAAGCGGGTAAACGGTACGATCTCTCCATATTCGTCTGTCGCACCCTTAGTCAGCGATAGAAAAAAAGACGGTCCCCCCTCCTCCTAAACAGTCCTCTGCCTTGGTGGACCACTAGTTCTCTTCCACCTTTCATCACAGATTGACATCTTCTTCTCCGAGAGATGGAAAAACCATCTATCCGGGGAAGAAACTGTCTGGTACAACTCTCCCAGCGATGGTCTGATCCCTTCTCACAAAGGAGGATCACTGAAGAGGGGAAGGCCCCTCGCGGTAGAGCTGATACTTTCCTACCGTGGGGTTTTGGAAGGAGGTTGATATTCATGGATTCCATAGTGTTCCTGGTTATTGGAATGCTGATTGGTGCGGGAGGAATGTGGGCACTTTCACTCCTTCGGCGACAACAGCAGCAACAACTCATTGTCTCGGCTGAGCAAACCGCGGCATTAATCCTAGAGGAGGCGAAAAAAGAAGGCAGCGTTTTCAAGAAAGAGGCGGAAGTCCAAGCGAAAGATATTATCGTCCAGGCGAAGGCGGATGCGGAAAAAGAAATCCGCGAGCGGAAACGGGATATCCAACAGACGGAAAAAAGGCTGCAAAACCGTGAAGAGGCACTGGAGAAACGCGCGGAAGTCGCGGAACATCGCGAGAGTGACCTGACACGTCGCGATCAGGGGCTGAAGAGCAAAGAAGAGGCGGTGCAACAGAAGGAACAGTCCTACGCCCGTTTGATCGAAGAGACCCGCGCGCAATTGGAAAAAGTGGCCGGGATGACGCGCGATGAGGCGACGCGCAAGCTGATTGAGCAGATGACCGAAAACGCCCGCCATGAAGCCATTCGCCGCATTATGACCATCGAAGAAGAAGCCCGCGAAGAAGCGGAACGGCGCGCAAAGAAGATTATTAGTGTCGCCGTGGAGCGACTCTCCGGCGAATTCGTGTCGGAGCGCACAGCCTACGTTGTCCACCTGCCGAGCGATGACATGAAAGGCCGAATTATTGGCCGCGAGGGCAGAAACATTCGAGCCATCGAAGCCGCCACGGGTGTCGATCTCATTGTCGATGACACACCGGAAACCGTGCTCATTTCGAGCCATAGCCCCATCCGTCGTGAGATTGCCCGCGTGGCCGTTGAACGTCTCGTGTCCGACGGGCGTATTCATCCGGGCCGTATCGAAGAGGTCGTGAAGAAAGCCGAACAAGAAGTCGAGGAATCGGTCCGCGATGCCGGGCAACGCGCGGTGTTGGAACTGGGAATTCACGGTGTGCACCCGGAGATCATCAAACTCGTGGGGATGCTCAAGTATCGCTATAGCTACGGGCAGAACGTGCTGATGCACTCGATTGAAACCGCTTACATCTGTGGGGTGATGGCGGCGGAATTGGGCTTGAATGAGAAGCAAGCCCGCCGCGCTGGCTTACTGCATGACATTGGCAAGGCGGTCTCGCATGAAATCGAAGGGTCGCACGCGATTATTGGTGGTGAAGTCGCGCGGAAATACGGCGAGTCCGCGAAAATCGTGAACGCGATCGCGGCGCACCATGAGGAGATAAAGGCGGAAACTGTCTTAGCTCCACTTGTTGATGCCGCCGATGCGCTCTCCGGAGCGCGTCCAGGTGCGCGCCGCGAGGTGCTGGAGAGCTATGTTCGTCGTCTTGAAGCGCTAGAAACCATTAGTAATTCATTCACTGGCGTCGAGAAGTCTTTTGCTCTCCAAGCGGGCCGCGAAGTGCGGATTATTGTGAACCCCTCCTCCGTGACCGATGGTGAAGCGAATCTGTTGGCACGCGAAGTCGCCAAACGGATCGAAAATGAAGTGACCTATCCGGGACAGATCCGCGTCACGGTCATTCGTGAGACTCGGGCGACGGACTTTGCTCGATAGAAGAAAGGGGACGGGTTATAGGTTACGGGGGACAGGAGACGTGAGAGTGACCTCATATTTCTCTCATTCAAACCCGTCCCCCGAACCCTGTAACCCGTCCCCTTTCTCTCCGTTCCCCGTAACCTGTTCTCCAACACATTATGACACGCTCAGTAGACGAACAGATACGAGAGATTCAGCGCGGCACGGTGGACATCATTCCACTTGAAGAACTGCGCCGCAAACTTGAACGTGGACAACCGTTGCGCATTAAACTGGGCGCCGATCCCTCCGCACCCGACCTCCATCTTGGTCACACCGTGGTGCTCAACAAGCTGCGGCAATTTCAAGAGTTGGGTCATGTAGTGATCTTCTTGATTGGCGATTTCACGGCGATGATCGGCGACCCCACCGGACGCTCGGAAACTCGCAAACCGCTCACACGTGAACAAATCCACCAGAACGCTCAAACCTACACCCAGCAGGTGTTTCGCATTCTCGATCCGCAACGGACCGAGGTGCGGTTCAACTCAGAATGGCTCGATGCCTTGACCTCGGCGGATATGATTCGCCTGTGTGGGCATTATACCATCGCCCGTCTGCTCGAACGGGATGATTTCGCCAAGCGATTTCGTGAGAACATTCCCATTCACGTGCACGAACTTCTTTATCCCCTCGTCCAAGGCTACGATTCGGTGGCCCTGAAGGCCGACGTTGAGGTGGGTGGCACCGATCAACGGTTCAACCTTTTGGTGGGGCGTGAGTTGCAACGCGCCTATGGTCAGGAACCCCAAGTCATTCTCACGATGCCGTTGCTAGAAGGGACCGATGGTGTCCAGAAGATGAGCAAGTCCCTCGGCAACTTTATCGCCATTACCGACCCGCCAGCAGAGATGTATGGCAAAGTGATGTCGATCTCCGACGCGCTGATGCGCAAGTATTATGAACTGCTGAGCACCGTTGCCCTCGACCGCTTGCAGGCCATTCGCGAGGAGCAGGTGCATCCGCTAGACGCCAAGAAACAATTGGCGATGGAACTGGTCACCCGGTTTCATGGCGAAGCCGCCGCCGTGAGCGCCGCCGAGGATTTTACCCAACGCTTCCAGCGGCGCGAACTGCCGAGTGACCTTGAAACCTTTACTTGGACGGGCGAAGAAGAGGCCGTGTGGATTTGTCAGCTTATGAAGGCTGTCGAGTTTGCGAAATCCACCAGTGAAGCCCGTCGGTTGGTGCAGCAGGGTGGAGTGCGGCTGGATGAAGTCGTGGTCACGGATCAAGATTTTCAGGTGCCCGCGCAAGGCGAGAAAATTCTCCAAGTTGGACGTCGTCGAGTCATCAAGATTGTTTTTGGCACTCCCCCTACCTCGTGAAATATCAATCGTGAAACGTCAATCTGTCGCTTCTCCACCTCCTGAATCGTCGTATCGCTGCGGGTTCGTGGCCTTGGTTGGGCGCCCCAACGTGGGTAAATCGACCCTGCTCAACACCTTCGTTGGGGTGAAGGTCGCCATCGTCACCCCCAAACCACAGACCACACGGACTCGTCTGCTCGGCATTTCCACCCTCCCACAGGCGCAACTGATTTTTGTCGATACGCCGGGGATTCACCGACCACGTGGTTCTTTAATGAATCAACGCATGGTCGAGGTCGCCGTTGGCGTTTTGCAGGATACCGACGTGGTGTTGTTTCTCGTCGACGCTCAACAGGGATTGCTTCCTGGAGACCGGGATATCGCCCAGCGACTCAAGGACGCGCGAGGGCCAGTTGTGGTCGTGGTCAACAAAATTGACCTCGTGGCCAAACCCGCGTTGCTTCCGATACTGGAGCAACTCGCGGTGTTGTTGCCGGAGCGCGAAATCGTGCCGGTTAGCGCGCGCAGTGGGGAAAACGTTCCAGACCTGCTCGCCACCATCCTCGCCGCGTTGCCCGTGGGTGAGGCGTTATATCCCAGCGATGAATTGACCGATCAGAGTGAGCGGGTGATCGCGCAGGAAATCGTGCGTGAACAGGTCATGCTGCAAACCCAGCAAGAAATTCCCTACGCCGCGACCGTGCTCGTCGAAGAATTCACCGAGAAGCCGGAAAAACGTCTGCTGGTGTTGCGCGCGGTGATCTACGTGGAGCGTCCGTCGCAACGCGCGATCATTCTTGGACGAGGCGGGTCGCGCCTGAAGGAAATCGGGCAAACCGCGCGCGTGCATCTGGAAGCGTTCTTCGATTGCAAGGTCTATTTGGAACTATTTGTGAAAGTGACGAAGGGATGGACCAATAGTCCGGTGCTGCTGAAGGAACTCGGACTGTAGGTCCGTCATTAGCGTCGGGCCATTGTCGAGCGAGATGTGGTATGCGGATTACTGGTCTCATCTGGCTCGACGAGTTAGTGGAAAAAATTGAGAGCAAGCATGGCGTCTCACAATGGGAAGTCGATGACGTCTTTATGGGGAAGCCGAATATCAGGAAGATGAAGAAAGGCCATTTCCGTGGCGAAGATGTCTACCGTGCTTTGGGCCGGACCGGAGCTGGGCGCTATATGGCCGTGTTCTTTGTTCATAAGCGGACAGGAGCTGCTCTTATCCTGAGTGCTCGTGACATGGATAGGAAGGAACGAAAAATTTATGCCGCGAAGTAAAGCATTGAAAGGAAAACGAACTCCTTTGCCGGAAAATTTTGAGTCCATTGATGATTTTCAGGAATTTTGGGATACGCACAGCAGCGCCGACTACGAGGACCTGATGGAAGACACCGAGGTCGACGTGGCGATACGTTCCAGTCGAGTCTATTGCGCCGTGGCCAAGGATATCCTGACCCAATTACGAGTCGAGGCTCGACGACAAGGCGTATCGACAGAGACGTTGATCAATCTTTGGCTACGAGAGAAAGCGGCGGAGGCGGCGTAGTCGTGTCTGGGGTGCACGCGGAGGATTGACAATCTTCTCCTCGGACTCCTCTACGTCAAAACCTGTTGCGCTCTCATCGCGCCGATTTCCTCCGCACTATAGCCGAGCAGATCGTGGAGAACGTACTCCGTATCTTGCCCCAAGAGAGGGGCCGGGCGTTGAACCGCCAGCGGGGTCTTCGATAGTTGCCAGGGGATGCCAACATGTTGCTGTTTGCCGACCTCGGGGTGATCGAGATAAGTGAAGATGGGGCGACTGTTGAGGTGCGGGTCGGTGGAGAGGTCTTTATTACTCATCGACGGGGCTGCTGGAACGCCAACCGCTTGGAGTTGCGCGGTGGCTTCTTCAGGAGAGTATGTCGTTGTCCAGGCCGTGATCAGCGCCTCAAGGGCATCTTCCTGCTGTTTTCGCGCGCTGAGCGTGGCAAAACGTGGATCAGTGGCCAGTGCTGGTTGTCCGATGACGTGACAGAAACGCCGCCACTCGTTTTCATCGCGGACCGCGAGACTGACCCAGCGGTCCTCTCCCGCGCACCGAAACACGCCATGCGGTGACATATAGGCATCGTGGTTCCCATCACGTTCGGGTTGCGTGCCATTCATGCTGTAATCAAGCAGTCCCTCGGCGACCATCGCCGTTGAAGTTTCCCATTGTGACAAATCAATATACTGCCCCTTGCCCGTCCGAGCGCGGTACATGAGCGCGCAGAGGACCGCGAACGCCCCATGCAGCCCGCCGTTGGGATCACCATACGAGATGCCCACGTGCATTGGCCGCCAACCTTTGTACCCAGTCAGGGAGGACATCCCGCTCATCGGGACCTGCGCTGGTCCATACGAGATGTGTTCTTTCTCCGGGCCAGTGGAGCCGTACCCAGACAGGGAGATCATCACGATGTCGGGCTTGAGCTGTATCAGTGTTTCGTAACCAAGCCCCATGCGGTCCATGACGCCGCCAGCGAAATTTTCCACCACGATGTCACTTTTGGCCACGACTTGTTTGGCGATCTCCAGCGCTTGAGGCTGTTTGAGATTGAGCGTGAGCGACCGTTTGCCTTGGTTGTACTGATTGAAATAGCCACTACGGTTGAGTCCAGGCTGCCCGTTCGGCCACGGCGGGATCTGGCGCGTGATACACGGGCGCGTGGCGGTTTCAATCCGAATAACTTCAGCCCCTAGATGCGCCAATTGCAGCGTGCAAAAGGGACCAGCCCAGACCCAGCTAAAATCAGCGACGCGGATACCTGCTAACGGTCGGTGTGACATAACGTTCTCTCTTTAGTTCCTATGCTCGATTTTGCGAAAGGGGACAAGGGTAAGAGGGTAAGAGGGTAAACGGGTAAGAGGGTAAACGGAAGACGAAAAACGAAGAGTTCCTTTTCTTATTTCTTCCCATTTTCCTTCTTGTCCCTTTCCCCTTGTCCCCGTTTCTTCTTGCCCTGTTTCCCCTCTTCCCCTTGTCTCTTGCTTACATCACCCCTTGCCTTTGGTAATCGTCAATCTCATTTGGTGACATTCCCAGCCGTCCATACACTTCGCGGTTATGCTGTCCAAGCAACGGCGCTGGCCGACGAATGTCCCACGGCGATTCGGAAAATTTATAGAGCGCGCCGGGGTACTGGAGCGGTCCCGTCTCTGGGTGAGTAATAGTGGCGAAGAACCCGCGGGCTTTCAGATGCTCGTTGGCGAATAAATCGCCCATCGTCGAGATCGGGGCAATCGGCACGCGCCGCGATTGGCAGAGATGGTACAAGTCCATCACCGACTGATCCTTGACCCAGTCTTGTAGCAGTGGCCCCAAGGCGTCCCAGTTGGCCGCGCGGTTCAAACGGTCACCGAAGATCGGTTCGTTGACCCACTCTGGATTGCCCATGACATCGACAAAATTTTTCCACTGATGCTCTTCGACACAACACAGGAAAATCCAGCCATCCTTACATTCAAGAAAATCGAGCGGCTGAATTGGCTTCTGCCCAAGGCGCGAGGCGACCATCCCCATGTAAGGAAAGAACTCGAACGTCAGCTCTAGGATGGAGAGCAACGCTTCTTGTGTCGAGATTTCAATATGCTGCCCTTCTTTGGTGGTGAGGCGCCCAAACAGCGCGCCCAGTGAGGCAATCGCGGCATTGACCCCGGCTTGATAGCCGGACTGCTGGCCGAACGTTTTCAACGGCGGCATGTCGTCCGTTCCTGGCCCGCCACCGTTGAGGTACGCGATTCCGCCCGCGTTCCATAGCGTCAGGTCCGTGGCCTGATAATCCTTGTGTGGCCCGCTCAAGCCAAAGGGCGTGATGGATGTCATCACGAGCGCGGGATTCACCTTGGCCAGGGCCTCATAGTCGAGTCCCTGACGAGCCATTTCCGTGGGGTGATAATTGTGGACCAGCAAGTCGGCGTCTTTCAGCAGTCGGTGAAAAATGTCTTGGCCGCGCGGATGGGTCAAATCCAAGGTGACGCCGTACTTGTTGGTATTGAGATACAAAAAGAACCCGCTTTTCTCAGGATGTGGGACGTGGCCAGGGTAGGGCCCGCGCTGGCGTGCCTGGTCACCGGTTGGTTCTTCGATTTTGATGACCTCCGCTCCCATATCGGCCATGAGTTTGGTGGCATACGCGGCGGACGCCAAGTGACCACATTCAATAATACGAATGCCCTCAAGAGCACGTTCTGGCATGAAATCCTCCCCGGAACCTGGATGGGCTGTGTCGTTGCGCTCCTCGGATGAAGCGGATAAGGGACCCGTTTAGCAGTCGCTCTGAGAGGGGTCTAGTAGTCAGTGGGCGGAGAAAAGCCGTAAGCGTTCAGCTATCAGCTCTCAGCCGTCAGCCAGACAAAGAAACAGGGAGGGGTTTGTCCAACTTCTCACTCAATCCAGAGAGCCTAAAGTGTAGGGCTCCTTGTTTTCGCTGAAAGCTGACCGCTGACGGCTGAGCGCTGACAAAAGCACAGGGTAGGAAGGAACAATGGGGAGACTCGCGCGTCTTGGACTTGAGTTAACGCGACTGACCGAACGCTGGGTGCCGGATTCGTGGATCATCGCGGTGGTGTTGACCATGACCGTCGCCATGATGGCGATGACCGCGGGAGGCGCGACGCCTGGGGCCGCGCTTGATGCGTGGGGAAGGGGATTGTCGGCCCTGTTGGCGTTGACGATGCAGTTCACGCTGATGATGGTGGTGTCTTATGCGTGCGCGGTCTCGCCACCGCTCAAACGCTTTCTGGGATGGCTGGCGTCACGGCCAAACCCCGAGCACCCACGTCAAGCGATTCTGTTAATGGGGCTCTTTTCGACCCTGACGGCGTGGTTGAATTGGGCCTTTAGTTTGGTGGTGTCGGCGGCGTTTCTGCCATTCGTGGTGCGGGCTAATCCACGAGCCGATTTTCGGCTACTGGTGACATGTGCCTATCTCGGTCTTGGCACGGTCTGGCACACTGGCCTCTCTGGCTCGGCTCCGCTTATTATCGCCACGCCCGATAACTTTCTGCTCAAAGCCGGCGTTTTGCACGAACTCATTCCCACCAGTCGGACCATGTTCTCCCCGTTTAATCTGGTGTATGCCGTGCTCGCGGGATTGGTCGGGTTGGCGATCGTGGCCGCGCTGGTGCCACCAGCCGCCCAGATGCTGACTGTCTCGGAGGAACAGGCGAGTCGTTTGGAGACAGCCAACCGGACGAAGGAAAAACCAACAGTGATGTCGCCAGTGGACCGGATGGAGTGGTGGCCAGGATGGTCGCTGATTACTGGGGGAGCGATGCTGGCGTACTTCGGGTACCAGGTGCGAAAGGTGGGCCTGGCGCAAGCGTGGACCATCGACAATTACAATCTCGTACTCTTCGCGCTCGCGATGCTCCTGCACTGGCATCCGAAATCGTTTCTGCACGCGTGCGAGGAAGGGATCAAGCACACGTGGGGCGTGGTGATCCAGTATCCGTTGTATGGCGGCATTTTTGGGTTAATGTCCTACACCGAGCTGGGCGGTGTATTGACCCACTTCTTCGTCAACGTCAGTTCACCGCGACTGTTTCCGATCGTGGTCTATGTCTATTCAGCGATCCTCAACTATTTCGTGCCGTCTGGTGGGTCGAAATGGATTGTCGAGGCCGCGTATCTCATTCCCGCCGGACAAGCGCTCGGCGTTTCGATCCCAACTGTCACTCTGAGTTACGCTTACGGGGATATGACGACCAATCTCATTCAGCCCTTTTGGGCGATCCCGATTCTCGCGGTGGCGGGGCTGCGGTTTGGTGATATTCTTGGGTACTGCTGTATCCTCAGCGGGTTGCTGTTTCTTTTTAACCTACTGGTCTTACTGGTGATTCCGCTTCAGATGTGAAGGCTGGACATGTGCCGAACCTGTCATGCATGTGTCTTCGGCGTGCTCCTTTGTGTAGCGGGCGTGCCCGCGTATCGCTGGTGGTGAAGCGTTGACAGTGTATCCGAGGGGGCGTAGCATTCCACGCAACCGGCCTTGTGGCCGTAAGGGGAGCCGAAGTCGTGGCTGAGAGGATGGGCTTGATGTTGAAGCTCATCGACCCTTGGAACCTGCTCTGGGTAATGCCAGCGAAGGGAACACGGCGTCTGCCTAGTCTTGATCCACACAATTTCCCTCCCCATTGCGATCGTTCGTTAGCAACCGGAATCTAGGCAGATTCCTTTTGACGCGTATGTTGAAGGAGGGCGACTGAGATGAAACAGAATGGGCAGAACGGAACTCACACGGAGGCGCACGCCGCGCAACCGCAACTCACCACGACACCGCTGCCAGGGTCACATAAAGTGTATGTCACGGGAACGCAGCCTGGCGTGCGTGTTCCGTTCCGGGAAATTTCGCTGACCCCAGCGCCTGTTCATAACGGCAACGGACGGATCGGCGCGCAGGTGAACGACGCGGTGATCGTGTACGACACCTCTGGTCCCTACACCGATCCCAACGTGACCATTGATATTCGCAACGGTCTCGCGCCGATCCGGTTGGAGTGGATCGTGGCCCGTGGCGATACGGAAGAACTGACCACCGTCTCTTCCGCGTACGGACGCCAACGGGCAACCGACCTCAAGCTCCAGGAGCTGCGCTTTCAACATATTGGCCTCCCGCGTCGTGCCCGCGCGGGCCGGAACGTCAGCCAGATGCACTATGCACGGCAAGGCCTCGTGACCCCGGAAATGGAATTCATCGCCATTCGCGAGAACCAGGCCCGCGAGCTGGCGCGGCGTGAAGCCGACAAGAAAGGCAACGGCCATGCCCGACTCGTGCAGCAGCATCCCGGTAATTCCTGGGGGGCGAGTATCCCCCCGGTGATTACGCCGGAATTCGTGCGTGACGAGGTCGCGCGTGGGCGCGCCATTATCCCCGCCAATATCAACCATCCCGAACTAGAGCCAATGATTATTGGCCGGAATTTTCTGGTGAAGATCAACGCGAATATCGGTAACTCGGCGGTTGCGTCCTCCATTGAAGAGGAAGTGGAGAAGATGATTTGGGCGACGCGTTGGGGCGGTGACACGGTCATGGACCTTTCGACCGGCAAGAACATTCACGAAACCCGCGAATGGATTCTGCGCAACTCGCCAGTGCCGATTGGCACCGTGCCGATTTATCAAGCGTTGGAGAAGGTCAACGGCAAAGCCGAAGAACTCACGTGGGAGATTTTCCGCGATACGCTGATTGAGCAAGCGGAGCAAGGCGTGGATTATTTCACGATCCACGCGGGTGTGCTCCTGCGCTACGTGCCGATGACGGCCAAACGGATGACCGGAATCGTCTCACGTGGTGGGTCGATCCTCGCCAAATGGTGCCTCTCGCATCACAAGGAAAATTTTCTCTATACGCACTTCGAGGAAATCTGCGAGATTATGAAGGCGTATGATGTGTCGTTCAGTTTAGGCGATGGTCTGCGGCCCGGCTCCATCGCCGATGCGAACGATGAAGCGCAGTTCGCCGAACTCGAAACACTCGGTGAGCTGACCAAGATCGCTTGGAAACACGACGTGCAGACGATGATCGAAGGCCCCGGCCACGTGCCGATGCACATGATCCAGGTCAACATGGAGAAACAAATTCAGGAATGTCACGAAGCCCCGTTCTACACTCTTGGACCACTCACGACCGACATCGCACCGGGGTACGACCACATCACCTCTGGTATTGGGGCGGCGATGATCGGCTGGTTCGGTTGCGCGATGCTTTGTTATGTGACGCCCAAGGAGCACCTCGGCTTACCGGATAAGGAAGACGTGAAGGCTGGGGTCATTACCTACAAGATCGCCGCGCACGCCGCCGATCTCGCCAAGGGGCATCCTGGCGCGCAACTGCGTGACAACGCGCTCTCGCAGGCGCGGTTTGAGTTCCGGTGGCAGGACCAGTTTAATCTGTCGCTCGATCCAGACACCGCTCGTGATTTCCACGACGCCACGCTCCCGGCGGAAGGGGCCAAAGTAGCGCATTTCTGTTCGATGTGTGGACCGCATTTCTGTTCGATGAAGATCACGCAAGATGTGCGCGAGTACGCCGAACAGAAGCAATTGGACGAACAGGCGGCGCTGCAAACCGGGATGAAGGAAAAAGCGGAAGAGTTTCGCCAGAGTGGGGCGGAGATTTATCGGTAAACGGCTTGGGTTGCGGATTCGCGATTGGTGGATGGCGGAGAATGCACGCGGAGGGGACCGCGTGCATGTCATTTGCCTTCGCGAAGAGGAGCGCGGTTGCTTCCAAGTGCCCTCTCCCGGCTGGAAGAGGAGGAGGGAGATTGAGAGATATGTCCTTTATTTCTTTTCACTCGTCGGAGGGGCTTTGGGGCTTGCAGGTGAGGCTGCCGCGCTTGGTGCCGCCGGAACTGGGGTAACTGATGGGGCTGTTGGTGGTGTTGCCGCTGGTGTTGCTGGAACTTGACTGGTGGTCACGGTGACGCCACTCGCTGGCGTTGTGGTGGCAGTGACACCGGTCGCTGGAGCCGTGGCCGTTGGCTTTTCTGTACTTGTGGTGGTCGTCACGGCTGGCGCACCGCTTTCCGCTTGTGGGGTGGCGACTGGTGGTTGTTCTGGTGTGGCTGGCGTTGTCGTCTCCGCTGGAACGTCATCGAAGACGCTCTTGGTTCCTTGCTTCGTGTTGCCGATAGTCAAGGTTAATGAAGTGAACATGAAGACAATGGCGGTTGCCGAGGTGAGCTTGGTCAGGAAATTGCCCGCACCGGAGCTGCCAAAGATGGTTTGGCTGGAGCCGCCAAAGACCGCGTTGACATCAGAGCCTTTGCCCTTCTGCAGCAGCACGACGATAACCAGGAAAATACAGGCGATCACGTGAAGAGTCGTTAAAAAGATTGTCCACATAGGAAGGGCACCTTAGCGGAACTGAATGATCCGCGCAAAGGCCTCGGCTTGAAGACTGGCTCCGCCCACCAACGCGCCGTCAATGTCCGCTTCGGCCATGAGGCCGTCCACATTGTCTGGTTTCACGCTCCCGCCGTAGAGGATCCGCGCCATCTCCGCGGTCGCGCGGTCTGAGAGCTCGGCTAACGTGGCACGGATGGCGGCATGGACCTCTTGCGCTTGCGCTGGAGTGGCGGTTTTTCCCGTCCCAATCGCCCAGACTGGTTCGTATGCGATGATGAGCGATGAGAAGTTCGTTTGCTCCTGTCCATGCAGGGCGGTCCGTACCTGACGTGAGATGAGTGCCGTGGTTTCTCCACGTTCGCGCTGCACCAGTGTTTCGCCAACACAGATGATGGGAATGAGGCCATCTCGTTGCGCGGCACCGACCTTTTGCGCGACCTGTTCGTCCGTTTCCCCGCAGTATTGACGACGTTCGGAGTGTCCAAGAATCACGTGCGAGCATCCCACGTCCTTGAGCATGGGGCCGGAAATCTCACCAGTGAACGCGCCTTGCGGCTCCCAATGAAGATTCTGCGCGGCGAGACGCATGGGGGTTCCGGCTAACAGCCGCGAGGCCGTTTCCAGCAACGTGAACGGCGGGGCGATGATGACCTCGCGATCGGTTGGGCGACCAATCCGCGTTTTCAACGTGGACAAGAGGTGTTCCGCTTCGGCTCGCGTGCCGAACATCTTCCAGTTGCCAGCGATCAGCGAACGACGGATGGCCATGCGTTACAAGCTCTTTCCCAGATAGAGCGCGACATCGCGCATCCGGTTCGAGAAGCCCCATTCATTGTCATACCACGAAAGAATTTTGACAAAGTTGTTATCCATGACCTTCGTCAAGGCGGAATCGAAAATCGAGGAGTAGGAGCTACCGTTGAAGTCAACCGAGACTAGCTCCTCGTCACAGTAGCGGAGGACGCCTTTGAGCGGCCCTTCCGCCGCGGCCCGCATCGCTCCGTTAATGGCTGCTTCGCTGGCTGGTTTTTCGAGTTCGGCGACAAGATCGACCACCGAGACATTGGCGGTGGGAACCCGGACGGCCATGCCGTCGAGCTTGCCTTTCAGTTGCGGCAACACTTCGCCCACGGCACGGGCGGCGCCCGTGCTGGTCGGGATCATGGAGAGGGCTGCGGCTCTGGCGCGACGAATATCGGAGTGGGGGAGGTCGAGAATGCGCTGGTCATTCGTGTATGCGTGGATGGTGGTCATCAGCCCGCGCTTAATGCCAAAAGTGTCGTGTAACACCTTCGCGACCGGTGCCAAACAGTTGGTAGTGCATGAGGCGTTGGAGATAACGTGATGTTTGGTGGCATCGTAAGAGGTGTGGTTGACTCCGTAACAGAGGGTGATGTCGGCTCCTTTTGATGGAGCGGACACGAGCACTTTTTTCGCGCCGGCGGTGAGATGCGCCGCGGCGTGGTCTCGGTCGGTAAAGAGTCCGCTACACTCAAGCACGATATCGACGTTGAGGGCTTTCCACGGCAGATTGGCGGGAGAGCGCTCTTGCAAGATTTGGATACGTTTCCCGTTGATGGTAAGGGCGTCCTTGTCCGCCTTGATCTCGGCGTCGAGGCGGCCATGGACGGAATCATACTGTAAGAGATGCGCCAACGTTTTGGCGTCGGTGATGTCGTTAATCGCCACGAAGTCGAGCCCTGGTTCGTTGATGCTGGCGCGCAAGACGTTGCGACCGATGCGACCAAAGCCGTTGATGCCCACTCGTACCGCCATAGTACCCCCGGATGTGCAGTGTGAAGTGGCGGACATCCTTCCTGATTGCTCTCGCCGCGTCAAGGGAAGGGGGCAACCACTGTGTGGTCTTGGGCGTGAGTGAATTGACTCGTTGCGGTTTCTGCATGTATTACTTTCGTAACGGAGTTGGGAGGGCAGCAGTGATGCCAACCGGTACCGCGGTGTTGAAGGAAGGGATGGTCGTTGTATAGAAATGGATGGATTGTTTCTGCGGGTTGTCGCCCAAATCGCCGAGGAGACGGTTCCGCAGCCAGACAGTATTATCGACATGGTGACGCACTCAGGGCCCATGGTCCAAGGAGTGCTCTATTTGCTTTTGCTGTTCTCGGTGGTGAGTTGGGGGATCGTGCTCTTCAAGTTCAAGCAAATCCACCAAGCGAAGCGTGAATCCGAGCAATTCGCGGCGATCTTCTGGGAAACAAAAAACTTCTCCGCCATTCACACCTCGGCCCTCGAAATGAAAGAGAGCCCAGTCGCGCAAGTGTTTCGCGCGGGGTATCAAGAGTTGATGCGGATCACCCGGGTGCGCAAACAAGGCGCTTCCGCTGAAGGGGAACCGGCGGGGGCTGATGAGGGCGGCATTGAAAACATTGAGCGCGCGATGCGACGAGCGATCCGCCTGCAAACGACTCGATTGGAGCGCGGCTTAGCGTTTCTCGCGACCACGGCGAGCACGACCCCATTCGTTGGATTGTTTGGCACCGTATGGGGGATCATGGATGCGTTTCGTGGTCTAGGGGTCACCAAAAGTTCGAGTATTCAAGCCGTGGCTCCAGGGATTTCCGAAGCGTTGATCGCGACCGCCGTAGGGTTGTCCGCGGCGATTCCGGCGGTGATGGCGTACAACTATTTTAGTCGACAGAATCGCGTGCTGACCGCGGACATGGAAAATTTTTCCGCGGAGTTTCTGAATATCGCCGAACGCCACTTTCTCTAGCCTGCGGTGTTTGGGTTGTGCGGAGGATGGGTGTGGCTTTCGATCAACAACAAGAAGAGAACATTTCGCAAATCAACATTACTCCGCTGGTTGACGTTATGCTGGTATTGTTGGTGATCTTCATGGTCACCGCTCCCATTCTTCAGCAAGGGGTCGCCGTGGACCTTCCCCAAGTGTCGACCGGTGTGTTGGACAGTAAGGAGGAGAGCCTCATTGTGAGCATCTCCCGCGAGGCGAAGGTGTATCTCAATGAACGTGTGCTCACGCTCAGTGACCTTCAACAACGGTTGAGTGAAATCGCGCAAAAAACCCCGAACCGCCCAGTTTACCTCCGCGCGGATAAGGGCGTGCCTTATGGCAAAGTGGTCGAGGTGATGGCGGTGGTCCGCAACGCGGGCATCCAAAAACTGGGAATGGTCACGGAGCCATTGCGAGACGAGTGATGAGACCCGAGGCCCAAGAGCCCGAACCGCAACCGCGCGGTGGACTTCGCCACATGGTGGCGGTGTCCGCGCTGCTGCATGTCGTCGTGATTGTCTTGATTCTCATGGCCACGGGCCGTAAGGACTCGGAATCAAGCCCACGTCCATTGGCGCACACCGTCGAACTGGTGAGTCCCGCGGTGTTGGGACCCATCGGAGGCGGGGGCGGCGGAGCGACGTCGGGTTCCTCCGCGCGTCCATCCGCGGAGCAAAAGCCCTCACCACCGAAACCCGCACATAAGGAACCTCCGAAAGAATTTCCGGCGGCGCAACGACCAGTGGAGCCCGTGCGGGAGAAACGAGAAAAAATCCAAGTGAAAGAACCCCCTCCTCCACCGAAGCCCCCGCGGGCGCGGAAGGAGGTGGAGCCGCCTAAGCCCAAAGAATCGCTAGCCCCTAAAGCGCAAGAGCCTCCGAAAGAAACCCCGAAAGTCGTCGCGGCCACACCACCTCGGCAAGCGCCGCCGACCGTCAAGCCGAAGCCGGTTGAACCCGCGAAGCCCAAAGAGGAGGTGAAATTACCAGAGAAGCGTAAAAAACTGGAACCCAAGCAACCCGAAAAGATTGAACGCAAACTAGAGCCTGAGAAAGTGGTCAAGAAGTCCGAAAAGGCCGAGAACAAACCAGAGCCCGAGAAGGTTGTTCCGAAGTCCGAAAAGAATCCGACTGAGAAAGAGCAACGCCAGACGAAGAACGCGTCCGTCGAAAACAGTCAACCGGAGAAGAAGCGAACAACGACGGAGAAGTCGGAACCCTCTTCCTCGGCTGACGCGAAAGAACAAAAAACCGAGGAGCGGGAAGACGGGGAGGCGCGCGCACGCGAACAGCAGCTCTTGGCGGCGGTGGAACGCATTCGCGCCAAGGAAGAAGCAGCCGGACGAGAGCAGGGGATTGCCGCGGCCCTTGAACGCGTACGACAAGGGGTGACGGAAAAAGCGGAAGGCAAAGGCGATGGGGGGACTCGTCGCGAGGCCCCAGGGGCGACGGGGAAGGAGCCGGCCGGAGGCTCCCGTGAGGCTGTGGGCGGCGGAGGTGGTGGACATGGCGCGGAATTTATCGCGTATACCCAACATATCAAACAAAAAGTGAAAGAGGCGTGGATTCTCGCGGAACGTAGACCTGGCCTCCGCGCGGTGGTGCGTTTCATGGTGGAGTCCAATGGTGAGGTGATGGAAGCCGAGCTAGCCGACTCCTCCGGTGATCACGTCTTTGACCAATCGGCCCTCCGCGCGGTGAGAAAGGCGAGTCCTTTTCCCGCGCCGCCAGAGCCATATCGCGAAGAGTTCGCGACCCAAAAAGTTGAGATCACCTTCAGTGGAGAAGAACGGATTAGGTAATCTATGAGTAGGATCAAGATCGTAAGACGACGGTGGGTGTGGATTGGGATGGTGGTTGGCATCCTCTTGAGTGGCGTGCCCCTTCCGGTGGTGGAGGCACAGATCAAACTCGAAATCACCGGCGAGGGCGGGGGACGCACAATCCCCATTGCCGTGGCTCCGTTGAGTCCTCTCGGTGGCGAAGGCGAACCGCGACTCAGCACGGATTTTACTGGCGTGATGACCCGAGACCTCGACTTGTCCGGCTACTTTCAAGTGCTTGATTCTTCACAAGGGGACACCCCTGGGGAAGGCGTCACGCCTGAGAGTATCAACTTTCAGTACTGGGCGGATCGGGGCGCATTGGCTCTCGTGAAGGGCGGATTTCTGTTCGAAGGGAACTCCCTGGTGCTCGAAGTCCGACTCTTTGATGTCGCCCAACGCAAGCAGCTTGGAGGCAAACGATATCGTGGGGAACGCAAGGATGTGCGTCGGATGGCGCATCGGTTCGCTGATCAAATTCTCTTGATGCTGACGGGGGAATTAGGACCGTTCGACTCGCGCATCGCCTTTGTCTCGACACGCGGTGGCCGTGGGCGAGCCAAGGAAATCTACATCACCGATGTGTCCGGGACGCAAATTTCCGCTGTGACCCGAGACCAGAGCCTTAGCCTGAGCCCAGGGTGGAGTCCGTCCGCGAACAGGATTGGCTATTGCTCCTATCGCCAAGGGGGGCCATATCCCCACGTTTTTGACCTGCAGACCGGAGTCCCGACTCGGCTCATTGCCGCGGTCGGCTACAGTGGTGGCCGTTGGTCTCCAGACGGTTCTCGGATCGCGGCCAGCCTTGAGCAAGAGGGAAACTCGGATATCTTCTTGCTGTCTTCCGAGGGTCGTAAAGTGCGACAGTTGACCGAACAGTCTGGCATTAACATATCGCCGACGTGGTCTCCTGATGGCCAGTCTCTCGCGTTCTGCTCAAACCGCGGCGGGGGACCGCAGATATACGTGATGAATGTCGAGAGTGGCAACGTGCGACGACTGACGTACCGTGGTGATTACAATACCTCTCCGTCGTGGTCGCCGAAGGGCGATGCGATCGCCTATACGACTCGCTCTGGGGGCTTCCGCATTATGACTATTCCGGTGCGTGGGGGGGATCCCCGAGAGATTGCCTCGGGGGAAGACCCGTCTTGGTCCCCGGATGGACGGTATCTCGTGTTTTCGGTGCGTGGTCGTTTACACCTCGCCCGTAAAGATGGACAGAGTGTCAAACAATTGACCAGTGGGGGGGGAGATGATACTAGTCCCGCGTGGTCTCCGCGCCTCGAATAGCACAGTGCGGGAAGAGGGAGAGCAAGAAGTGATGTGGAATACGAACCTATGGCGTTGGCGGATTATTGGCATATTCTTGATTGCCTTGACCATTGGTGGGTGCCCGAAAAAAACTCCTCCGCCATCCGAGAGCGACCTTGGGAGCCCGAGTGATCCGAGTGTAAGCGGCTCTGGGCCACGAGAAGGGGACCTGGCTTCGGGAGATCCGGAAACGCGAGCCGGTGAGCGCATTCGCGGAGATCGTGACACCAGTGGCGGCGGTCCATTACAAGACATCTATTTTGAGTATGACGCGTTTGATTTATCGCAAGAAGCGCGAGATACGTTGCAGCGGAACGCCAGTTGGATCACAAGAAATCGAGAAACGAAGGTCGAGATTGAAGGCCATTGCGATGAGCGCGGAACGGTTGAATATAACCTCGCGCTTGGTGCCAAACGCGCCAAGGCGGTCCGCGATTATTTAGTCACCCTCGGTGTACCAACCGGACAAATTTCGACTATCAGTTATGGTGAAGAGTTGCCCACGTGTCGTGATGCCAATGATAGTTGCTGGCAACAGAATCGCCGTGCCCACTTTCAGTTAGTGAGTCGCTAACCCCAACTCGTAGTATCTCAAAATGCATCTACTGCTTATGAAACGCGCGACATCTCTGCTTACCCTCACCTCCCTCCTCTGGATCAATGGATGCGCAACCCAGGCCGATATCCAAGCCGAACAACGCGTGCGTGAATCCATGCGAGCGCAACTGGCGGATTCTCGGGCAGCCTCGGAAGCGCTTCGTAGCGAGCTCGCGAAAGCCCGTGGCGAAATTGAAGAACTCCGCCATCGTGTTGACCGGGCTGCCAGGACCCGCTCCGCGGTTTCTCCACAAGTGCGCGCGCTCGAAGAACGTATTGCTACCCTGGAACGGCAAGCGACCGTGCCACGAGAAGCACCGCCCCCATCAGTCGTACCCCCGATGTCCCGGCCTCGCACCCCGGAAGCTGTTCCTCCTCCCTCTCCCACGGAGACTCCACAGGCGGCGATCACTCCTCCACCGCCACCGCCTCCTCCACCATCTCTGGCCCTACCCCCTGAAGATGAAGTCTCTTTGGCGAAAGAACCGCTCGAAGCGCAAGACGAGTATCGCGCGGCGTGGCAGGCGCTTGCTGACCAACGCTATACCGAGGCCATTCAGCAGTTTCGGACCTTCCAGCGCAAGAACCCTACCTCTGAGATGGCGGATGATGCTCAGTTTTGGATCGGTGAGAGTTATTTCACCCGTCGGGACCACAACCGTGCCATTCTCGAATTCAATGAGGTCCTCAAATACCGCAAGGGCGATAAAGCGCCCGCCGCGCTGCTGCGCCAGGCCGAGGCATTTGTCGAGATTGGCGATAAGACGGACGCACGACTCATTTTGCAAAAACTGATCAATGACTATCCGAACTCTCGCCAAGTCAAGGATGCTCGCGAACAGCTCCAAAGCTTAGGCCGTTAATACCCTTCATCCTCCGTCACGGGAGTGACGCGGGCGTGACTATGGAGATTATCCGCCACATCCTTTCCCATGCTCGTTTTCCCCACCCAGTGGTGAGCATCGGCAATTTTGATGGCGTGCACGTTGGCCATCAGGAGATCCTCCGCCGTGTTGTCCAAGACGCCCAGGCACGCCAAGGCACCTCACTCGTTTTTACATTTCATCCCCATCCACTCACCGTTCTGCGCCCGGAGAAGCCCCTTCCGCTTATTTTGAGTCTTCGGGAAAAACTCCTGGCGTGCGCCGCGACCGGGGTCCGGGGGGTGATCGTCCAGCATTTCACTACGACGTTTTCCCTCCTCACGGCGGAAGCGTTTGTGCGACATCATCTTGTGGAAGCGATTGGCGTGGAAAAGGTCATCGTCGGTCACAATGTGAGTTTTGGCCATAACCGCACGGGACAAGCGGAGACCCTGCTCCGGCTTGGCGACCAATATGGGTTCGCGGTTGAGATTGTTGGACCGGTGATGGCGGGGAGCCAGGAAGTCAGCAGTACCGCCGTGCGGGCAATGCTGAGTACCGGCGACATGCCAACCGTGACCCGCCTGCTTGGTCGTCCCTACGCGGTCAGTGGGCGCGTCGAGAAAGGGTTTCAGCGCGGGCGCACGATTGGCTTCCCCACGGCGAATCTGCGCCCCCGGGCGGACCTGTTGTTGCCCAACGGGGTGTATGCGGTCAGAGTTGGCGTCGGGGAGACGGACGTGCCGGGGGTGGCGAATGTCGGAATGAACCCCACGTTTGGCGGGAATACCCGCACGATTGAAGCGCACCTCTTTGATTTTTCCGCCGACCTCTACGGCCAACGGGTGCGCGTGAGTTTCGTGGAGCACTTGCGCGGAGAGCGGAAATTTTCCTCGATTCAAGAATTGATCCAGCAGATTCAACAGGACGCGCAACAAGCGCGAACTATCCTCGCAGTCTTTTCGTGCGAAAATTCCCTCTCCCGGCTGGGAGAGGGTTAGGGTGAGGGTGAGGGGGAAGGGGTCGCAATGCGATTACCGCTTGTGACCAGCAAATTTATACCTCTTTTCCCATCGCCGTATTTTTCGCTTGACTAGCGCACCGTTCGGAGTATCACTGAATCAGGTCATGCCCTTTGACTTTTCAAGGGCAGCGACCGAGACAAGGAGAGAGCCGGAGTGAGCACCTGGGCACGACATCACCACCACAGCGTGGTACTGAACCGATGACGACCACCACACCTGGCGTTGAATTTCTTTCAGCGACCCCGCGTCCTTCCCCGTTTCCCCGTTTCCCCGTTTCCCCGTTTCTTCCTCGTTCTCTGCCTGTGGTTCTTCGGCGTCCCGGTGCTAGCAACGGCTGACTTCACCGTGACGCTGAATCTAACGGTTCCCACCGCGACCCCAGCCTTCTACGCTCCACCAACCCCGCCCACCCGGCTGAACGCTTCAGCTACCTTGACCACGACGGAAGAGGACGGCTTCGACCTCGACGACGGTGCTCAGGTCGTCCTCAAGTGGACCTTCGCGATTCGTCAAGGGACGACCACCGTGCGCGCGCTTACTGGACAGAGCGTGGTGGCGCGTACACGCAACCGCACCGTGACGGTGCCACTAGCGACTGATTTTAATGGACGGAACACCGCCGGGGCTCTCCTAGCGAACGGGAGTTACGGTATTGTTCTGACGGTGCAAGCCGTGCTGCGAGAGGACGGAGAGGACGAAGTCTTGCGCACGACGACCAGTGGCGCGGGCAGTCTCGTGCTCGACCGCACGGTACCGACCATCAGTACCAGCGTGACTCCCCAAGCCAACGCGGCGGGCTGGCACAAGAGCGTGGTGACAGTCACCTTCACCTGCGCGGATACGGGCAGTGGCATCGCGACGTGTCCCGCGCCACGAGTGGTGAGTACGGACGGAGCCAATCAAGTCATCAGTGGCACGGCGGTGGATAAAGCGGGCAATACCGCCACGGCGACGGCGACGCTCAATCTCGACAAGGCGCCTCCCACACTCCAAGCGGTGGTGACGCCGGCCGCCAATGCGGCGGGGTGGCACAACAGCGTGGTGACAGTCACCTTCACCTGCGCCGACGCGGGCAGTGGCATCGCCACCTGTCCGGCGACACGAACGGTGAGTACGGACGGTGCCGCTCAAGTCATCAATGGCACGGCGGCGGATAAGGCCGGAAATACCACCACGACGGCGGTGACGTTCAATATTGATCGGACTCCTCCCTCACTTCAAGCCGTGCTCACTCCGGCCGCCAATGCGGCGGGCTGGAATGCCCAGCCCGTGATGGTGAGTTTTATCGCGAGTGATGCTTTGTCCGGAGTAGCCACGACAACGCCACAGACACCGGTGAGCACCGAAGGCGCGAATCAAACTTTTCCAGGCACGGCGACGGATGTGGCAGAGAATTCGGCTACCACGACGGCCACCGTTAATCTCGATCTCACCAATCCCCTGATAACGATAATGACTCCGGCAGCGGGTGCCCTGGTGCGGACGGCCACCGTGGAGGTCACTGGGAGTGTGAGCGATGCAGTGTCAGGGATAGCGGCAGTCACGTGCAATGGTGTGCCGGGTACGGTCAGTGGCGGCAGTTTTCAGTGCAGCGTGTCAGTAGAGCCGGGGCGCAATACCGTGGTCGCGCAGGTGCAAGATCGTGCCGGGCGCAGTGCGCAAGTGCAACGGGTCGTGGTCTTTCAGCCGGGACCAGCGGTCACTATCACCGCGCCGCCGCCACTGTCCGCCTTCAATCGCACGCCGATTGCCGTGACCGGGACCGTGTCCGCCGAAGCGGTAGCTGTGGCGTGTAATGACATTCCAGCCGGATTGAGCAATGGCGGCTTTGGCGCGACGGTGCCGTTGGATGAAGGGAATAATATCCTCACATGTGTCGCGCGAGATGCTACCGGACAGGTGGGCACGGCCAGCACGACGGTGACGTTGGATACCATGCCGCCACGAGTGACGATTCAGACGCCGAGCAATGGCGCGGTGTTGACAAGTGCACCGGTGACGGTGACCGGCATGATTAACGACGTGGTGGTAGGCGCGGTGAATGTGGAAGAAGCGCGCGTGGAATGTAACGGTGTGCAAGCGCAGATCGCCAATCGAGCGTTTGTGGCGACGCCAGTGCCGCTGACGGCGGGAGCCAATCCCATTATTTGCACCGGCATCGACCGCGCAGGCAATGTGGACACCGAACAGATCAATGTCACGGTGAATACCGCCGCGCCAGCCACAATCACGGTCGTCTCTGGCAATAATCAGACGGCGCGAACGGGCACGCTGTTGCCGCAACCGTTGGTGGTGGCCCTGACCGAGAATGGAGCACCCGCGAGTGGCAAGGCGGTGCAATTTCGCGTGTTACGCAACGACGGCAGTCTGAGCACGGCAAGTGGCAGTGGGCGCTCGCTGACGGTGCTGACCGATGCCACTGGTCAAGCGGTGGTGCGCTTCACGGTGGGGACATGGGCCGGGGCGGGGAATAATCAGGTGGAAGTGACGGCGGCAGGATTTGTCGGGGAGACGCGGTTCAGTGCGACGGCGACGCCGGGACCACCGGGATTGATCGTGGTGGATGCGGGCAACAATCAAGAGGGAGTAATCGGCCAGCCGTTGCCGCAGCCGTTCGTGGCGACGGTAGTGGGCTCCGGGAGCAACCGCCTGGAGGGCGTACCGGTGACGTTCACGGTGAAGCAAGGTGGCGGAGACTTTGACGGACAACCCACACTGACCGTGCCAACGGATAGTGACGGACGCGCGGTGGCGGTGTTGGCGTTAGGGCCAGAGGAAGGGATTGAGAACAACGTGGTGAAAGCCACGTTCGCGGGGAATCCCGGCAGTCGGGCGACCTTTGTGGCGTCGGGGAAATTGGCTGGGGACCCCGCGCAGACGCGCATCAGCGGCGTGGTGTTGGACAACAGCAACAATCCGATTCCTGGCGTCACGCTGCATGTCGAGGACACGAGTCTGACGACCCAGTCGGATGCGCAAGGCCAGTTTGTGTTGCAGCCCGCACCGGTGGGACATGTGTTACTGATTGTCGATGGCAGCACGGTAGCGCCGCGCAATGGGATGCCGTGGCCGAAGTTAGAGTATGAGCTAGTAACGATCGCCGGGCGGGACAATACGGTCGGCATGCCGATGTACTTGTTGCCGATTGATACACCGAGAGGCATCTTGGTGGATGAGACGCACGGCGGGACCTTGACGCTGGAGGAAGTGCCAGGATTTGCACTCACCGTGGTGTCGGGCTCGGCCACGTTTCCCGAAGGCGGCAAGCGCGGCACGGTGAGTGTGACGGTGGTCCATGCCGACAAAGTGCCGATGGTACCGAACTTCGGCCAGCAACCCCGCTTCATCATCACCATTCAACCTGCGGGCACGCACTTCAATCCACCTGCGGCGATGACCTTGCCCAATGTCGACGGCTTGGCGCCGGGGCAGAAGACCGAGCTGTATTCGTTTGACCATGACCTGGGGATGTTCGTCAGTATCGGCCCAGCCACGGTGAGTGAAGATGGCCTTGTGGTGCAGTCTGATCCTGGCGTGGGGGTCATCAAAGGGGGGTGGCACAGCGGGGGCGGGCCGGCTCCACCCGGCGAGGCGGAGCCGGTCGATGTTCACTTCCAGGAGGAAGAAGAATTGCTGTTAGTCGTGGGCGAAGAGAAAGAGGTAATTGCCATTGGGACGCCGGGGCCGACGGAAGACCCGGGAATCAGTTGGACCAGCGAAGATGAGGCAGTCCTGACGGTCAGTAAAGTCCGCGATGAGACGATTGGAGAAGACGAGGACCAAGAGGTCTGGGGATATGCGAAGGTGGTGGCCAAAGAGCCGGGAAAAAAGACCATCCGGGCGAAGCACAAGAAGGGAGAGAATGGGAAGAAAGCGAAGGAGGCAAAGAGGACTGTTGAGATTGTTAAGCTAGAGATTAAGCTAGAGAAAGTCGGAACAACGGTGATTAATGAGAATAACAATTACTCGGAGGATACGGCTCTCAAAGCGAGGGCGGTGTACCCAGAGGGGCATTCCAGAGCGGGAGAAACTGTGACGGATTTCACGGGAGACATTACGTTTACAGAAGAGAGTGGGACTAAATCAGACCACAAAAGATTGGCACA
>JANMSE010000490.1:0-27695 GCA_031389045.1 Deltaproteobacteria bacterium | reverse complement strand
CCATATATTGAGCATCACCACCTTGCCTTTGAGCTGCGACAACCGTACCGCTTGTCCTTGGATGTCAGGAAGAATAAATTCCGGAGCGGGTTGCACTGACAGTGATGGTGTTCGCCGCACCGTGAGCAAAAAACCAAAACTCAGCACCACGAGGCCAAGAACGATCCACTTTCTCACCGTTGTTTCTCCCGTGCGACGCGATTCAGCGGTGGCACTATCACCGTGGCTGGCGTGGCGACAGCCCCTTTCAACAACATGATCGCACCGATAGTCATAAAGATCACACTGATGACCTGCGCCTCGGAAAGGCCAAAGGCGAGTGGGGGATTGATCCGCACAAATTCAATCAATAAGCGGGCAATGCTGGACAGGAGGAGATAGCCCCAAAACAAGGATCCGGTCGCTCGTGGCACCGAGCGATAGCGCCATAGAATCGCGAAGATCATCGTATAGGCAAGCGTCTCATAAAGTGCCGACGGATGTACACGCACCCCGGGCGGATAATCCCAGCCAATAATGGCCTGCGTATATGCCACTCCCCACGGCAACGTTGTCGGGGGCCCCCAGTCACCATCACCGGCCAGATGGCAGCCGATGCGTCCGATGCCATGTCCAAGGGCAATACTCGGAGCCACCGCGTCCATCACCTCAAGCCAGGACATCTTGTGCCGCCAGATACACAGCGTCACGCCGGTCACACCGCCCATCAGTCCCCCGAACCAGGTGAACCCCGCGCCGGTGAAAATCATGGAGAGCGGGTCCGTGAAGAACTCGGACAAGTGCTCAACGACGAAGAGAATCCGTGCCCCAAGAAGCCCACCGACCGCGGCCCACACCACAAGCGTCGAGGAAAATTCCGGGTCTTTGCCTTGAAATTGCAACCCTTTGCTGACCACCCAGTTGGCGGCCAAGAATCCCAGAGCCATCATCACACCGTAACTGTAGATCGTCACCGGCCCGACTTGCAGAAGAATAGGATACATGGCGCGGATCATAGCCCACGCCCTCCGGCGATGCCAGTAAAGGCGGGTAAAGGTCGAACAGTTTTGGGGTTCGGGTTTCGGGTTTTGAGTTTTCTGGCTCAGTCCTCAGTCCTTTCTCCTCAGTCCTTCTGCCTCCCACCTTCTGCCTTTGTAGCAAGGTTTATGGTATCGTACCCTTCCGTCATCATTTACGGCTGGAGCATGATATGCAAAAGATTGTACGAAAATTTCGTTCTTTTACCGAAGAAGAAAACGCGGAGTACGAAGACTATCGAGCCCTTTCTGGGAATGAAAAACTGCAAATGCTCCTCGACTTGATTATGCCGGAGAATCCCAATGAGACCGTTATCGAACGATCTGCGCGAGTTCATCCACTTACTGAACACGAAGAGTGTTAAGTATGTGGTTGTTGGCGGGTGGGCGCTGGCGTTCCATGGTCGGCCTCGTTACACAGGCGACCTTGACTTTTTTGTCGCATGCGATTCAGACAATGCCGCCAGACTCATGGAGGTCATTGAGGCCTTCGGCTTCGGGAATACTGGAATTGAACGGAAAGATTTTTTACATGAGAACTACGTCATTCAGCTTGGTCAGGTGCCGAACCGAATCGACATCCTCACTGGTATCAGTGGAGTCAACTTTGAGGAAGCATGGGGGAATCGAGAGAAAGGGAACATTGCGGACATAGAAGTCTTTGTCATCAGTCGAGCACTGCTGATCAAGAATAAACGGACCGCTAACCGCGATAAAGATCGTGGAGATATCAAATCATTGGAGAAGACACGCTCTTCACGCCGCGAGCCATCGTCTTGTGAATGATGGACCAGTGACGTTGATGCTGGAGAGCAGGTAACAACTCGCTATGCCAAAAGCTGGATTCTGGGCAATTGATCCCACGCGAAAAATTAGTTTCGGCAAAGACGGCTGGTGGTACGCCAATGACGAACGCATCCACAACCGGCGCATCAACGTGCTGTTTAGCCAGCAGTTGCGCAAAACCGCCGAAGGGACATACGAAATTGCTATCGGGTCGGATCGCGTCGCGGTGGAAATCGACGATACGCCGTATGTCATTACGCGAGTCAGTGGCGACGTGGAGCAAGGGTTTACGTTGCGGCTCAACGATGAAAGCGAAGAAGCGCTTGCGCCTCACACCTTGCATGTTGGCCAAGAGCACGTCTTGTATTGCCGCGTCAAAGGACAGGAACATCCCGCGCGTTTCCTGCGGCCAGCCTATTATCAACTCACCGCGTATATGGAGGAAGACTCCACGACTCGCGCATACATGCTCAAGGTTGGTGACCGCTTATTTCCTATAGACTCGGTGGAGCCCCAGAACTCCGAACTGTCCTAGACTCCGAACTGTCTTTGACTCCGAACTTCCCCATGCACATCGTCTTTGTCGAACCCGAAATTCCGCCGAACACTGGCACCACGGCCCGGCTGTGCGCCGCGACCAATACGACTTTTCATCTTGTCGGGCCGTTAGGCTTCTCGCTCGAAGATCGCTACCTCAAGCGCGCGGGACTCGATTACTGGCCTTATGTCGATCTACATACGTATCCCAACTGGCAAGAGTTTCTCGCCCGTCGCCCAGCGGGACGGATGTTGGGATTCTCGGCGCGAGCCACACGCTCCTATACGGAAGTCCAGTATCGCGCGGATGATTTGCTTGTCTTTGGCAGCGAGACACGGGGATTATCGGTCGAAGTCAAAACGCTCTTGGCCGACGAACTCTATACGATTCCGATGGAAGGCACCTACGTCCGCAGCCTCAACCTCTCGAACGCAGCGGCTATCGTGCTGTACGAGGCACGGAGGCAGTTCGGAGTCTAAGGCAGTTCGGAGTCTGGGAGTCTGGGGCAGTTCGGAGTCTGGGAAAGTTCGGAGTCTGGGAGTCTCGGAGTCTATTTGATCCTCAGACTCTCAGACTCTCAGACTCTCAGACTCCGAGACTCAGACGCTGCAGTTCCGCTAAAACGCGCAACTTGTGAGTCGCTCCCCAGTAGATACGGTGGCACTCCGAACAGCGATGGAAAGCGTCCTGAGTTTGCCACACATACCCCGGTACCTGGTCTCGGATAGTCTCTTTCGCGATGACTTCGAGCACTTGGTTACACTCGGAGCACCGCGAAAAAATCAAGGCCATCGGCGTGAGATGATATGCTTCAATGACTTGCTTCAGTTGCTCGCGAAAATGATTGTCCCGAATAAAAAGGAGCGGGGGAGCGTCTTTCTCCCGTAACAATCGCGTGTCCCGCGTGAGGAGAATCCGCCCTTGCCGTCGCCCCTCGCGTAGCAGTCCTTGTGGTGACAGTTGCGGCAGATACGCTGTGTCATATCCCAAAATGCGTAACCATTTGCCTAAGCGCCCCACCATGCGGTCCGCCAAAAAGCGCGGCGGCCCGGGCATTCCCTGCGAAGCAATCGCGTCGTGCGTCATGGGGCACTATTACAGAAATTCCCAGCACCTGCCGATGCCCCTTAGATAAGGACATAGTAATAACCAGCGGACTCATTTTTATGAAACGAATTATCAGCATTGGCGTTGTCCTCTTTTGGAGTGTCATGGTGCTGTGGCTCGTGCGGCGATCCTCGGTGTCGGACATCGCACCACCACCCCCTCCCCCGCCTCCCGCTCCAGCCACGGCGAGTCTTGCCTCAACGGAACAAGACGGCTGGATGGGCATTTATCACCAGACCAAGAAGATCGGCTACTTTCATCGCCGCCTCGTGCCCGTCGAGCACGGCTACCGGTGGGAAGAACAATCCCAAATGAAGCTCCGCATGATGGAGACCGACCAATTGGTGCGCACCAGCGTGCGCGCGGAGATCGACCAGCGCTATGCCTTACAATCCTTTTCCTTCCGCCTTGATAGTTCAGGAATCGTCTTCGAGGTGACCGGGAAAGTCGTTGAGGGTGGAGCGGCGGGCCGCACGCTCACTGGACAAATTGTGAGTGCGGGTAACGCCTCGCCCTTTTCTTTTCCGTTGCGCGATCCGATCTATTTACCGTCAACCACACAGATGATGCTGCGTGGAGTGTCCCTCCAGCCAGGAGAGGAACGACAATACAGTATCTTCAATCCCCTGACCACGAAAACCGAAACCATCAGCATCACCGCGCTCGGTCCCGAAACGCTCACGCTCAAGGGGCAACAACTGGCGGTCACGAAAATCGCCGAACGGTTCGGCGGCACCACGGTCCACGCCTGGCTCGATCACGAAGGTAAAGTTGTCAAGGAAGAAGCGTCATTGGGCTTGGTCCTGCTACGGGAAAATCGTGAGGATGCGCTTGGTGGTGGCTGGGAAGATTCAACTCCGCTTGATCTCGTTTCCGCCGCGGCGATTCCCGTGCAACAAGCCTTGCCGGAGCCGCGTGCCCTCACACATCTCCAGCTTAAACTCATCGGCCCTAAAGATATGCCTCAGTTCGCCTTTCCTCCGCGCCAAGAAATGCGCAGCGGAACCATCACCATTCAGAGTGAAGCGCTCGCCAACTTGACAACCTATCAACTGCCGCAAACCGATCCGACTTTCGCACCGGACCTCACGGACACGCCGTTCGTACAGAGTGCGCACCCACGGCTACGCGCACAGGCGGAGCAGATTCTGGGTACGGAACGAGATGCGGTGAAAGCGGCGCGGCTCCTCCTTGACTGGACCTACACGACACTGTCGAAAGAACCGTCAATTGGCATGCCGACCGCTCTGGAAGCGCTCGACAGCAAGAAAGGCGATTGCAACGAACACGCGGTGTTATTCACCGCTTTGGCCCGTGCCGCGGGATTACCGGCGCGAGTCGCCGCCGGGGTCGTGTATCAAGAAGGTGCGTTCTACTATCACGCGTGGGCGGACGTATGGCTCGGCCAATGGGTCGCGGTTGACCCCGTCTTCCAGCAATTCCCCGCCGATGCCACGCATGTCAAATTCATCCAGGGTGGACCAGAAGAGCACCTGGCGTTACTCAAAGTGATCGGCCAGATAGGAATGGAAGTGATTGCGTACGAATAGCGGTCAGCTATCAGCTCTCAGCAGTCAGCCAAAGTAGAAAAGCCCCAAGCTGAAAGCTGACCGCTTCGGAATGAGGAACCAATGATCCAAATCGAACATCTCAGTAAACGCTTCGGCGTCTTCACCGCCGTCGATGACTTGAACCTCAATATCGCCGAAGGGGAAATTTTCGGATTTCTCGGCCCCAACGGCGCTGGGAAAACCACGACCATCCGCATGATGATGGGCCTGTTACGACCCACCACTGGTCGCATCGTCCTCGGCGGACATGACCTCGCCGTTGATCCGCTCGCCGCCAAGGCGATTTCCGCTTTCGTACCCGACCGTCCCTATATTTACGAAAAGCTCACTGGACGTGAATTCTTGAGCTTCGTGGGCGGTCTCTATCAAGTCCCGCCCGACCAATGCCAGACGCGCATTGAAGAGTCGCTGAGTTTCTTCAGCCTCGTGGACTGGGGTGATGAACTGATCGAGAGCTACTCGCACGGCATGAAACAACGACTCGTTGTGGCCTCGGCGTTACTCCATGATCCAAAAATCCTCGTGGTGGATGAACCGATGGTCGGCATGGACCCGGTTGGCGCGCGCCTATTCAAGGGGCTCCTGCGGTCGCTGACGCTCAAGGGCAAGACCATCTTCATGTCCACCCACAGCATGGAAGTCGCCGAAGAACTGTGTGACCGGATCGGCATTATTCTCGGTGGCAAAATTATCGCGCTGGGCACGCTTGATGAATTACAGAAACAAGCGGGCAGCGGGTCCGGGCTGGAAGACATTTTTCTTAAACTCACTGCCGCCCCCGATATGATGGACGTGATCGAAGCGTTGCGAGCGTAAGTATGAAAGAGCAATCCGTTTCCAATTCCCTCTTTCCTGTTTCTCAAAAGCCATCGGCGGACGGGACAATCCCGTCGCCCGCGATCACGCGCACGCCCCTCAAAAACTGGCACCTCATCGTCAACAGTTGGCTCCTGCTACTCATCCCTCGGTTCTTCGCGTTACGTAATGGCCTACGCCGCCGCGACCGAAGCGCCACCATCCGCACCTGGGTCCTCGCCACACTGCTCGTGCTCTTTTGGGCGGGAGCCTTTTGGTTCTGCCACCGTATCCTCGATTATTTTCAGACCGTGCCGGACTTGGGACCCGTGCTCTCGCAAAAATTGCTCAACATGATGTTCCTCACCTTTCTGGCCATCCTTATGTTCAGCAACATGATTACCGGGCTCTCGGCGTTCTTTCTCTCGCACGATCTCCTGCTGCTCATCCCCGCGCCGATCCCTCCATCACGACTGTTCCTCGCCAAGTACGTCGAAACGCTGGTGGACTCGTCTTGGATGATCTTGCTGTTCACGGTCCCGGTGTTTTCCGCGTATGGCATCGTGCATGGCGCGGGAGTCTCGTATTACCTGATGACGCTGCTCACCATCGTCCCGTTTCTGATGATTCCGGCGGCACTGGGCATCATCATCACGATGACGCTCGCCTATCTGCTCCCCGCGCAACGCGGGAAAGATTTATTGGTGGTCTTTTCCGCCCTCTTCCTGGCGTTGCTGTATGTGTTGCTGCGCATGCTGCAGCCGGAGAAGTTGGTCAATCCCGAAGCGTTTTCTGATTTCATGGCGTTTCTGGCGGCGATGCGGACCCCGTCCTCACCGTGGCTGCCCAGCACCTGGGCCACTGAAATACTGCTGCCATTCCTGGGCCTGCGCGACAGTGATGCGCTGTTCTCCTATCTCATGTTGCTCAGCACCGCCCTGTTCCTCGTGGTCGCGGGCGCATGGCTTTCGACAACGCTCTATCCTTTGGGCTGGTCCAAAGCGCAGGAAGGGCGACGGCGCTACATTCAACGCAAATGGTCGGAAACGCTCGTCAACATCTTCGCCCGTCCGTTTCCCACGCATTTACGCTTCGTCGTCATCAAGGACCTCAAGACCTTCATGCGCGACGCCGGTCAGTGGTCGCAGCTCTTTCAGTTGGTGGCACTGGTTGTGATCTACATTTACAACTTCAGCGTGCTGCCCGTCATCAGCGCGACCAGCAATGTCTACGCGTTCTTCAACCTCGCGCTCGGCGGGTTCGTCATCACCTCCATCGCCGTGCGGTTCGTGTTTCCGGCCCTGAGTTTAGAGGGCAAAACGTTTTGGGTAATGAAGAGCGCGCCGTTGCAACTGCGGCAGTGGTGGTGGAGTAAGTTTTGGGTCAATCTGATCCCGTTGCTCTTTTTCGGGGAACTCCTCGTGTTGCTCACCAACTACTTCCTCCAAGTCTCGTTTTTCATGGCGGTGCTCGCCCCGGTGACGCTGATGGTCCTGGCGTTCGTGATTGTCGCGATGGGCATGGCCGTGGGGGTGGCGTACCCCAATTTCACGGCGGAACACAGCGCGAAGATCGCGGCCAGCTACGGCGGCCTCTTGTACATGGTGCTCAGCATCTCATTTATCGGCGCGATCGTCATGCTCGAAGCCTGGCCCGTGCATGTGCTGACCATGTCGAATTTCCGCCGCTTCGCGCTTACCTCACGAGACCAGTTCTTCATCGCCATGAGTTTTGGCATCGCGCTCACGCTCGCCGTGGCGACCTTTTGGATTTGCGCGCGCTGGAGTATGAAGCAGTTGGAAGAGATGGAAATTTCATTGTAAAAATTGAGTCATCGAGTGATTGAGTCATTGGCAGAATTGAGTCATCGGGTGAGTGAGTCATTGGCAGAATTGAGTCATTGAGTGATTGAAGAAGTATTTTTCCCAATGACCCGATCGCTCAATGGCCCGATCGCTCAATGAGAAAAGGGGGGCTCCGTGGAAGAACAGGTTCTGTTTCCAGTTGGGGAAATCGCGCTTGAAGGGCTGTATGCGGCATCAACTTCAGCGTCGCGGGTTGGCGCGGTCGTCTGTCATCCGCATCCGCTCTACGGCGGCGAGATGAACAACAACATCGTGACCGCGCTCATCCAAGCCTTTCAACAAGCAGGCATGGCGACGGTGCGGTTCAATTTTCGTGGCGTCGGGCGCAGTGGCGGCTCGCACGACCAAGGCAACGGCGAGGTCGAGGATGTCAAAGCGGCGGTGACCTATCTCTTGAGTCGTCAGGCGGTTTCCACTGTGATCGTGGCGGGCTATTCGTTCGGTTCAATGGTGGGCTTACGCGCCGGAGCAGCCGATGGTCGCGTCCACAAACTGATAGGCGTTGCCTTGCCAATGGGGTTCGGTGACCCCTCGTTTCTCCTGCCATCCGCAAAACCGAAATTGCTGATTAGTGGTGACAACGACAACTACTGCCCATTGCCCGCGCTCAATGAGTTCTTCGCCAAGCTCGCCGAGCCCAAGACGCTTGTAATCGTCCCCAGTGCCGACCATTTTTTCTGGGGGCAAGAAGGCGAGGTCGCGAAGGCGGCAATGGCGTTTGTATCAGTTTAACGAACAAAGCTTGTTAGACATCGACCATACTGATCAATGAAGAATGGAGTAGCTCATGGAACAGACTGTGCCTTTTAGAGATGTCCTTGAAGCGATTGATACGTTGTCCCTGGAAGAACAAGAGACGTTAATGGATATCGTGCAACGTCGCGTGGCTGAGCGAAGCCGTAAACTCCTGGCTGCAGAAATTCGAGAGGCGCGGCAAGAGTTTGCGGAAGGTCGATGTCAGCCAACCACAGCAGAAGAACTCATGAAAGAGGTCCTGTCGTGAAAAGAGTGCTTCTCCGATCCAGCGCGTTCGCGCGCGCAGCCAAGCGCCTGGTCAAAAAGCATCCTAGAGTGGCGGAAGATCTTCGGATTACCTTGGAACTCCTTTCGGAAGATGCCTTTCATCTCAAGCTGAAAACTCACAAATTAAAAGGAGATATGGAAGGAACTTTAGCTTGTAGTGCAGGCTATGATCTGCGGATTCTCTTCGAGTTCGTCCAACATGAAGGGGCTGAAGCGATTCTATTACAAACGGTTGGCTCCCATGACGAAGTGTACTGAAAAGACACCCACCGATACGAAACAATGTTACTCACCCTCACCACCACACATCATCCAGCCACCGACCTCGGCTATTTGCTCTACAAGAACCCGGCGCGCGTGCAGTCGTTCCCCCTCGCATTCGGGCAAGCGCACGTGTTCTATCCTGAAGTGTCCGCCGAACGCTGCACGGCTGCGCTGTTGTTGGATATTGATCCGATTGGATTGGTACGCCGGAACAGCGGCCCTTCTGGTGAAGGGTTCGCGTTGGAGCAGTATGTCAATGATCGTCCGTATGTGGCGTCATCATTTCTCAGTGTCGCCATCGCCCAGGTCTTTGGCACCGCGCTCAACGGCCACAGCAAAGACCGCCCGGCCCTCGCCGAGACCCCGATTCCCCTGCACGCCAAGCTGACTGCGTTGCCTTGCCGAGGCGGGGAGTTTCTCCTGCGCAAACTCTTCGAGCCCTTGGGCTACACGTTGACGGTCCAGAGCGCCCCGTTGGATGAGCGCTTTCCCGAATGGGGGCAGAGCCGCTATTTGACCGTGACCTTCACCGCCACGTGTCGCTTGAGTGAATTACTGTCCCATCTGTATGTGCTGATCCCGGTGCTTGATGACGACAAGCACTACTGGGTGGATGACGCCGAAGTGGAAAAGCTGCTGCGACATGGTGACACGTGGCTCGCCGCGCATCCCGAACGCGAACTGATTGTGAATCGCTACCTCCGGCACCAGCGCTCCCTCGCCCGACAAGCCTTCGCCCAACTCCAGGAAGAGGATGATACCGATCCCGACACGACGCAGGCCACGCATGCCGTCGAAGAAGCGACGATCGAAGCGCCACTCAGCCTGAACCAACAGCGTCTCGGCACCGTCGTCTCCGTGCTCAAGCAACACGAAGCCCAGCGCGTCAACGACTTGGGCTGTGGCGAAGGTCGGCTCTTGCAGATGCTGCTGTCCGATACGTCTTTCACTGCGTTGGCGGGAATGGATGTGTCCTATCGGACACTCGAAATCGCCCAGGAGCGCTTGCACCTGGATCGGCTCCCCGCGAAACAACGGGAACGCATCACCTTGTTTCAGGGTTCACTGATGTATCGCGACCAACGGTTGGGTGGGTATGGCGCCGCGACAGTCATTGAAGTGATCGAACATCTCGACGCACCCCGGCTCGCGGCCTTCGAGCGGGTGCTGTTCGAGTTCGCGCGGCCACTGCTGGTGGTCCTCACCACGCCCAACGCGGAGTACAACGTCAAGTTCAGCGGACTACCCGCCGGAAAGTTCCGCCATCGCGATCACCGCTTTGAATGGACGCGGAGTGAATTTCAGGAATGGACGGCCACCATCGCACGACGGTTCGGGTACACGGTGCGGCTGCTCCCCATCGGCCCCGAAGATGCCGTCGTCGGCTCACCCACGCAGATGGGGGTTTTTACGCATGGGCAGTGACAATTCTCCAGGTTCGCTGACCTTTCTTCCTGTCGGAACGCAGGTGGTCACGTTGGTTGAAAACAAGGACGGACACGTTTCCCACCCACGCGGCACGGTTGGGGTGATTACAGGCGCACCGACCGAGGGGGCCCCCGTCTATCAAGTACGGTTCTCGGACGGTGAGGAAACAACCCTGCCACGCGCGCACCTCATCTCGCTCAAACTGTTCCAACAATCTGGACAACAATCTGGACAACAATCGACCACAGCCAACGCACCGGTGGACATAGCGGACCTCTCTCAATATGTGATCTACCGATGCGTGGTCGGCTCGCGCGCCTATGGTCTGGAGGAAGCTGCTTCTGACACTGACCGACGCGGCATTTATCTTCCTCCGGCGACCTTGCACTGGTTGCTCGGAGGCGTCCCGGAACAGTTAGAAAATCAGGAGACCCAAGAATGTTACTGGGAACTACAAAAATTCCTGGCCCTCGCCTTGCGGGCGAATCCGAACATCTTGGAGTGTCTCTACACACCATTAGTGGAAATGGCCTCGCCGCTCGCGCATGAGTTACTGGCGATGCGCTCCTGCTTTCTCTCGCGTCTCGTGTATCAAACCTACAATGGCTACGTCATGTCGCAATTCCGCAAGCTGGGGCAAGACGTGCGGAACCTCGGCACGATCCGCTGGAAACATGCGATGCACCTGATTCGCTTGCTCATGTCGGGCATCGCGATCCTCAAAGATGGCAGCGTCCCGGTGCGCGTGGCCGAACATCGGCCACTCCTGCTCAGTATCCGCCACGGAGACCTACCGTGGGCGGAGATTGACCAGCTCCGGCTCAGCTTGCACAAGGAGTTCGATAGCGCTCTGACACACACATCACTACCGGAGCGCCCCGACTACGATCGAGCGAACGCATTCTTACTCAAAGCTCGGCGCTCAATGGTCTGAGGAAAGGACAACGACATGACTATTGATCCGCGCGTGAACGCTGAAATCGCCGTCCAGCCCTACCCGCTGTTGTTTGTTACTCTCAGCGGAGCACATCTCTACGGCTTCCCGTCGCCCGACTCGGACTACGACTTGCGTGGCGTGCATCTCTTGCCGCTGCCCGAACTTGTGGGTCTCGACACTGGCCAAGAGACCCTTGAGGTGTCGCATATCCGTGAAGGCCTCGAAATCGATTTGGTGACGCACGAAGCGAAAAAGTTCTTTTCCCTGCTGCTGCGGAAAAATGGCTACGTCTTGGAGCAGTTATATTCTCCACTGCTGCTCCGCACCTCCCCCGCGCACGAGGAACTCAAAACCATCGCCCGGCACTGCATCACGCGCCATCATTGCCACCATTACTTGGGCTTCGCCGACACCCAATGGAAGCTGCTGAATAAAGAACAGCCGTATCGCGTGAAGCCCCTGCTGTATGTCTACCGCGTCTTGCTGACAGGCATTCATCTCATGCGGACGGGAGAGGTCGAGGCCAATCTGGTGCATTTGAACGAAACGTTTAGACTTCCGTATCTCGCGGACTTGATCGCGCGGAAACTGACCGGACCAGAGAAAGCCACACTCGAAGCCGCGGATCTGTCGTTCCATCAGCGCGAGTACGAGCGTTTGTTGCGCCTCTTGGAGGACACCGCACAGGCCAGTACGCTGCCGGAGACGCCTTCCGCGAAACCGGCCCTCCACGATCTGCTTGTTCGATTACGGTTAGCACCTCAGTCATCGCGGCAGGAATGATGGGGTCCGTGTTCGGCAAAAAAAGAGGCCAAAAGCGATGCCTCAATCTCTCGCCAAGATTCACCTCCATCTCGTGTTCAGCACCAAGAACCGCGCCCCGTTGCTCCCTGATTCCCTCCGTGACTCTCTGCACGGCTACATGGCCACGGTCCTCACGAATCTTGGTTGCCACGCGAACCGCATCAATTCGGTCGAAGACCATGTCCATATCCTTTTCGAACTGGCCCGCACGGTCACAGTGAGTCAGGTGGTGGAAGATGTGAAAAGGTCCTCCTCCAAATGGCTCAAAACTCAACCTGGAATGGATAGCGGCTTCGCGTGGCAAAACGGTTATGGTGTCTTCTCCGTCAGTGTGTCCAACGTGCCCATCGTCCAGAAATACGTGGCCAACCAACGAGAACACCATCGCCGTCAGGCATTCCAGCAAGAATTGCGTGTCCTGCTGAAGAGACATGAAATTCAATACGACGAACGTTACGTGTGGGATTAAGAGCCCAGGGCGTTGGCCTTAATGAACAGGTCAGACCACATTCACCTGCCCTCGCCCCAAAGGGGCCTACTATGTCAACCCAGGGCCACGCCCTGGGCTTCTTCGCCCTACCCGCACACCTGCCCACCTGCACCCACCCACGCCCCAAAGGGGCAAACCATGTCAACCCAGGGCAGCTCCCTGGGCTTCGTGTCACCCCAGAGTCACGCCCTGGGCTTCGTGTCACCCCAGCCCTGGGCTTCACCGCCCACCTGCCCTCTTCCTTGCCCCGCGCTCCCCTCCACAGGTACAATCCCGCCAGGAAAAACAGCCATGACACGGACAGGTGAAGACTGATAAACCGCATTGGAAGGAACCCCCAAAGCTCATGTCACGCAGCATTCACACCACGCGACGCGCCCTCCTCCAAGAAAAACGCTTTGACTACGCCGATCCAGAAAAACGTGCGGACCGGGTACGCATTTTAGACCAGGAACTCCAACAGAAACGCTGGATCAAGGAACAAGTCACCGAAGAACGACGGGCAGTACCACTGTTGCCGACTTCACCCGATGACATTCCGATTCGCCTGCTCGACGAGGGCAAGTACCTTCATTATCCCGCCGGCGTGGAGGACCTCCGCAGCATCATGCGCCGTCTCCCAGCCGGAGTTACCGATGGACTGGTCAGCATTGACCTGTGGTTAGGCAAGGACGCCCAAGAAGAGTCTGATGAGGACGGCCCGCCCGCCGACTTATACGACCCGGACCCTTTCACTGGACGGCGCGGTGACAATCTCTGGCAAGAAATTTTTCACGGCCGGGTTTTGGGCAGCTACTCCTCCCAGACGCAGCGGATTCACCTCATGGCCTACGTCTACGATCCCGTCCTCCCCGACCGCGAGATGTGGGAACTCTATCTGCGCTGCTGGATGCTCTCGACCTTTGTCCATGAAGTCGCCCATCATTACGACAACATCGCGCGCACCGCCCGTGGTCGCTGGATGATGAGTAACGAGAAAAAGAACGAAATCTACGCGGAAAGAAACCAACATCGCTGGGGACAACAGTATGTGATTCCATACTTGGAGGAAGCGTATCCACAACAGGTACAAACATTGCGCGCCTGGGGAAGCAAGCATGTCGGTATTCCGCTCTCGCTCTCCTTAATCGCCGAAGACCCCCGTGCAACGGAAAACCCGGAAGTCGGGTACTTCAGCGTCCACAGCGCGGTCGCTTCGCTCGTCCAAAACCTCCGTGCTCACAAGGGGCGGATATACACGAGGCTCTGGTTCGCCGAAGAGCTGCATTGGGCAACGGCATATCCGGAAGCGCTCGGCATTATCGACGCCGTCCTGGCCGAGTACCCCAATCAGCTTAGTGCCCTGACACTGCAAGCGGACATCTACCATCACCAGAAACGATATGAGGACGCGCGCCGGGTCGCGGAATCCGTTATCGTCCTGAACGCAAACTATCGCAAAGCCTGGCTCGTGCTCGCCGACGCGTATGAGTCACTGGAAGACTGGAGCCGCCTGCTCGCAACTGCCTCACACGCGATGACATTGTACGAGGACAATTTGGTTTACTGGATCGACCTGTCAGAGGCACGAGCGCGAGCGCATCTGCATCTGGGACAATTCGAGGAGTTCGAGGCGGATCTCGCACGGCATCCCAGACCGGAGTCCACGTTCGCTCAACGCAGAATCGCCGAGCTCCGCCAGGAAGCGGCAACCGTTAAAGCCACCATGAGCACGCCGCGCGCAACATCACCATGATATTCACCATCCCCGAACTCTCACTCGTTGTTCTCATTGGTCCCTCCGGCGCAGGCAAATCGACCTTCACCCGCACCCACTTCAAGCCCACCGAAGTGCTGACCTCCGATGTCTGTCGTGGACTGGTCAGTGACGATGAAAACAATCAAGCCGTCACCAGGGATGCGTTCGCCGTGTCACCCCAGAGTCATGCCCTGAGCTTCGTCGCCCCACCTCCACGGCCCTCTTCCTTGCCCCGCGCTCCCCTTAACGGGTACAATCCCGCCAGGAGAAATAACCATGAGCCACACAGTTGAAGTCAGTAACGAAGGAACGATTCGCCTCCCGTCCGATGTGCTTGAACAGGTCAAGCCGCACACGCGATTCGTGGTTGAGGTCGATAACGACACCGTGATTCTGCGACCAGAGGATAAGGAAAGACCTTTTTGGGCAACAGCAACGCGGGAGGAAAAAGCGGAACGCTTTCGTCGGTGGATTGAGGAAATACGCAAGCAGGAGCACGCTCCTGCTCTTCCGGATGAAGCCCTCCGGCGGGAAAGCATGTACGACGCATGAACATTCTTCTTGATACTAATATCCTGCTGCGTTCTTGCAACCCAACAGCTTCCCAACATGTGGAAGCAGCACGAGCGGTCTTGAGCTTATTAGCCACCGGCGAAACCCTTTGCCTCGCTTCACAGAATCTTGTTGAGTTTTGGGCGGTCGCAACTCGCCCGCTAGAAGCTAACGGGTTGGGGTGGGATACAAAAAAGACTCACTCACAAATCGCACAGTTTCTCGAGCAGTTCCTTCTGTTAGATGACTCGCCAGCAGTTTTTGTCCATTGGCTGTCGCTTGTGACCTCTCACGACGTCAAGGGCAAGAACGTGCATGACACTCGCCTGGTGGCGGTGATGATGTCGCACGACATTACTCATTTGCTGACCTTCAACACCGACGATTTTCGCCGTTTCCCAAACATCACCCTCATCCATCCGAACGAAGTTGCGTAACCTTTCCGCGCGTCCCCTTTCTCGATTTCCTCTAGGTTCCGGTTTTCCTTATGACACTCACCATCCCCGAACTCTCCTTGGTCGTCCTCATTGGCCCATCCGGCGCGGGCAAATCGACTTTCGCCCGCACCCACTTCAAGCCCACCGAAGTGCTGTCATCCGATGTCTGTCGTGGACTGGTCAGTGACGATGAAAACAATCAAGCCGCCACCAGGGATGCGTTCGCCGTGTTGCACTTCGTCGCCGCGAAGCGACTCGCGGCGGGCAAACTCACGGTCGTCGATGCCACCAATGTGCAGCTTGAGGACCGCAAGCCACTGCTCGCTCTCGCGCGCGAGCAGCACTGTTTGCCAGTCGCTATTGTCTTCAATGTCCCGGAAAAACTCTGTCTCGACCGCAACCGCCAACGCCCCGACCGCACCTTCGGCTCGCATGTCGTCAGACATCATCATCAACAGATGCGCCGCTCGCTCCGCTCGTTGGAGAGAGAAGGATTCCGTCACGTCATCGTGCTCTCCTCACCGGAAGACATCGCCACGGTCACCGTCGAGCGTCAACTATTGTGGACCAATCGTAAACATGAACACGGACCGTTCGACATTATCGGCGACATCCACGGCTGTTACGACGAACTCCGCGCACTCCTCACGCAACTCGGCTACGGTGGCGGCATGCTATCGGACGACGCGTACGCCCCACTTCGTCATCCTGATGGTCGCAAAGTGGTTTTCTTAGGAGACCTGGTGGATCGCGGCCCTCGAACACCGGACGTCCTGCGCCTGGCGATGAGCATGGTCACCGCCGGAACCGCGCTCTGCGTGCCCGGCAACCATGATATGAAGCTGCTGCGCAAGTTGCGCGGACGCAATGTTCAGATCACGCACGGCTTAGCCGAATCGCTCGCGCAACTCGAAGCGGAGCCGCCAGAGTTCATCCAGCAGGTCATCACGTTTCTTGATAGCCTCATCAGTCACTACGTTTTGGATGACGGCAACCTTGTTGTCGCGCATGCCGGGATGAAAGCGGCGTGGCAAGGGCGCGCGTCACGGCAGGTGCGCGATTTCGCCCTCTTTGGCGAAACAACGGGTGAGACCGACGAGTTTGGTCTGCCTGTGCGGTACAACTGGGCGAATGAGTATCGCGGCAACGCGATGGTGCTGTATGGGCACACGCCTACTCCCGAACCTGAGTGGCTCAATCGCACGATCAATATCGACACCGGCTGTGTCTTTGGCGGGAAACTCACGGCCTTGCGCTATCCTGAACGAGAACTGGTGTCGGTGGCCGCGGCTCAAACTTATTATCAACCAGCGCGCCCGTTTCTGCCCCCTGAACAACTCCCCCCAGCCGCGGTGCCACCCGAAGGCGACGATGTCCTGGCGATAGAAGATGTGCTCGGCAAGCGCATTATTCAGACTCGCTTGCAGCGCAGTGTCACCATTCGTGAAGAAAATGCCATCGCCGCGTTGGAAGTGATGAGTCGCTTCGCCGTGAACCCACGCTGGCTGATCTATCTGCCGCCGACCATGTCACCTACTGAGACCACGCGGGAACCTGGCCTCTTGGAACATCCCGCCGAAGCGTTCGCGTATTATCGTCACCAAGGCGTGCCACGTGTCGTCTGCGAAGAGAAACACATGGGCTCGCGGGCCGTGGTCATTCTTTGCCAGAATGAAGACGTGGTCCGACAGCGATTCGGTATCACCGGCGAAGGCATCGGGGTCATCCATACGCGCACCGGACGACGTTTCTTTGAGGATCGTGAACTCGAAGCCGCCTTGCTCGCGCGCATCAAACGAGCGGCGGACGCGGCTGGCTTCTGGCACGAGTTCTCAACCGATTGGCTGTGTCTCGATTGCGAGCTGATGCCTTGGTCCGTTAAGGCGTCTCAACTGTTGCGGCACCAATATGCCGCGGTCGGAGCCGCGGCGCGCACGGCCTTGGCGGAGGCGGTTCCCCTGCTACAACAATCGGCCCAGGGAAATAGTGAAGCGGCTCCGTTGCTAGAACGGTATCAACAGCGGCTCGTCCTCGCCTCACAATATGTTGATGCCTATCGACGTTATTGTTGGCCAGTCAATTCGCTCACGGACTTGAAACTCGCGCCCTTCCACCTGCTGGCCACGGAAGGCATGCTTCATATCAATCGTGACCATGTCTGGCACATGGAAACGCTTGCCCGCCTCTGCCAAGCGGATACCGAGGTGCTCCTCGCGACCCCGTACCTCCTCGTCGATGTGACCAACCTAGAAAGTCAGAATGCCGGTATCCAGTGGTGGGAAGCGTTGACGCAGCGTGGAGGGGAAGGCATGGTGATCAAACCCCTGGAGTTTCTTGCCAAAGGACAAAGAGGCATGGTACAACCGGCGGTTAAATGCCGGGGGCGGGAATACCTGCGCATCATCTACGGGCCAGAGTATACGTTGACGGAACATCTTGATCGGTTGCGTGCTCGTGGCGTCGCGAGTAAACGAGCCCTCGCAGGGCGGGAATTTGCCTTGGGCATTGAAGCGTTGGAACGTTTCGTGCGGCGAGAACCACTGTACCGAGTCCATGAATGTGTGTTCGGCATCTTGGCGCTGGAAAGTGAACCGGTTGATCCACGTCTGTAATGATCCTGAGCAATCGTCGGAAAGGAGTTTTATGTCACAGTCTCACTACCTCCGCGGAGTTACCCTCACACTTCTCTGTTGCGCGATTATTGGCTGCTCGGCAAAACAGCCCCCACCACCGCCGCCAGCTCCACCCCCACCACCGCCGCGGCCGATGTGGTCTGGTGAAAAAGCCCAGATTGCCGTGGTTTCGTTCGATGACAAAGTCAGCCCCACCCCATCCACCAAGGGCAAAAAGAGAAACAGGCAGGTACGCAATCTGCTCGGCAGAGGGATGGAAAACCAGCTTGTCACCACGCTCAGACAAACCGGACAGTTCATGGTCATGGATCCACCGGAACGCACGGTCCGTAACAAACGCGGCACAACCAATGCGGTGCGGATCGACACCATCGAAGGAGCCGAGTTTCTCCTCTCCGGGTCGATTACCAAGTATACGCCGAGTCAGGGGAGTCTTTCCGCTGGTGTTGAGCGGGACCCACTCCTGGGGGCGTTCAGCTCTGACACCAATGACACGATGGTCAAGGCCGCGGAGGCAACATTCGCCACCTTCACACCGACACCGGAAGATCGGGTCGAAATCTCACTCCACTTGATCGACGCAAAAAGCGGACGCCTCGTCAGCGAGACCACGATTGAAGCGGTCGCGCAAGACCTGGGGTCGTCGTTGGAGGGTCTTTTTGGACCAGAATTGCTGACCCTCTCCGGCGAACTCTCCACCCCTCTGCAGAAAGCGGTTCGCGCGACCAACATCAAAGCCGTCAACTGGATCGCCGACAATTGTTTGGCTTATCGGAAACAACTGGCGGAGAATCCACCGCCAGAGCCACCTCAACCGTTGAAGAAGAAAACGCGCAAGAAAGCGAATGAGTAGTCGGAAAGGGGCGCGCCATACCGTGCCCCCCCTACCAAACCGTAAACCGCGCCAAACGGATCATCCGCTGTTTTCGTCGCACCAATAATCCGCGTCAGCACCGTGCGTAAATCTTGCCCCTCTTGTTGGTACACACGCTCGAACAAGGCGAGGTCTTGCAGATAAATGAGATACTGCAACACCACCGCGTTGTTGAGTCGCACGGTGGCGAAGTCCGAGTTCTGGCGCACCGGTCCAGGTAACGCACGAAACTCCTGCTGTAATTGCGTAAAGAGCGCTTCCCGCTGCTGAAGTTTCTCCGCCTCGGAGGCAGCGGACGCATAGAGCGTCTGGAGTCGCTCAACTCCGGTGGCCAAAAACACAGACACCATCTGCTCTTGGTCCCACGTCGCCTGGGCTTGACGTGTGACCGCCGCCTCTGGACCGAATTCTTTCGTGAAGAAGGCGATGGCACCACGATGTCCGGCGAAGTTGGCGAGGGATTCGTTAAAGGCCGACTGCCCTTTCAGGTAGAACGTGCTGTGAAACAACTCGTGCGCAATGATGTTGGTCAGCGTTTCAGGTTCGTAGCGCAGTAGGTGTGGCAAGAGCGGATCGGAAAACCAACCGAGCGTACTAAACGCCATCGCCGGGCGCACGTAGGTGTCATAGCCTTGCGCCTCCAGCCGTTGCGCCTCGTGTCGCGCGTCGGCTTGATCGAAATAGCCTTTATAGGCCACATGCCCGACGATCGGAAACCACCAGAGATACGGTTCGAGTTTCGTGCGCGGAGCGGCGGTGACGACATAGACGACTGGCGGTTTGTCGAGTTCGGTAATCGAGCTGTAGCTGCCGCCAACATTGAACGCGAGGTCTTGCTCAACAAAACGTCGCACGCGCAAGACGAGCTCCAATTTTTCACGAGTGGCGGGATCGACATCCTTGCGCGCCAAAACCTCGGCGATCGGGCGGCGATTCCACAGAATCTTGGCTTCTTCATAGCCAGCGCGCAGGACGTAGGTTGGGGAACAGGAGGCGAGGAAAACAGTAGCCAGTAGCCAGTAGCCAGTAGTCAGTAGTCGGAGCGTGGACCGGCGGTTTCGGGTTTCGGGTTTCGGGTTTCGGGTTTCGGACTTAGCCTCCAGTCCTTTTCTCATATTTTTGACTTTTGCCCTTTGACTTTTGCCTTTTGACTTTTCCTACCCACTCGCTTCGGCGAGTTGCAGCTCCTGAGCAGTCGGAGCGTATTGCAACTGATACAGCCGCCAATAAATGCCGCGTTGCTCGATCAACTCCTGATGCGTCCCCAGTTCTCGCACTTGCCCTTTGTGCAGAACGATGATGCGGTCGGCGTGCTGAATCGTCGAGAAGCGGTGCGCGATCACCAGTGTGGTGCGGCCCGCCATCAGTTTCGTCATCGCGTCTTGAATCAGGATTTCCGTCTCCGGATCAACACTCGACGTGGCTTCATCCAATACTAAGATAGCCGGGTTGTATGCCAGAGCACGCGCGAACGAGAGCAACTGTCGTTGTCCGCCAGAGAGGTTGGAACCGCGTTCACGGATGGGTTCGTGGTAGCCACGTGGCAGTTGCGCGATAAAGCGGTCGGCATTCACATAGTGCGCGGCGCGCGCGAGCGCTTCGTCCGTGATGTCGGTACGCCCCAAGGTAATGTTGGTCGCCACGTCCCCGGAAAAGAGAAACACGTCTTGCAAGACTACGCCAATCTGACGGCGCAACAGATGCAAGTCCCACTCGCGAATATCGACCCCATCAACCAGAATCCGCCCCTGTTGCGTGTCAGCGGAGCGAGTCAGGAGTTTACTGATTGTCGTCTTGCCCGACCCGGTCGCTCCGACCAGGGCGATTTTCTGCCCCGGCTCCAATGTAAATGACACGTCGCGCAGGACCCAGTCCTCACCTTTATACGCGAACCACACATGCTCAAACGTAATCTGGCCACGCACCTGCGTCGGTTGATGCGGCGTCGCCGGTGAGGCAATCGTGACCGGCGTATCCAACAGTTGAAAGACCCGCTCCAACGCGGTCATGGCCGACTGCATGGTGGTGTACTTGGTGCCAAACTCGCGGATGGGGACGAAGAACTTTTGCAGGTACTCAACGAACGCGACCAACGTGCCCAAAGCCACCAGCCCCAGCCCAACGCGGCTCGCGCCGTACCATAACATGACCGCGACCGCGATCGACCCCGCGGCTTCGACGAGCGAAAACAGCGAGGCTTCGTAAATGTTCGACAGATGATTAGCATCGCGGAAGTCGTGATTGCGCTGCTTAAACTCGGCGAAGAGTTTTTTTTCTTGCGCGAACAGTTGCACCACCACAATCCCGGACAGCGTTTCTTGCAGGAATGCGTTAATACGCGCCAAGCGGTCGCGGATCGCGCGGTAGGTGTCGCGTGAGCGTTTGCGGAAGAATTCAAGGGTCAGCATCAGCGGTGGCAACACCGTGAGCGTGACCAAGGCCAGTCGCAAATCCAGGCTCATCATAATGACAATAATGCCCGCCAGCGTGAGCAAATCCATGAAGATCGTCAGCGTGCCCGCCGTGAACGCCTCGTTGATGGCATCGACATCAGTCGTCAGGCGAGTGACCAAGCGGCCAACCGGGTTACGGTCGAAGAAACTTGAGGGCAGCTCTTGGAGATGCGCGAAGAGGTCAGCGCGCAAGTCCGCTAGACTTTGCTGGGCGACGGACATCGTGGCCTGATATTGCCAGTAGAAGAAGAGGAACTCGCCCAGGAGCGCGCCAGCGAACATCAGCCCGGCAACTGCCAACCCTTGAGAGTCGTTATGGGTAATGTAGCCGTCCACCGCCAGCTTGAGGATATAGGGTTGGACCAACAGAAACGCCGAGGTCACCGGCAAACAGATCAACGACAGCACAAATTGTTTGCGATAGGGCCGCACGTAGCGCCACAACCGACGCAATAACGCCAGGTCGTAGGATTTACCAAGAGCATCTTCGCGTTGGGCATCCGCCATTAGAGTTCCGCCAGCTCTTCTTCGAGCGCTTGTTGTTGAAAAATATCGGCGTACAGCCCGCCACGCGCGACCAACTCCTCATGCGTGCCCGTTTCCATGATACGGCCATCATCAAGGACCACAATCAGATCGGCATCGCGCACGGCGGAGATGCGATGAGAAATCACCAGCACGGTTTTCCCGCGTGTCGAATCGCGCAGTTCATGGAGAATGGCGCGTTCGGTTTGCACATCGACACTTGATAACGCATCATCAAGGACGAGAATCGGCGTATCCGCGGCGAGCGCACGCGCCAGCGTCAGCCGTTGCTTCTGCCCCCCGGATAACGTCACCCCGCGCTCACCGACAACGGTGTCATAGCCGCGCGGAAAATCCTCGATGTCGCGCGCGACATTGGCGACGCTGGCCGCTCGTCGTACTTGTTCCATATCAACTTCGGGCAGTGCGAAAGCCACGTTGTCCTTGATAAGCGTGGAGAAAAGAAATGGGTCCTGCGGAACGAACCCGACCCAATGGCGCAACGCCGCCAGCGAGCAGGTACGAATATCTTGTCCATCAATCGTGATGGTGCCGCTGCTGACATCAAACAAGCGGGGCAAGAGTTGCAGCAGCGTGCTTTTGCCCGACCCCATGCGCCCAACCACGGCCACGGTCGTGCCCGCCGGGACGGTAAACGAAATGTCATGGAGCACGGTGTGGCCATTATCCACGCTGGGATAGGCGAAATCGACATGGTGAAAGCCGATCTCCCCACGAATGGCGCGATCAAGGCCATCACCTTGGCCATCAATAATGTCGGGCTGTGCTTGCAAGATCACTTCTAACCGTTTGAGGGCCGCTTGTCCGCGTTGCACGATGGAGATCAGGAACCCCAGCGCCATGGTGGGCCAGGCCAACAAGTGGAGATAGCCCATGAAGGCCACGAGATCACCGAGACTGAGGCGTCCGGCGATCACATGTGACCCGCCGTACCACAACACCACCAACAACCCGATCCCAGAAACGCCTTTCATCAACGGTGGAAAGAACCCGCGCAGCCGGGCGAGGCTCATGCTTTCTTCCTTGAAAGCGTCATTGAGGCGACCAAACTCCGCGTTTTGCCAGTCTTCGCGCGCGTAGGCGCGCACCACGTGGATCCCGCTGACTCCTTCTTGCACTCGGCTCGACAGACCGGCCAGCCCTTCTTGAACCTTAACGGTCTTTTCCATCATCAAGCGACTCATCCGTTTCACCGCGAAGAGCAGAAAGGGGTACGGCGCGAGCGCGACGAGCGTCAACATTGGGTCCATCATCAGCATCGCCGTGAGCGCATAGATATAGTAGAGGGGCGTATTGAGCAGGTTGAGAATGCCGAGTCCGAGCAGTAACCGCACGGCGGTCACGTCATTGACCAGCCGCGACATCAGATCACCGATAGACTGTCGCTGATAATAACCGAGCGAGAGTTTCTGTAGGTGCGCGAACAGATCATTGCGCAGGTCAAACTCGACATCACGGCCAATGTTGAAAATCATGAACCGTGAAAACGCGCGCAGCACACCTTGCACGGTAGCGACCGCGATCATCACCAGCACGTACCAGGAGATGTCGTGAAAAGACTGCTTCTGTTGGATGGCTTCCACCGTCCATTTCAGGAGCAGCGGGATAGACATCGCTAACGTGGCCGAGGCGACAAGACAAGCAATGCCACGCGCGTAACGAAACCGGTAGCGTGAAAGGTAACTCCACAAACGATGCATGATGTAAGGCGGTCACCATATCGACGCGCACTCGGAGCAGCAAGGGGCGTTTGGCGAGAGCAAATCAAAAGGCAAAAGGCAAAAGGCAAAAGGCAAAAGGCAAAAATATAAAAACCCGTTATCGCGGAATCCGTACGCCGCAATGCGAACTTTTGAGTGCCCCCTCCTTCCGCCTTGCTTCATCCACGTGACTCGCGTTATTGGAGAACGGCATGGGTTTTTGCCTTGGGAAATTTTCTCACCCCCTCAAAGAACGCGGTTTCCGTGATCTTTGTTGGCCATTCCAACCGTATCCTCAACCGGTACCGTCCTGCTTCCAACGGGTCCGCCGCGATCGCGCCAAGGCTTATCAGTTGATTCAGATCACGGATAAGCGCTTTCATCGGAGTCTTGAGTGACTGGTAGTGACTCTTGGTCGTTCGGACCATCTCGGCGAGTTCCATCGTGTCCGTTTGCAATAAGAGCTTCAGCACTTCGACTTGCCGTTCCGCCAACACTCGTTTTTTCTTACTTTTCAACCTATTGAAGAGGTCATACATCGTATTGCGGTAAAGCGCCTTGGAGACGTTAATACGAATTTCGGAAAAAAGACGGGCGCACTGCAAGGCGATGCCCTTTAGTCCAAAGAGCAGAAAGGGCGTTAAGTCATAGTCTTTATTCCGCACCTCGGCCAAGGTCGCGAGATAGGAATTTTTTTCGTCGTAATAGTAATTCGACATCGCAATGAAGAGGCTATCGCGCAGCCCGGATCGTTGGAGCATCAGCGCTTCAACCGCACGCGCGGTACGGCCATTGCCAGCAAGAAAGGGATGCATGGCGGCAAAATGATAATGGAGCGCGAGCGCCTGAATCAGGGGGTCATGGCCTTGAAACGGGCCTTGGACTGCCTCAGTGAGCCCCCTGAAAGCCTGCTCGCATTCCTCTCCACCCTCCACTCCTCTATGCCTGGGTACGCCAAAGACCACATTCTGATCCCGTTGGCGGATCACAACCGGCGGGCAATGGTCATCATCCGCTCCAGTCACAATCAAACGGTGGACTTGGCGAATCAGGTCAGCATCGACCGGCCGATCATCTGGAAGCTTGGCGATCCACTTGTACGTAATGACTGCCGCGCGAGCTTGCCGTTGCGATCTCGTCAGTAATTCTTCAGAACTTTCCCGCAGTGCGACCTCAAGTTCCCGTTCGGTAAAATCAGCGCCTTCTATTCTGGAAGTCCCAGCCACCTCTCGTTTCAACTGCACCTCTTGCAGCTTATCCACCCACTCGCGTTGATATGGCATGGAAGTCAACGACAGAACACCCGCCTTTGCTTGGGTAAGAGCTTCGATCAAGACAAGCGGGTCATAGGAAATCCAATTCTTGGGAATTTCATACTGAATAGCCATTTCGTTTCTCAATAATGTACAAATTTACCCCGGTCAACCGCTGCAATAAGTATTGATAAAATTTGATAAATTCACACTATACAAGAAAAATAATTGATTTATGAAAAGGCACTCATACTCATTTTGTTTCTCATTATTTTCTCAATTCATTTCCCATTTTTGGAGAGCATCGGGAGAGAGGCGGCGGGGTAAAAATATACATGCCCAGGCATCAGACAGTTGCGGAAATGACAGGCAATCCCCCGACAGAAAAAGAGCCCCAGTTTCTAGGCATATTGCGCGACCACCGTGGGGCCGGCCTCGGAATAGACCCCATGAATGATCGCCGTGATCTTTCCTTGCTCTGTCACGGGTCGCCAAGCCTCAATGAGATCCATATCCTCAGAGGCCACAGCCATGAGCCTCCCATTGAGCGGCTCTCCATCCTCTTCACGCGTAACCTCAATGAGGAGCCACAGATCGGGATAAAGTTGTTGCCATTCCGCTAAAGAATGCTCTTCCTGCGCGTTAATCATTCGGAGCCCGGAGTGTCGCTTGAGTGCTTGTAACATAAGCAGAATCCTCTTTGTTCACCGCCTACACCATAAATGGCTCGTCAGCTATGGAGCCCGGACGAAAAGAGTTCGGAGTTCGGAGTCTCAAAAGAGTTCGGAGTTCGGAGTCTCGGACAGTTCGGAATTTCAGGTTCCGGGTTCCCCACTCAGTCCTCGGTCCCTTTTTCATTTTTGCCTTTTGATTTTTGCCTTTTGCCTTTTGATTTTGTCTTCAAGTCCCCTTCCCCTCCCTTGCCCAGACAGATACCCTCGCCAAAAGCCCCGCCATTGTCCACATCACAATCACCACTTCCGCATCACCAAAATTATGTTGCGTCATCCCACCAATCAGAAAACCAATGATGCTGAGCCATGCGCCGAGCGTGAAACTGCGTAAGGGCTCCGCCGCTGGAGGGAAAAGACGATAGGCTTGCCAGCCAGTACGGAGGAGCACCACGAAGAACGCGAGAAAAGCGGTGAGCCCCACCAAGCCACTATCAACCGCGATTTGCAAGAAACTATTGTGCGCGTGCCCGCTGTGATCGGCCTTGGGATACCGCTGATAATACGGCTCGCGGAACTTGCGGTAGTTGCCATATCCCCAGCCAAAAAGTGGACGGTCTTTCAGCATGTCCAGATTGGCTCGCCAAATCTGACTACGACCCAGGTTCTCTTCGAGGTCAAACGCGGTCCAGGCGCGCTCTTGTACTCCAGCTCCCGCACTGAACAACAGGCCGCCGAGCAGTACGATGCCACCAGCGACACCAACCAGGGTCTTTCCACCCCGGACGATGCCTAATAACAACAGCACAACCATATACGCAACCCACACCCCACGGGTGAGCGAGAAGAGCAGCGCCAGGATCATCACGGCCCATCCGCTAATCAGCAGCAGTCGCTGTTTCCCAGACACGGCGGGAGCGAAGACCCACGCCGTCAAAATCGACAACGGAAAGAGTAAATTATGGGCGTAGGTAATCCCGGACGGGTGCAACCCTTTGGTACGAAATCCTTCCTGACGGCCAAACCAAAATGGGTCCAACGACGCGGGTTTCCCCACCAATTGTTTGGCGAGATCAAGACCAGTGAAATGCTGCACAATGCCATAGCCGGCAACCAACACCGCGAAGATCACAAAAAATTTGATCATGCGCTCCGCTTCTTGCCGGTCAGTCACGAGCATGAAAGAGGCGAAAAACGCACCGACCAACCAGAGTTTGCGATAACTGAGGAGCGAATTCCCGATGTCCGGGCTCATGAGTGTTGACAGCACGAATGCGCCAAAAAGGAGGAGTAAGGAACGATCCAAAGGAGTAGTCGGAATGGTCCGTCGTTGCCAGCATTGCACAACCAACGAGAGCAGTAGCAGCCCGAGCGCCGTCTGCTGCAGGGCAACAGGCAAACTGACCGCGAGAAAAAAAAACGCGAGCAGGATTCTTTCGATGTTGTAATTCAGCCCCACATCCCCCACACCGCGTCCCATCACACCCCCCGCCTCGTCAACATCACCTTCACCGTCTCCGTCATGATGCGGATGTCGAGCCACAGCGAATAATTGTAGATGTACGCGAGATCATATTTGAGTTTATATTCCGGTGAGGTGTGATACTCCCCGTTCACCTGCGCCCAGCCGGTCAGACCGGGTTTCACTTGCAATCGTTCCGCGTAACCAGGAATCCGCAAGAACTCGCTTACGAACTCAGGCCGTTCTGGCCGTGGCCCGACGAGGCTCATCGTGCCATTGAGGATATTGAACAACTGCGGAATCTCATCAATCCGCGCCGCCCGTAACACCCGCCCGACCCGCGTGATGCGTTCATCCGCCGGGCCGGTCGCGAGCACGGGACCCGTCTCCGCCTCGGCATGCTCCACCATCGTACGCAGTTTATACATGATGAATTCTTTTCCATCCCTGCCTACACGTCGTTGCCGGTACAGCACTGGACCAGGCGAGGTCACTTTCACCAAGAGCGCGGCGATCCCAACAATAGGGGCGCTGCACAGGAAGAGGACCGCGGCCAAGCCGATATCCACAATCTCCTTCACGAGGAACGCCAGGTCCTCCCGTGGGTCCTTCAAGACCTCCACCAGCGGCACATCATGTAAGCGTAACGAGGTCACGCGCCCCACGAGGATGTCATACACCGACGGGACCACGAGGACCCGCGGTCGTCCTCCGCCCCCTTCTTGCCAGCCACGCGATTCCCGCACGATCCA
>JANMSE010000482.1:0-6335 GCA_031389045.1 Deltaproteobacteria bacterium | reverse complement strand
GTTGCCGATTCCCCTATTCTCCGGTTCTTCCTGGTGGTCCAGAGAGCAGAAAATCAGACCAATTGATCGCGGTTACCCCAATGCGGGTGGCGACGGTCTCCTCGCCAGGAGCGGTAATCACTAAGGGCTGATAGCGTGGATACCGCCGACAGAACTCCAACAGCCCGCGCAGCTCCGCGGACGTGAAGGAGCCGCTCTTCACCTCCACCGCCCAGGAGCCCCAACTCCCGTCGAATATGCCATCGACTTCTAGCGGCTCTTCCCGCCAATAGCGGACCTGCTGTCCGGCATTCCACGCAAACGCGAGACAAGCATTCTCCACCCACGCCCCGAAGCGCGCGGGGTCATGCGCCGCATCTGGCGGTCCATTGGGATGCACCGCCGACAGCAGCGCATTATTCAAGACCACGAGTTTCGGTGGGGCCGCGCGGCGACGATGTTCCTCATCGCTGGCCTTGGTGATGCCGGCGATCAGATAGGCGTCTTCGAGCAACGTGAGGTAATGCGCGAGAGTTTCGAGCGCGCCCCGGTCTTGGAGTTGTCCCTGAAGTTTCTGGAGTGACACAATCTGTGCTGGGAGACTCGTGGCGATCGCGAAGAGCTGTCGCAGTAACGCGGGGCGGCGTACGGTGCCCAACGCCAACACGTCACGTCCAAGGGCCGGTTCAATAATCGCGTCGCGCACATAGGCACCCCAGCGCGCGGAATCCGAGCGGAATGTGTGCGCCCCAGGGTAGGAGCCGAGTTGGACAACTTCCATCGCCGCCTCGGCACGCGCGACAGAGAAGTTCGCAACCAGGGCGCTGGCTGACCAATGGGTGAGGGTGCAACGCTCAAACCGTCCCGCGAGGCTTTCCCTTGAGGTATCGGTGACACGGAGCGCTGACGAGCCGGTGACGACGACATGAAGAGGAATGCGCTGACGATGCAGACGGTCATACTGGCTTTTGAGCCGTATGCCCCAGTCCGAGAACTGATGCACTTCATCCAACAATAAAACCGCTGGCCCATGACTGGCGCGCCTTTCGGCCTCAGCCCAGAGCCGTTCCCAAAAGCCAGGGAACCCTGCCGCGGGATCATCGCCAGCAAAATACAAGGCCGTGTCACCTAACGTTTTCGCCAATTCCAGCAACAACGTGGTTTTCCCGACTTGGCGGGGACCCGTCAGGATTTGGACCCGACTCGGAGCCGGTTCCCGTATCCGTTGCAGCAAGAGCGTGCGACAGCTCTCGTAATCTAGAAAAAATCGGTTTGCATTCATACTCGAATAATTATTCGAGTATAGCTAACTTACGGTGGAGTCAAGCATTTCGGTGGCAATGCCATCTGCTGGTAGTGAGGTTGTGTCAGTGGCGGGGAGGAAGAAAAAATCAAAAATTAAAAGGCAGGAATCAAAAGGTAAAAGTACGGAGAAGACGGGTGCGCGGAGCGCACCCTGCGGGGGAAGCGCGCTTACTGCGCATTATGAATCACGAACACATGACACGGGGCTTGGCGCACCAGCTTTTCCGGCAAGTTCGAAATCAGGTGCAGATGAAATCCGGGATGCGTGTGGGCGCTCAGCGCCACCATATCAATGTGATGTTCGCGCACGGCATGGAGCACATGCTCGAAGAGTTCCCCACGTTCGATTAACGTTTCGCAGTTCGGGGCGTTGCCTAGTTGCTCGCGATGGATCTTCGTGAGCCATTCCCAGGATTTTTCTTGGGCATTTTTGTCCATCGCATGGTAATGACCGCCGACCATTCCGTAGCGCGGACTGGTGGGATCGACGATGACATGGAGAAGATACAACCGGCCATCGAACTTTTGCGTCAACTCCCAGGCGTAGGAGAGTGCGTCCGTGGCTTCAGGTGAGAAATCGGTGAGAAAGAGAACGCTCTTCATTGCAATCATGATCCGCCTCCCTCGGGCCGTGGTGCCCGGTCTCACAAACGTTAGGTTCCGATGTGACCTATCCACCCAAACTAATCATTTCGATTTTGCGGTGCTCCTTGGGATTGTAGCCAGTTGGGGAACGCATGGCCATGAGGCGTTCTTCTGAATAGCGATCTTTCCGTTGACTCCACAGGGACTGGAGGACCTTCGTGATCTCCTCGTCCGTGGCACCCTGCCGCAGCAGCGCCTTCAAGTCGTAGCCGTCGTCGGAAAAGAGGCAAGTGACCAGCTTGCCGTCAGCGGTGAGCCGCGCCCGTGTACAGGTCGAGCAAAAAGGTTCGGTGACCGAGGCGATCACGCCGACGTCACCAGTGCCGTCGAGAAATTGATAATCCTCCGAAGGGGCGCTGCCTTTCTCGTGCCCGAGTTTCCGCAAGGGAAAACGGGCGTTGACGATCTCCAGGATTTCCTTCTTGGACACGATCTTTTCCGAACGCCAGTTGTTGGCGTTACCGACATCCATATATTCGATGAAGCGCATGGCGAACCCGTGCTCCCGGCAGAAGGAGACGAGGTCGAGAATTTCATCGTCGTTGACGCCGCGCTCAATGACCGCGTTGATTTTGATGGGATGGAGCCCGATCTGTTTGGCGGCGAACAATCCGTCGAGCACGGTGCTCAGGTCGCCCCGTTTCGTGATCTGGCGGAAGCGGTCAGGGTTGAGGGAGTCGATGCTCACGTTGATGCGGCGCAGCCCGGCGTGTTTCAACGCGGCGGCACGCTCTGCTAACAGCGAACCATTGGTCGTGAGGCATATATCAGGAGCGGTCTCTAGCGCTGACAATTTCGCGATTAACTTATGCAGGTCGCGTCGTGCCAGTGGTTCACCACCGGTCAGACGAATTTTTTCGACACCCAGCGCGACGAACAACCGAGCGAGGCGGGTGATTTCCTCGAACGTGAGGATTTCTTTTCTGGCCAGCCACTCATACTCGTCGAGTGGCATGCAGTACGTACAGCGGAAGTTGCACCGGTCCGTAACGGAGATGCGTAAATCCTGGAGTGGGCGGTTGAAGGTATCGCGTAACATGGGGATGTCCTTAAGCGTGTCGGCATTATAACTATCGGCGGTCGTTAGCCAAGGACGGTGAGGGAATTGAGTCATCGGGTGATTGAGTCATTGGGCGATTGAGGAATTGGGTGATCGAGCCGTTTTTCAATCATCCGATGACTCAATCACCCGATCACCCGATATTTCTACCGACACGACATCTTCACCCGTTTCTGCGCTTGTTGAACACCGAGCATGCCGAGAGCGACTTTTTCGCCTTCGGGATCGCATCCGAGTGAGGCTTTTTCCAGACAGGTGGTGTACGCCCGTAAATGCGGCACGAGATCTTGGGATACTTGTTTCCACAGCCCTTGGGCGTCACCACAGGCATCCGCTGAACGAGAAGTAGGGGTGGTGGCTGCCAAAGGTCGTGATGGGCGAAGATCAAGCAGTTTCGTCTCTGACCCGGTCACCAGTTCGCGCGGAAGCGGCGGCGGGGTGGTTGAAAGGGGAGGGGAAGACGATGCGTTGGATGGTTGTGGTCTCAGCGCTTCACGGATGCCCGCGGGTTCGTTATCGCTCACGACTTCAATGCGGTCGGCGGCGCTGATCAACATTTCCGGCTGGCCACGTATGAGGTACACCCGACCGGTGACTCGCAGGGTTTTCCCTTGGTAAAATTTTTCTGGCTGTGGCGGAAATTCCGAAAGCAACAAGGGTGGAGTAATCGCGACCGAGAGTTCCGGGGTGGCGGCCGGACCAAACGTCAGAAATGTATTGCGTCCATCCTTACGAGTGGCGCTGACCGTGCCCTCAAGGGTGACGAGCTGATCGGAAAACTCGCGGGCGCGACTGGCGGGGATGATGTCGTCAGCGAACCCGCGAGCCGCGAGCAGCAGGACGAGCATCGCAATTGTCCATTTCGTCATCAAACAATGCCAGTGTTCCATATTCCCCATCATATCCAGGTGTGATCCGTACTTCCCCGCGCCGGGCCTTGAGGATGCTCGCAAGAATACGCGGTGGCGTCGCGCGTGCCAACTCCTCTGCCTCTCTATCAAGAAGGATTCCCAACTCCGTTCCATACTCCTCAAGGAGCGTGTTGTAGGCCGCCGTCACTCGCTTGGTGTTTGGTTGCTGCCCAAGTGCCGCGGCGATGATCTCTTCCAGGGGAATGACATACTTCGCTGGAATGGGATTGCTGGGCGTGTATCCCACCGCACGATCCGCCAGCGCGGTCACCCGGTGCAACACGCCCACCGTAAGCGGCTTACCACACACTGGGCACCGTCGATTGCGCTGTCGCATTTCGGTGGGATCCACACGAACGTGACACTGCCGGTGACCATCCAGATGATACTTCCCCTCTTCGGGAAAGAACTCAATCGTATGGAGAAATCGGGCGGGATCGCGACTGAGCAAGGCATCACGCACGCCGCGGTAGCTCAGCTCGCAGTTCAGCACGTTGGCCTCGCGTGCCAGTTTGCGTGGCGAGTGCGCATCGGAATTGGAGATCAATGCGACGCCATCAAGCGTCGAGAGTCGCCAGTTCATGGCCGGGTCGGACGACAAGCCCGTTTCCACGGCGCGAATATGCGTGACATCGTCGCCATAACATTCCACCAACGAATCAAACCCAGACAAGGAGCCCAGCACTGAAAACCATGGTGTCCAGATATGAGCGGGAATCACCTCGCACTCTAGGGCCGTGTCCTTGACCATGCGCAAGAGATCACGGGCGGAGCACCGTAACGTCGGACGGCCATCCATCGCCAGCTTGCCATGATCGGCCAGTCGCGCATTGAGACGTTCCACGACGGAGAAACTGGGCGCGAAAATCAGTGTATGGGTTTTGCGCAAGCGGCCATCCTGGCGAAAAATGTTGGTGACCTCGACCGTGAGCATGAAGCGCACGTCACGTTCCCCGGCGCGAAGGCGAAACAAGCCCTCTTCCGCTGGTTCGAGGGTCTGCTTGAGGTGGGTCAGATAAATGGGGTGGGTGAAATCGCCCGTGCCCAGGAGCGAGATGCCTTTGCGTCGCGCCCACCACGCCAGGCGTTCCACTTCCATCTCTTTGCTACAGGCGTAGCTAAAGCGTGAATGGATATGCAGGTCGGCGACGATACGCATGGGGCCAGTCTAGGACAAGTCTCGGACAAGTCTAGGGGCAAGTCTCAAAGAAGTCTGGGGCAAAGTCTCAATCAGCCGGACATGAAACGTTGCTTCGCCACCCGGCATGAAATCAAAGACTGATGGTAGCGGATGCGGATATTGCCGACTCGCGCTTCCAGCAAGAAAAAGGGGACGGTGGAGGGAACACCGTCCCCAGTGTGGGGAGGAACAAGGAGGGATTTTTCTCCTCCCCGTGGGCAAGCTGACGTTGCTCTCGTGTTTACAGCTTGAACGTCACTTCAAGAAACGCATAGTTGGCGTCGGCATCGGGATACAAGGAGCGCACCACCCGCTTGCCAAACACGTGCCCGTAGTAGGCCGCCAGGCTGAGATGGGCGTTCCAGTCATAATTGATGGAATTCTCCCAGACCTGCATCAGATTCCGATGCCCAAAGGCCGGACGGCCTGGATAGCCGAAACCGACATTGCGGTCCGACAGGGTCGCCCCGGAGCCGCTGTACCACAGGTCTTTCCCTTCCCCCAGCCGAATGAAGTGGAACTCACTCCGAGTCATCACTCCAGGAAACGGGCGGAGGATCAGTTGGATGAAGGCATCGTCGTTGTTCATCAAGTTGTAGAAAGTGGAATACGAATAGAGCCGGGCCGTCGGCAGAATCTGAAAGAAGGTGTCGTGGTCACCGTCGCCTGGAGTGTCATCGCCCGAACTGCGACTGTAGCCGATGCGCAGCCACGGCTTCAGGAACATGTTGGGTTGCCAGCCCATTTCGGTGCTCCAGGCCCAGGCGCTGTGGTCGAGTGTGCCCCATTGGCCTTGTTGCATCGCGCCCCACGCGAGCAGGTCAATGGTTCCCATCGCGGTCGGCAGCGCCGCGATCCAATGCGCGCCTTCGGTATGGATCGAAATGTCCTGCTTGTCGGCGGTGCGGACGGGGGCCGGACGATTGTCGCTTTTCAACAACCCACGGCCATCGCCGTAGTAGATATAAAAGAACCGTGCATCCATGAACTGCGCGAACTCTGGTTTCGTCAAATTGACCGCGCCGTAGAGCAGGTCAATCTCATTCATCTCCTTCATGCCCGCCAGGTCAAACCCACCCTGGGTGGGATGCGAGGCCATGAGCGTCAGATTCACGGGACCACGGGTGAATCCGATGTGGGTGCCATCGTAGGCGCGCCCGACGTGGGAGAAGGGAAAGGAACCGATCAGCCGTTGCGACAGCCGCGCGTTCTTGAGCCAATCGAGCGTGGGGTCTTTCGACAACACCTCGTTGCC
>JANMSE010000463.1:0-2000 GCA_031389045.1 Deltaproteobacteria bacterium | reverse complement strand
TGCTTGGGCTTTTTATATTCGCGATTACCTCGTTGATGTCCCTTGGCCATTTTGTCCTCCTAAAAGGATGGATCTGGTGCAAGGATTTCCAAACCCTACGATAGGCTGTGGTTTGGGTGATCAGAAAACGCAATGGAGGTCCACACCAGCTTCGCACCAGGCCCATACACTCTCTACCGAATAGGGTTCTGGTGCAACAAGTCCCAGAGGTGACAAGGCGTAGACTGTTTCGATTGTCCGGTGGAGCCGATCATGGCCTGCCCGAGCACGCTCAGGCGCTTGTTCAAGCACCGGCAGTTCGATTGGGAGATCATCCTTCTCTGCGTCATTGCACCAGAACCGCATCAGTCACATCGCCTGTTACGCTCTTAATGATCAAGGCCATAAGGCGGCAAGGTGGTCAGGCGCGGGTCCTCCACGTGGCCTCCGGTCGTGAAGTGATAGAGCGACTGAAACATCACGTGGTTGAATCCAAACAGTTGGTGGACCGGGTCATCAAAAAAGCAGCCGATTCCCGTCGCACGGACGCACGTCGCCTCCGCTTCTAAATAAAGCACTTGGCCGATCACCCCTGTCTCCCAGAAAAGTCTCCGGTAAAACCAAGGTCCGTAGCGCCGCAGGCTTGATTCGAATTCTGCGATCATCCCCAAGGAAAACGCACCCTCCCCGGCAATATCCTGATGGCAGCTAACCTGGGCAGCCAATTGTCGCGCATCGCCCTCTTCGAGGAGAAACAGAGGCAAGTCCTCTGGACAGCCAGGCGGGGAGGTCCAGGCAAATTGTTGGTGCATCGCCCGTCTGAGCGAGCCCACCTTCGCAGGATCGCGAGCCAGGATGTAAAGACCAGGAGCAAGGCCATCTACCCGATGGACGAACAGGGCAAGATGAATGGCCGGTTCCCACGGCAGGACGTCCCACGGCATCGGACGCTCGCCCGGGTCACGATCAACCCGTGGCATGACGCGGGCCAGCATCGTGAAGAAGCTGCCGACCGAAATCGAGGTATTGCCATCGAACGCAAGCGCGCTTCGCCGCTGATGGATCATCTGTCCAGCTTTTGGCTGACCCGGGTAGATGCTTAGCGCATGGGCACTCAAATTGTTCGGTGTCTTCACTGTAGGACTGCTGCGATTTAATTCGACGACCCTCTGTTCAGTACTCGATTTCCACGATGCGACCTCCACCTGGTTCAGATACTCCCATTGCACGGGATCGTCTCGACTCAGCCGGTTGGCCTTGCCGTGCCAAATGAGTCGCCTCAACTCGGGAACAGCATCACGGGCGAGGGGAAGGGGCAAGGAGATTGTTTTACCTGCGGCAATACGGGCAGCCTGATCAGTGGGCCAGACGACGGCGAGGCAATCTGGATGCTCCCGCTCCGCTCCTTCGAAATCCTCGGATCGATCCACGCCCAACAAGGCGGCCAGCGTGTCATCCGCCAGGCCATCCAACAGCAGCATGCGCCACCCCAGAGTCTCGGCCGCAATGCGAGCGCTGCCGATCGCGTGTCCTACGTCATGTTGACAGTAGCGAAAGGCTCGCTCTCCGTACTTCCAGGTCTCCCGCCAATTGACTGAGGTAAAGCCCACAAGAAAGGCGTTGGACGGAAATCCCTGCATGAGCGAAGCAAAGCTTTCCTTCGGCCACGCTGCTCGCAGCTCCAGCGCATGTTCCTTGGGTGCATAGTGATAAAGCGCTGGGAATGGTGAAAGGCCTGGGGCTTTGTCAATGAGCAAATAGCCTTCGGTAGGATGCAGGTTGCCGCTCGAGGGGTTGATTCGAAGCGCCCAGCGGACCTCACCGGCCTGCTTCCAAGCCGAAATGGCCAGCGAATATTCAAAAAAGCGCGAAAGGGTGCGGATGGTGACCGGAGCGCTCGCCATTGCTCCAGGGCGATACAAGTCTTCATAGAGCGGCGAGAGCGGCGCGTCGTCAGGTTTCAGGCGCGGTAAAGAAATGAGCGGAGAGCCCTCGTATCGTCGAAACGGATTCGGCTGATT
>JANMSE010000457.1:0-10361 GCA_031389045.1 Deltaproteobacteria bacterium | reverse complement strand
GGAAAGAGGAGGAGTAATGGCCGAGAGCTTACTCGACCTGTTTCAACCAACCCAGGAAACCGCGGGGGATCGCATCTATGGCGTGGTCGTTGGCATCGTGACCAACAATCAGGACCCTGACGGGATGGGACGGGTCAAGGTGTGGTTTCCTTGGCTCTCCGCCACGGAGGGAAGCTGGTGGGCGCGGATCGCCGTGCCGATGGCCGGAAAGGACCGTGGGGCGTATTTCCTGCCAGAAGTCGATGACGAAGTGCTGGTGGCGTTCGAGCAAGGAGAAGTCCGCTCACCCTATGTGTTGGGCGCGTTGTGGAACGGCATACAAAAACCGCCAACGACGAATGACGATGGCAAGAACAATCTCCGGGTCATCAAGTCCCGCAGTGGTCATGTCATCCGTCTGGACGACACGGAGAACGCTGAGAAAATCGAAATTATCGACAAGACGCAAAAGAACAGCATCGTGATCGACGCGAGCACCAATACGCTGAAGATCAAAGCGGACGGTGACATCACACTGGAGTCCGCGCAAGGGAAAATCGTGCTCAAAGGACAAAGCATCGAGATTCAGTCCACCAGCCAGACGGTAACGGTACAGGCGGCCACGGACATGGAAGTGAAAGCCTCCGGCCAGATGACGATCAAGGGCGCGGTGGTGAACATCAATTGAAAGTCAAAAGTCAAAAGTCAAAAATCAAAAATCAAAAATCAAAAGTCAAAAGTCAAAAGTCAAAAATGCTGAGGACGGGGGTCAATACCCCAATGATTCAATGACGCGATCAATCAATGACTCAATGTAGAGACGAACATGGGACAACCAGCGGCTAAACAAGGCGATCAAGTGACAGCGGTGGATACACACATTGTGATGGTTCCTAGCCCCAGTGGCGCGGTGCCGACTCCTTTGCCCCATCCCTTCGCGGGCATTGTCGATGGCAACCTGAGTCCGACGGTGAATATCATGGGCATGGCGGCGGCGACGGTGGACAGTACCGCCACCAACACCCCGTCGCATATCCCTACTCCGCCAGGCACCGCGTTTCAGAATCCGCCGAAGAATCAGGCGATGATCACAATGGGGAGCCCCACGGTGAACATCAATGGGAAGGCCGCCGCACGGAATGGCGATATGGCGGAGACCTGTAACGACCCCACCGACCTGCCAGCGGGGTCGGTGATCGCGGTGGGCACGGTGATGATCGGATGAAAAGGCGAAAGTCACAAAGAGAACAGGCACCGCTATGAGTAACGAATTTCTCGGTGTCGGATGGTGGTTTCCACTCCAAGGCGACCCGACGCAGCAAATGAAACTCGCGGTGGGCGAGGACAGCATTCAGCAAGCGATCTGGCTGATCCTCGCCACGGCGAAGGGCGAACGGGTCATGCGACCGGACTTCGGTTGTGGCATCCATGACCTCGTCTTCTCCGTCAATAACGCGACCACGGTGGGCGTGGTCGCGCGCGAAGTCCGCGAAGCCCTCGTGCGGTGGGAGCCGCGGATACTGCTGCACGATGTTCAGGTGAGCACGACGCCGGATGCGCCTTCCACACTGTTAATCCAGATCGAATACCAGGTGCGCGCCACCAATAATTTCTTCAACCTGGTGTATCCGTTCTATCTTGCGGGAGGGACGACCTGATGCCGATCCCAGCGCCCCCGATTGATCCGCGCTCGTCCGACCAGCTCGTGCGGCGGACAGAAGAGCTATTGATGCGCAACACCACGTGGCGTCCGCCAGCGTCCGGCAACGACGCGGGACGGGCGTTGGTGCGCCTCTTTGCCCGCTTGGCGGAAATCGTCATCGACCGTATCAACCGGGTGCCGGAGAAAAACTTCGTCGCCTTTCTCGACCTCATCGGCGTCCAACTGCGCCCGCCGCAAGTGGCGCGGGTGCCGCTGACGTTTTCTCTGACCCCTGGGGCAGCGACCGACGCCCTCGTCCCTCGCCTCACCCCGGTTGCCGCCATTCCTTTGGAGAGTGATCCCGGCCCGGTGGTGTTTGAAACCGAACGGGACCTTGTTGTCACCATGTCCCGGCTCGTGGCGCTCTACGTCCGGGAACCGCACCAGGATTTGTATAGCGACCATGCCGCTACACTGGCGGATGGAGGTGGGGCACCGTTCCCGGTGCTCACCTGCGATACCAACGCCACGACGACGTACGCGATTTCCCATCGTCTGTATCTCGGCCAAGCGTCCCTCTTGTCCCTCAGCGGCAACAAAACGATGACCGTGCAGTTGACGCTTGCCCCCGACTCTCCCCAGTGGCGGTTCGGGACCAATTGGAGCTGGTGGGATGGCACTGCGTGGCACCCACTCTCGTCCACCGAAGGCGTCACTGGGTCCACGTGGACGGTAACGCTCACCAACGTTCCCCAGATTCCCATCGCGCCGTTTCCAGCCCCGACCTTGAGAGCGCCGGACGCCGGGGTACTTTCCAGCGCCTGGCTCAGTGCCGTGCCAACGACCGCGATCGTTCCCGGCAGGTCTCTGCCAAAGGTGACCGATGTCCAAACCTCCGCTACCTTCAGGCAGTCGAACCTCCCACTTGATCTTGGTTTGCTAAACCAAACGCCGCTCGACCTCGGCAAGGACTTCCCGCCGTTCGGTGACAAGCCGAAATTCAATGACACCTTTTTCTTCGCCTGCGACGAGGCACTGGAAAAAAAAGGGGCGCAGATCACCTTGACGGTGACGTTGACGAACGTGATCGCCGGTACTATCCCGCTCCCGGCGAAACCTGCCGATAGCCTCACCCTCCGCTGGGAATTCTGGAACGGGACGCAATGGTCGACGCTCGGAGAATCTGGGCCGGGGGCAGATGCAACCCGTGAGCCCACCAAGGCGCTCAACGCGGTGTATGGTTTTGTCGATGAGACCGTGGCTTTTACCCAAGACCAGAAGACGATTACTTTCACTTGCCCGCTCACCCTGAGTGCGACCGCGGTCAATGGCCAATCCCATTATTGGCTGCGCGTGCGCATCGTCGCGGGCAACTACGGCACCGAAGCGCACTATGAGTCTCTCGACAAAACCGACGCGAACGGAGTGCCGCTCTACAAATTCATGCCAGCGACGTTTCAGCCTCCGTCACTCCGGACCGTTGTCCTTGGCTACTCGTTGCCTACGCCATTCACACGGTGTGATGCCATCTTGGCGGACAACAACTTCACTCTGCTCGACCACAGTGACGCCACCAGGGCAAGTCGCACGCCATTTTCGCCGTTTGTCGCGATGCTCGATACCTGGCCGAGTCTGTATATGGGTTTTCAACGACCGGGCGCGGCAACGGGGTTCGCCAATCGCTTGACCACCCTCTATTGCGGCGTACCGGCGATTGCCTACGATCACTCTCGGCCAGACCATCCGGTGGCCGCCACCGCCGTGGTGGTCGTGTGGGAATACTGGAATGGCGAGACCTGGACCCGCCTCGACACGCGCGATGAAACACAAGGTTTCAGCCAGAGTGGGGTAGTGACCTTTATCGGCCCGGCGGATTTTGTCGGGTCGAGCGAATTTGGCATCCGCGCTTTTTGGCTGCGGGCACGACAGGCAGGGACGGAGGCGCCACTTACCGCCTCACCGGTTGTCCAACGCATTTTGACCAACACCGTCTGGGCCTCTCATACCCAGACAGTGGACAAGGAAATACTGGGATCGAGCACCGGAGACCCTGGCCAAACGTTCCGCATGAGTAAACGGCCAGTGTTATCCGGTCACAGCATTGAGGTGCGCGAACCGGTGCCACCGTCAGCGGCTGAACGGGCGGAGATTGAACAGGAAGAAGGCCCGGATGCGATTACCGTTGTCGCGGACGACAACGGTCGCCCAGTGGAAACCTGGGTACGATGGCATGGGGTGCGGGATTTTTACGCCTCCGGTCCGCGCAGTCGGCATTATCGGGTCGATCGACTTCAGGGGCAGGTGTATTTCGGCGATAACGCTTATGGGTTGGTACCGCCAGTAGGCAAGGACAACCTACGCGCGACCTATCAAACCGGCGGGGGCGTCCAGGGGAATCGACCGGTCGGGTCGTTGACCCAATTGAAACGCACCGTTCCGTACATCGCGGCGGTGACCAATTGGGACCCCGCTGGTGGCGGGTCGGAACCCGAAGACTTGAAAACGGTGAAGGAGCGCGGCCCCAAAGTCCTCCGGCACCGGGAGCGCGCGGTGACGAAGGAGGACTTTGAAGATCTCGCCTTCGAGGTCTCACCAGAAGTCGCACGGGTCAAGAGCGTCACCGCGACGGACGAAGCCACGGCAGGACAGGTCGGCATTCTCATCGTCCCTCGTAGCCGCGAGGCAAAACCGGTGCCCAGTGTGGCGTTGCTCGCCGAGGTGAAAGCCGCGCTCATCCAACAGATGTCGCCGACCCTGGAGTGCTGGGTGGTGGGACCGGATTGGATGCGTGTCGCGGTGTCGGCGGATGTGGTGCCGGTATCGTTCGAGGAGGCGGCGGATGTACAAGCCGCCATTCTCACGCAACTCGCCGCGTTCCTTCACCCGTTAACCGGCGGCCTGAAGGGCGAGGGATGGGCCTTCGGGCGGCGTCCGTACCGGTCCGATCTGTATCAGGTCATCGAGCGCATCGCTGGTGTCGATCACGTACGGTGGTTGACCGTCGCCGAGGACCCGGAGGGAGAGATACGGGCGGATCGTTTCCTCGTGTATTCCGGGGAGCATAGTGTCGTCATGGTTGGAGGAGATTGAGAATCTTTGTCAAAAAATCAAAAATCAAAAATGATGACAAGAAGGACTGGAACCGAGCAATGGTGCGCAAAGCGGACCCTACTCCTCCTAACTCCTAACTCCTAACTCCTAACTCCTAACTCCTAACTCCTAACTACTGACTACTGAAGAGAGATCATGGCATTACCGATTCCCAACATTGATGACCAAACCTACGCGGACCTGATGCAAGAAGTCCAGGCGCTGATTCCTACCTACGCGCCGTTCTGGACCAACCATAACGCGAGTGATCCCGGCATTACCTTGCTGGAACTGTTCGCCTGGCTCGCGGAAATGCTCATCTATCGCGCCAATCGGGTCACCGAGCAGCATACGCGGACATTTCTGAAGTTGCTCAACGGCCCGGCGAGTCGCTACTTGGTAACCGATGCGGCTCTCCAGGGTCTTAAGGACAGTAAGGCGGCGGACGATGTCGTCACAGCCTTCAGTCATCTTAAGGATCGCCCCATTCTCGGTCAGGAGAAATTTTTCGGTCTGTTGCGAGCGCTGTTGGGTCCGGGATTCACGGCGGAAGTCCAGGCGCTCGCGCAACAATATGTGACGCCAGATCCTCAGCTTGTGGACCAGGTGCGGACGACCGTGCTCACGTTGCGGCAACAAGACCGCGCCATTACGACCGCCGATTACGAAGCCCTCGCCAGGGAGGTCGCGCCCGACAGCATCGCGCGCGTGACCGGTATGCCACTGCTGAACCTCGCCCTCGGAATCGAAGCTGAGCGCGCGATGCAGCGGCCAGGTCATATCAGTATTGTCCTGGTGCCAAAGTCCACGGACCCGGCTCCTCAACCATCTCCCCAGCTCTGCCAGCAAGTGTGGGATTATCTGGAGCCCCCGCGGGTGTTGACGACACGCCATCATGTCGTGGGTCCAGTGTATGTGCCGGTCGGGGCGGAATTGGTCGTCGCGCGGCAGGCGGACATGCCAGAGCAGCAGTTGCGCGACTGCCTCACCAATGCCTTCACGAAATACCTGCATCCGCTCACCGGCGGCCCTGACCAGGCGGGGTGGCCTTTTGGGCGGAGCATCTACCTTTCTGAGCTGGTCGCGTTTTTTGAGAGTCTTCCTGGGGTGGACCATATTCCCGACCTGTTGTTGACCTCTGCGGATGGAACCGACACATCGCGTGCGGCGGTGGCAACGGAGTTATGGCATGAGGAAGGAGACTTCGTTGGGCTGGGCCTCGCGTCGTATCACCTGCCGTGGCTCACGCTTGATCCCGCGAAGATCGTCATCGGCACGACGTTCGTTCCTGTTCAGGTGACGGTCACGGTGATCCCAGCACCTGACGTGGAACCGGCGGTTGTGCGCCGCGCGGTGAAGATGGCCGTGCGCCGGTTCTTTCATCCGCTGCACGGTGGACCGAAGAACGGCGACGCAGCGCGGAAGATTAGTGCTGGGGATTTGCGTCTTGTCGTTCACGCCCTACTGGAAGTCGGGAGCCTCCTTGACCTTGAGGTGCACCCCCTTGGCCAATCGGGGGATGTCCATGTCGGGCAAGGCGAACGGGTTGAAGTGCAGACCGATGTGTCCGTCACCACTGATGCGTAGGAGAAAGACTAATGCCATTGACCGATGAGCGCCCTGGACCGACGAGCCGCTATTTCGCGTACCTCCCGGCGGTATACCAAGAAGAGACGACACCCGGACAATTCGCGTTTCTCAACGGCTTCCTCTTGGCATTCGAGCAGATGTTGACAGGGGTGGGGGATAGCAAAAAGCCGGGGCTCGAAGAAATCCTCGAAGGGATCATCGACCCGGTCAGTGGCAATCGTCAACTTGTCGGAGTGTCTCGGTATTTCGATCCAGGGCCGAACGCGGCTGACGCCGCCCGTGCGCCACAGGAGTTCTTGCCCTGGTTGGCTGGGTGGGTGGCCTTGATGCTCCGAGCCGATCTCGATGAAGACCGTCAGCGCGAATTCATCGCCAATGCCGTGGCGCTCTATCGTCTGCGCGGAACCAAGCGGGGCCTGGAGGCTATGATTCGCACCTATACGAAGCTGGCGCCATCGATCGACGAACTGAATACGCCATTCCAACTCAGCGTGCACAGTACCATCGGCGTGGACACCGTACTCGACGGTGGTGGGCCGCATTTCTTCCGGGTACGGGTCCGGCTCCCCACGCTCGACCTGACGCAACTGAAGTGGATGACGGAAGTTACCACCGCCATCATTGATATGGAGAAACCGGCGCATACGCATTATCAACTGAATGTTTCCACCCCGACGTTTCAATTAGGGGTGACCTCGACCATCGGTGTCGACACATTACTCGGCACCCAAGCGGATCACGACGCCCTCGCAACGAATGCGTAACGTTCGCGCGGATGCGCGGGTGCCACTGCTGGCTTGTCCAGCAGTGCGGTAGAGGCGGGTGCCACTGCTGGCTTGTCCAGCAGTGCGGTATAGCAGAGGAAGAAGGAGAAAAAGTATGGCAGACCCTGTGACACGCATGAATTACTTTGACCATCAGTTCTTGCGTGCCGAAGATTTTACCCTGGAACAGCAGTACCAGAACCGAATGCGACGGCTCCATAACAGTACCCTGCATACGTGGGGTATTGTGACCGGGCTTGAGGTCGACTTCGCGAGTGGCGCCACCTCCGTTACCGTGGCGAAGGGGGTGGCGATCGACAGTCTCGGCCAGGAGATGGTGCTCGATGGGGCGTCCTTGGACGTGGCGAACTATAAAGAGAAGACAGTCTACGTGACGATTACCTATGACGAGCAGAAGACGAACTCCACCATCGACACAGGGGTGTCGGGGGACCGCAATGTCACCGAGACACCCACCGTTGCCGCTAGTGACCAACTGCCAGCGGATGGGAGTCAAACCCTGTTGCTCGCAACGGTCACCGTCGGGGCTGACGGAAAAGTCACGGGCAAGGACCTCAGCGGGCGGCGCTATGCTGGGGTCGCGGGTGGCGATTTGCAAGTGCGCAGTTTAACCCTCACGAGGAGCCCCACGGTTGACGCCACGGCATGGCCGTCGCTGACGTGTAGTGAGGCGAACACCGCAATGCTGCAAGGGAGCCTCACTGTTAATGGCAACCTGAGTCTGAACGATCGCGAGATCTTCTTGAGAGGGCCTGGTACTCAGTATGCCCAGAATCATGGGGTTGGGTGGTATGGACCCGGAAAACCGTTTGCCGCGACGGAGGTCAAGGGTCCAGTGCTCTATGGGTACTCTGGTGGTGCATTGGGAACAACCGATAGCGGACAAAAGATCGCGCTTTCCTGGACGAGCGACGGCAAGCTCAATAGCCGGATGTGGAAAGTGACGAGCCTTGCGCAGGCGCAGGCGTGGCAGAACGCGACGGACGCAGCCGCTCCGCCTCAGTGGTCGATAGATTTTACCACGGGTGGCGGGACGCTTGTTTTGCTTGTGTCTGGATCAATCTTTGGTGGAACTGGCGCAGTCGTTGGGGTGCAGGTCCAGATCGATGGTGAGGCAGCGAAGACATGGAAGACGACATATTATGAAAACTCCGCGAAGACGCGTATCCCCATACTGAATCAGATCGTGGTGCCCGGGGTTGTGGCTGGCCCTCATAAGCTCAATCTGACCGCGGCCACAACTGATACGCGAGCAACCAGTAACGACTTATTTTCCGTGACGATAATGGAGTTTCCGTTCTAGGAATACCTGCGAAGCCTGGAATCGATGCGGAAACAGCCGAGGAGGAAGTTCGATGGCAGACACCAGTGGCTCAAGCCCGTGGATCGTCGATGTATTAGCACTGAACCTCAACGATCTCGACATCAGCCAATTACCCGCGCTCAGTTGCAGTGCCGCCCGAACCGCGACGTTGCAAGGGAACCTCAATGTCACGGCGGCAGCAACGGTTGGTACCACGCTCACCGTGACCCAGCTACTGACAGCGAAGGCCGGGCTTTCGGTTACCAGTGGCACCCTGACTGTCAGTGGAGATGTCAGCATCGGCGGTGGCCTGGCACTCAACGGCCATAATATCTTCTTGAACGGGTTAGGCGACAGGTCGCATGGCATTGGCTTGTATCAAGCAGGAGACCTGATTCCTGCTATGAAGGTCGATGGACCAGTTGTCTATGGCAACACCGGTGGTGCATTGGGTACGACGAGTAACGGACTGAAGATCGCGCTTTCCTGGACGAATGACGGCAAGCTCAATAGCCCGATGTGGAAGGTGACACGCGTGATTGCGCAGGCGGGTCCGTTGCCTCTCACTGGACAATTTACCTCCGGTGGGGGAACGCTCGTCGTGTTCTTTTCAGGAACAGCGCGGATAGACAAGGTAGCATCAATGACCTTGACACTGTCCATTGATGGGAAGAATACACGTAACGTGACACGCTGGGTTAATGAAGGCGGCAGTCATAAGACCTTCCCCTCATTGTTCGAAGTGTTTTCTGGCTACGGCGCCGGAACCCACACAATAAACATAGAAACGAAGGACGCCTTGACCGACTCTAACGATTACTTTTACGCAACAGTCATGGAGTTCCCGTTTTAACGCTGAGAAAGATGAGTATGCGAGAACAGATGCGCAAACGATTAGAAGACTTGAAACGTGAATTCCAAACTGGTCAGACACGGCTGCGCGACATCGAGCAGCAAGGAACCCAACTGCGGGAAACGCTGTTGCGGATTAGCGGCGCGGTTCAGGTGCTCGAAGAACTTCTTGCGGAAGAAAAGTCCCAGGACATAGAGGTGGCCAATGGCCACTCATAAAATAGAGAGCCACAAACGGCCCGTCCCCAGGGCATCGCGGGCCGTCGCCGCAGCATCGTTTCCCCAGACGACTGCACCCGCGCACCCGATCTTGCGTTTGCAAAGCCTCATCGGCAATCGCGCGGTTGGTCGCTTGATTCAGGCGAAATTGACGGTGAATCCCGCCGGTGATCAGTATGAACAAGAAGCGGACCGTGTGGCAAAACAAACGGGGGGGCGGATGCCCGTGTCACAGAGTCCATCGGTGGGACACACTCAGCCTAGTAACGACGGCATAGCGGCCACACCGGATGTCGAAGCCGCCATTCATCAGGCACATGGGCACGGCCAGGCAATCCCAACGCCTATTCGGACGCCGCTCGAACAGGCGTTGGAGGCTGACTTTCGTGGTGTGCGGGTCCATACCGATGCGCGAGCCGATCACCTCAACCGCGCATTGCAAGCCCGCGCCTTTACCACCGGACGCGATATTTTCTTCCGCCAGGGGGAATACAACCCTAGCGGATCGAGTGGGCGGGAGGTGCTTACCCATGAGTTGACCCACGTGGTCCAGCAGAACGGCGGTGCCACCGCCCCAGTTGTCCAACGCGATGGCGGTGCTGGAACAAAGCCGCGCACCTTCTCAACCGACGGACGCTATCTCATCAAGCTGACATCCAAGAGAGAGAAATTTGTCTACGAAAACCGTGAACGATTAGGAATAGGGGGAATCCTCCCCGACTACTATCGGGTCGACGACTATACACAAGCGAACGGGATAATAACGAGCGTGTCCGTCCGTGGCTTGGAAGACCCAATAGTCTTGAAGGATCCTACCGTAACCCTCCCGACCGAGGATCAAGAGATCCTCGTCATCTCAACGGTAGGATACGAGGGAGGGGAAAAATCCGAGAAGGTCATC
>JANMSE010000492.1:0-13522 GCA_031389045.1 Deltaproteobacteria bacterium | reverse complement strand
AAGCGAGATAGAGATGCGCATACGCGATGTCTTGCGGCGTGCCAAGTTTACGCATGGGAATCCGGCGTAGGAAAAGAGGTACGGTGTATGACGTCTTACGTGTTACGCTTTCCCTATCTCCTGAACCTCGACCAGTTTCTCAGCGACCCGTTCCCGCAACTTCTCTGCATTGACATCAATCCCCAGCGTGCCGCCGTCGTCCACAACGAAGCGGGCCTCTTTCTGAAATTCGAGCGCGAGCTGCGAAACGAATTCGTTAAAGACCGGTCGCGAGAAGGTCGCCCGCGCGAGTTCCGCGCTACACACGGTGCGGATTTTCTCAACCACACTTTTATGTTTCTCAATGTAGAACATCACGTCGCCAAGCACGCATTGACCATATTGCAGCACTTCATACGGTTTCCCGTCCCGCTCCCATTGCAGTATCCGTTTCGGCGGAACACGAAATCCCTCCATGCACTCTCGCACCCATATATCTTCCGGCTCTGGCTCTTCGTGGCAAAACATCAGGTTAATGTGTTGCATCCCGTCTGGCTTGGGATAGATTTCGATGCGCATATACGCCCCTGTCGGAAAGTAGTCAGTAGTCAACCTCTACATCGTTTCATCCGGGTTACGTTGCTGAAACTCAGAGGGGCGCTCTATATTGCGCCCCTCTGAGAGAAATTCGATCATCCACAACAAGTCACACGCCGCCGTTTATGGCTCGGCGCGCAATTCCACCACGTTACCGTCTGGGTCTTTGACAAACAGCACTGGCGCGTTGCCGATGTGTGGCGGTGGCATGAATTCCTTGAACTCGATGCCTTTGGCCGTCAGCTCCTGCTTCGCCGCCTCGAAGTCTTCGACGTGGATGGCGATATGGGTGCCGATGCCGGGCAACCCTTGCGCGGCCATCTCATTGCGCTGGCCAATAATGTGCACTTGGGAGCCGTTGCATTCATACCAAATACCCGGAATCCCCTTGATTTCAGGCCGTGGAATCTCCTTGAACCCAAGCACGCTGCCGTAAAAGTCGCGGGCTTTGTCCACATCCATGACCGGCACTCCCGTGTGACGAATGGACTTGAGTTTAATCATCGCGAAACCCTCCTTTTGTACGGTCGGTTATATACCCAAAATTGTGGTGACGGCTTGAACAATCGGTATGCGTCCCGATTAGCAGCCCCTTCTTATGACAACAAGGGGCGAGAGATACCCACGGGCACTAGCGCGTGAGCAGCAGATTCCCGTACCCATCGCGACTGACGGTCCACCCAGGCGGAACAACCACGGTCGTATCCGGTTCTTCAATAATCATGGGACCCGTTTGCGCATGGGTGATCTGCTCCCGACGGCGAATCGAAACCTCAAGCGATCCCGCTCCAGGCCCAAAGTACGCCTGCCGCGCGGCGTTCGTCGCTTGTGGTTGCCCAGGCGTCTTGCGACTCACGAGATCAGCGAAACGGACCGGCCCCGCCGATGCCAACGCCCGTAGACGCAGGTTGACTAGTTCGATGGCATCATCACGATCATAACCAAACGCTTGCCGATGCGCGTCGGTAAAGAGTTTCGTCAACGCCGGGCGCACCTCGGTGGCGGTCAGGTTCGTGGCGAACGGCAGCGTGATCTCCGACACTTGATAGCCGTACTTCAGATCAATCTGTCGCTCAAACCGCATCGCGTCTGGAGCCACACCTTCATGCGCCAGTTCGGTGCGGGCCGAGGCTTCGAGCGTCTCATATTGTTGGAAGATCGTGGCCGGATCGACTTTATCCAGCGTCAGGGCGACGCTGCGCACGTAGTCATGTCGATAGTCGGCGAGCAGTAAGCCCAGCGCGCTAAAGAGTCCTGGGTACATCGGCACCACGACACGTGAGATACCCAGGCTTTCCGCTAGTGCGGTCGCATGCAGTGGACCCGATCCACCAAACGCCACCAGCGTGAAGCCACGTGGGTCCCTGCCCCGCTCAGTAGACACGGCACGCAGGGCACGCATCATCGCGGCATTGGCGACTTGGGCAATGCCATAGGCCGCGCGGAGGACTTCTAGTTTCAAGGGTTTGGCGATCTTCTCTTCAATCGCTTGCCACGCCGCTTGCCGGTCAATGCGTAACGTGGCACCAGCGATGGCGTCGGGATTGATATAGCCAAGCACCACGTTGGCATCGGTCACGGTTGGTTCTTGTCCGCCCCGGCCATAACAGACCGGACCGGGATCCGCACCAGCGCTATGGGGTCCAGTGCGTAACGCACCGCCTTCATCAATCCAGGCAATGCTCCCGCCCCCGGCGCCAACCTCGACAATATCCAGTGACGGAACCCGTAACGCATGCCCGCCACCACCAAAAAGCCGTGTGGTCATGGTCGCGCCACCACCCACTTCACCACCAGACTTTTCCAATGGCTCACCATTTTCGATCAAGCAGGCTTTGGCGGTGGTCCCGCCCATGTCGAAGGACAGGACTTGTGGCAGATTCACCTCTTTGGCGAGTCGTGCCGCGGCGAGGACGCCGGCTGCCGGCCCTGACTCAATCATGTATGCCGGTCGCCGTCGCGCCATCTGCGCGGACATGATGCCACCGTTCGATTGCATGATGAGCAGCCGTTCGCTGTAGGGGGCGAGATACTTTTCCAGTTGATTGAGATAGCGGTCCACCACCGGAATCAGCGAGGCGTTGATGACCGTGGTGCTGGTCCGCTCATATTCGCGAATCTCTGGATGAATATCCGACGAAAGACAGACCACCATGCGCGGAGCCATCTCGGTTAGCAGTTTGCCGACCTGCTGCTCATGCTGGGGATTGAGATACGCGTTAATGAAACTCACGGCGATTGCTTCGACATGCGCGTCCAGGAGCTTTTGGATAGCTTGCCGTGCTTCCGCCATATCAAGCGGTCGTTCGACCTGCGCATTCCCCAGAATCCGTTCCCGCACTTCAAGCCGCAGAGAGCGCGGCACGAGTGGCGGCAGGCGGTCCCAAGACACATCGTAAATGTTCGGGCGTTTCTGCCCGCGCATCTCCAATTCGTCTCGGAATCCATGAGTCGTGATGAGTCCGGTCACGGCGGTTTTATTCTCGATGACCGCATTGGAGCCGATGGTCGTCCCATGCACGAAGCTCTCGACTTGCGGCTGCGCGGACGAGCGTTGCACACAGGTGACGATGTCCTCACCCACTCGGTCAAGGAGGGATAGGACTTTCGCAGTCGTCAGTTGGCCGTCGTCACCGAGGACAATAACATCCGTAAAGGTGCCGCCGATATCGAATCCTACGCGCATAATTTACACCGTTGCGTCATTTTGCCATTGCATCATCGGGCCATTGGGGCATTGGGGAATTGGGGTATTGCCGATTGGAGAATTTGTTCAGCGGGTCGTGTGTTCATTGTTGCGTTCGTGGATTTGGCGGTCCGTTGGGAGGCGGCAAAGATGGCAAGGAGTTCATTCGCCTCGGCTAGGATATCGGCAAGTTGCTCTTGTCGCATGACTTGCGCGTCCACCAAGAGTTCCAACCAAAAGACAGTTTCATCCGCTTCCTCGACCACAATTCCCATCTTTGCGACAAACTCGGCCTTCGAACGAGCCCTGCATGCCGCGCGGTAGTTCGCAGCCACCGAAGTGCCGGAGCGGAGGACCTGGCGACCAATCACCCGGGCTTCCTCGCTTCGAGGCAATAAGCGAAACAATTTGATAATGCCGATGGCAAACTGTTTCGTCCGCGCCCTCAAGGCTTCCGGCTTCGTCATAATCTTTCCTTGCTCCATTGAGCGATTACGTCATTGAGACATCGAGCCATCGGGAGATTGGGCCATTGAAGATGAAGTTCATATAGGCGATAAAAATGCCCCGATGACGCAATCGCAAAATGACTCAATCTCCCGATGGCTCGATGTCTCAATGTTCCCAATCTCCCAATCTTCAATGGCTCAATCGCCTAATGCCCCAATCTTCAATGGCTCAATCATCCGATGACTCGATGACTCAATGGCTCGTTGTCGCAAAATCGCTGTCTTCTCCCAATCTACAGCAAGTTCGCTGGGGTCAATGACAACCCCATACTGTTCCCGTGCCGCCGCGATAGTCAATTTCTCATCCTGCACGTCGATCAACACTTTTTCCGGCTCCCGCTCCAACGGATCACCATGACCACCCGAAGCGCTAATGACATGATAAATGCGATCGCCCGCCTTCACTTCTAGGTGCATGTGAGCCTGACGCGGCAACTCATAGCCCCCGGCCCCGGGGTTCATGATGTTCAGCGATAACGCCCCTGGTTTTCCGCCCGCCATGCCGTCCGAGGGTCGTAACAGCCTGTTGGTTCTCACCATGACGTGTCCGGGTTGCAAGAAGCGCCACTGCTTATAAATCGAGAGCGAGCCCCGATGTTTGCCCGCGCCGGCGGTGTCCGGCACATAACCGAAGCCATCGATGACCAAAGGATACTCGCGCTCCAACAGTTCCGCCGGAATGGTGCCATACGATCCAAACGACATCGGCGCGACGCCATCAATGCCATCCTTCATCGGTCGGCCACCCCAGCCGCCGAAGTAAATATCCATGACAGCGAAGTCCGTCCCGTCGGCTTTCTGTCCAGTGAAGTGCAGGACATCGCCACCCTCACCCGGAATCGGCACGCGATCCGGCAGCGCTTTCGCCAGCGCGCGATACATCACGTCAAACACGCGAAAGAAGAGCGGCGCACGCCCACCGACCGCCGCCGGAAATCGGGGGTTGAGCAACGTCCCCTGTGGAACGATCACGTTAATAGGTCGCACGAAACCGACATTGGTCAACACATCGGGACTGACGATGCTTTTGACCGAGCCAAAAACGGTCGCTTTCGTCATACTGAGCGGTAGGTTAATCGCCCCCCTGGCCTGCGGCGCGGTCCCGGTAAAATCCACCGTCAGCGTATCGCCATCCGCTCTCAGCCTGAGTTTTAGCGGCATGGCGATCCCGTCACTGCCAAAGCCGTCATCCTCGAAAATATCTTCGTGAACATAGTCGCCCGGTGGAATCGCGCGAATCGCCGCGCGGGTCGCACGCTCCGAATAATCAATCAGATAGTCACAGGAAGATTGGTACGCTTCCACGCCATATTTATCCAAGAGGGCTTTGATTTCCTGCTCACCACGCCAGCACCCAGCGATCTTCGCCTCAACATCGCCGAGCCACTCATCCGAAACCCGCACATTGGCCAGGATCGTGTCGAGCAGCGCCTCGTTGCGGACGCCGCCTTCATAGAGCTTCAGCGTGGGGAGTCGCAACCCTTCTTCGTATGTCTCGGTACACTGACTGCTGAATCCACCAGGAAAGCGTCCGCCAATATCGGTGTGGTGGGAGTAGGCCAGCGTGAAGGCGACGAGTTTCCCTTGCCAGAAGGCCGGGGCGATAATCGCCACGTCAGGCATGTGAGTAATCCCGGCATACGGATCGTTGGTCACGATCACGTCACCCGGCTTGAGCGAGTCGCCAAACTTTTTGAGGATGTAGGGCATCATCTCAACGAAGACGGCTAACTGAAACGGAGCCGCGTATCCCTGGCCAATGAGGCGACCTTGACCATCGCATATCGCGGTGGCGAAGTCGCCGGTTTTCATCATCGCCGAGCGACCGGTCTTCCAGACGGCAATTGCCATCTCCTCAGTAATCGCCGCGATTTCATTCTTGACCACCTCGACGAGAATAGGATCGAATGTACGTTCCATAGTTCCTTCCCTCATACCTTCATACTTTTGACTTTTGCCCTTTGACTTTTGCCTTTTGACTTTCTTCCCAAGGCCCCTACTCCTTCACCACGGCCACGGCTTCAACCTCAATGAGCAATCCTTCGAAAGCCAACGCCTGCACGCCGACCAAAGTGCTGGCGGGCATGTGTTCCGCATTCGGGAAGTATTGCCCGCGCACTTCGCGAATGGCGGCCAGATCAGCAGGTTTGAAGTCCACGACGTAGGTATTCAGCTTCACCACGTCCGCCGTCGTAGCCCCGGCAGCAACGAGCGCATTCTTGAGATTCTCGTAGACTTGCATCGTTTGCGCGCGCAGGTCGCCTTTGCCGACCAGTTCCCCTTTTTGATTGAAGGCGACCTGACCGGAGATGAACACCGTCTTGCCGCCGGTCACCGTCACAACGTGAGTGTAGCCTCGTGGAGTGGCGATCGTGGGTGGATTAATAAACTGCTTTTCCATTGTCTCGCTCTCTTCGCTCGGTTGAGTTACGGACGAACTTCGTAATAGGCATTGATCGGGTTGCTGAAGTCGTGCGCCGTGAAGCGCGTGAAGCCCGCCTCGGCGGCCATCTTCCGAGCGACCCCTTCGTGAAAACCGAGCGTACCCAAGCCAGCGCCCCCCGGTTCGGACAAGGCGGAGGACATACAACACAACACCGAGAAGCCATACATGAGCGGAGCCAGCGGGTTATCCTTCAGGTTGTCCTCGAATGTGGGCAGACCATGAATGTCGGCAATGAGCCAAGTACCATCGGGCTTGATCGCCTTACGGATCGCGCTCATCACGGGGGCGGGATGCGCCATGTCGTGAATGCAGTCGAACGTGGTGATGAAGTCAAACCCTTGATTCGGGGGCAGGCCGTCACTGCGCGCGTCATGGAAGGTGACATTACGCACACCGGCTTTGACTTTATTCTCTTCCGCGCGCGCCAGCGCGTAGGTCGAAATCTCATAGCCGTGAAAATCCGATCGCGGATACGCCTTCGCTTCCTCAAGCAAGGCCACGCCCGCGCCACAGCCGACATCGGCGACCTTCGCGCCAGCTTGGAGTTTGGTCACCAGCCCCTCCAGTTTCGGCAAAGCAACCGGCACAAGCTGCGTGCGGAACCACGGGGCCAAGAACCGCTCGATCCCACGGGCTCCTTCTGGTCCAAGCTCATCGTACGCGAGCCCCCTCCCAGTTCTGAACGACTCAGGCAGCTTCTCTAACACCGCCATCTGTTGTGGCAGGGCACAGAAGCCGCCGGCGAGGAACATCAGGCTATTCTCTTCCGCCAAGACGAGGGCCCCTTCAGGCGACAAGGCGAAGCGCCCATCACCTTTGTAGTCAATCAACCCAGCGGAAGCCTGTCCTTGCAACCACTCGCGGATCCAGCGCTCGTGCAGGCCAGTCTTGCGCGCAAACTCGTCACTGGTCACAGGCACCCCATCTTGCAGTGCGCGATACAATCCCAGGCGGTCGCCCAGATAAATCATCCCGGACACGAGCGCGCCACCAAGAAATCCCAGGACGCGTTCGGCATTCGCCTTTACTTTCTCCATGTTGAGGGACGGTGAGTCGGTCGCCATAGCTTCTTCCTCCTTCTAGCTTTTTAAGGTTTGCCCGATTTCGATGCTCGCCTGGATGGTAATCGGACTATTCAGCACGCTGGCTAACATGACGGTTCCATGTTCGGTGAACGCGTAAGGCAACGTCCGCCGTCCGCCCCATCTTGAGGTCGCAAACTGCGACCTCAAGATAGAGGGCTCTTTCAATCCGTGTCGTGGGGATCAAGTTGTTTTCCGCCATGCCCCGGTTTGTATCGCACACCTGGCGATTTCGCTACCTGGAGCACGCCTCCGGCAAAAAATACATTCAACTGAGGTCGGCTTGAGAACCTCAACCCGGACCCTTAGTCATCATTGGTAATCGTCCCCACGCCTTGGGGTTTGAAGAGCGTTGCCCCTACCGCGGTCGTCAAATTGACGAAGAACGTCTCATTGGGCTCCACCACCGTGTTCCCGATCACTGGCACAGTACAGGGCTTACTCGCCTGTCCCGGCGTGAAGGTCAACGCGGTCGTCCCCGCCGTGTAGTCGCCGGGCGACACCGCGGTCCCATTGGCCGTAACACAGTTCACCGTCACATTGCTTGCTGCCACCGCGCTCAACGTCACCATGAAGACAAAGTTCTTGTTCCCCACGTGCCCTTCCGTCGCTGTCACATTGCTGATGCTCAAGGTCGGCCCGTCATCATTGAGAATTGTGCCAATGCCGCGGAAGTCGGGATCAATGATCGTCGCCCCCACCGCACTGCTCAGATTGACCACAAACACCTCATTGGCCTCCAGCGCCGTGTCTCCAGTCACAGTCACCGGCACCGGCTTACTCGTCTGCCCCGGACTGAAGGTTAAGGTCCCACTCGTCGTCGTGTAGTCACTGCCCGCCGCCGCGCTGCTGTTGGCCGTGGCGTAGTTCACCGTCACCGTGCTCGCACTGGCCGGGGCGAGGGTGACGGTGAACGTGAACGCACTGGTGCCGGCATTCCCTTCCGCCTTGCTCACATCCGTGATCCTGAGCACCGGCCCCTCATCGTTGAGGATCGTGCCGACCCCTCGCAAGTCGAGATCGAAGATCGTCGCCCCCACGGCAGTGCTCAGGTTCACGACAAAGGTTTCATTCGCTTCAGCCGCGGCCTCTCCCACCACATTCACCGTGATCACCCGACTCGTCTGTCCAGGCGCGAAAGTAAGAACTGTGGGAACACTGGCCGCATAGTCCCCGGGTGCCACCGCACTCCCGTTGGCCGTCGCATACGTCACCGTCACCGGACTGGTACTGACCGCCGATAAGGTCACCGTGAACGCAAAGGGCGTCACCCCACTGTTCCCTTCTCCCTTCACGACATCCGTGATACGGAGCAAGCGCCCCTCGTCATTGAAAATGGTGCCCAGGCCTTGCCCATCGGCGATGGTCGCGCCACTCGGGGCACTCAGATTGACAAAGAACGTCTCGTTCGGCTCGACCAGGAGGTCCCCCGTCACCACCACGGCGACCGGTTGACTCATCTGCCTTGGCGCGAAGGTTAAGGTCGTGGCCGGCACCGCCGTGTAGTCACTGCCCGCTGTCGCCGTTCCATTGGCGGTGGCATAGCGCACCGTCACCGCGCTCGCACTGGGATTGGACAATCTCACCGTGAACACAAAGTTCTTCGTCCCCGTGTTGCCTTCGGCTACACTCGCATCGGTGATGCTCAGGGCTGTCGCGTCATCACTGGTGATAGTCACCGTGGCACTCACCGGTACGCCTACCGTGTAGGCGGCAGTAGGGCTAAGGGTAACCACGACCGTTTCCGCACCCTCCACCAGGTTGTCATTGATCGGCGTTACCGTGATAGTCGCCGTGCTCTGACCTGCCGGGATAGTGACACCACCGGTCAAGGTGGTGTAGTCACTGCCCACCGTGGCGCTACCGCCCACAGAGTAGAGGACGTTCAGTGGCGCTGTGGTACTGCCAGTACGACTCACCGTCAACGTCCCCGTCCCTAGAGGGGCTTCCGCCGCGCTGCCATCGGTGGCGGTGATGGTCACCGTGGGCCGCTCGAGCGACACCCGCCATGCCCCGCGACCGTGGGTGAAGGCAAACAGATGCGCCTCACCGCTCACCGTGCCGACGGCCAACCCCTCGGTGATGGCATTGGCGAAGCCGGTGTTCTCCGTCGCCCACGTGGCGCCGCTATCGGTTGAGGAAAAGACACCGATGTCCGTACCAATATACAAGCGTGCGGTGTTCGACGGACTGACAACCACCGTATGCACGGGCACGTCGGGGATGCCGGTGAGCCCGGTACCGTCGATGCCCGTCCAGGTCGCGCCGCCATCTATCGAGCGCCAGACATGCGTTCCTCCGAACGTCGAGTACGTCACGTAGGCGATGTTCGCATCCGTGGGGTCGAAGGTCAGCGACGACACGTAGCCGGTGCGGGGCCGTACGTTCGGCCACACCGTGGTCGAGGTGTTTGACAGGCCCGTGCTGGTCCGCAGGATGTAGCCGTCGCTCATTGCTGCCAGGACTCTGTTGCCATCGGTCGGGTGAATGGCGAACGCACTCACTGCCCCATTCCCAGGCGTGACCGCGCTAGCGCGGCTCCACGTCGTGGCTGCGTTGGTCGTGCGCCACAGATACCACCCCCCGGTCCAGAGCCGACTCGCATTCCCTGGATCCATCGCAAACGGCGCGATGAACTGAAAACCGTTATCGCCCGTGATCCCACTCGTCGCCGCCGCGAACGTCCCGCCACCGTTGGTCGACTTCTGGATCGACAGGCCGGTGAACTCTCCATAGAGAATGTTGGTGTTGGCGGGATCGACGGCGACATACCCGCCGTCGCCGCCGAGAATAGCTGTCCAACTGTTGGCACCGGTACTGTCCAGACCACGCAGGGTGCCATTGTCCTGCGTGCCACCGAAATAGGTTGTGCCGCCTGGATAGGGCAGTCCATGGTAGAATTGGGTTACCCCATAGCCATTGTTCAAGGAAGTCCACGGGACGCTGCCATTGCTCGTGTTACAGGGGGCCGTGGGACCAGTGGCCACGGCGGCACGCGCATCAGTGGTCCTGAAGAGACCGCCGTCGTTGCCGACAAAGAGCGTGCGGTTAGTCGTCCCGTTATATTGTGGGTGGAATACCAGCACATGGTTATCGGCATGCACGTAGCGTGGCGAGGTGCTGCCCGCCCACCAGTGGCCCGCCATCCCCCAGTTCGCCCCACCATCGTCCGACCGGAACAGGTCGATCCCCCCGGCCCACACCCGATTGGCATCGGCGGGATCGACGGCGATCACATTGTCGTACCAGCCCTGATTATAGTACTGCGAGGCAGGGCCAAAGCACTCCTGGTAGAAGGCAAAGACGGGGTTCGTCAGCAGGACGGTATTCAACTTGGTCGGATTGGTGTTCCGTACCTGCGCGGTCCACGTCCCCGGGTTGCCGCTACTGGTGGAGCGAAAGACGGCATGCAGTCCATACTGAAATGTGCCGGCCGCGACACTTGAGGCCAGCGCATAGATGATGGACTGGTTGGACGGCGCGATAGCGAGCGTGGTGCGGCCCATGCCAGCCTCCGTCAGGACGGCGGTCCACACACCGCTCCCCTCTGCCTGCACGTTGCGGTACACCGTGGCCTGGACAAAAGTCCCGCACGTGGCGAAGAGATAATCCGTGGCTTGATCGGTGCGGACCACCAGATCAAGGCAACCATTCACGGCCCCCGGGTCCAGCACCCGGCTCCACGTCGAGCCGCCATTCAAGGACCGCCACACTCCCGTCCGCGTCGCCGCGTACAGGCGTTGGCCGTCGTTGGGACTGACGACCATCTTGTTGACGTAGTGGAAATCCGCCGTATTGGTACTGGCGAGTTGCTGCCACGTCGCGCCGGCATTGGTGGTCCGGAAAATGCCGGCGCCGCGCACCGCGTCGCCGTTGAAGACCCCTTCGCCCGTGCCGGCATAAATAACACTCGTATTCGACGGATCCATGGCCAGGGAAGCGACGGCGAGGTTGGCCGCTGAGTCCATCAGGGGAGTCCAAGAAGCACCACTGTTCGTCGTCTTCCAAACGCCCCCGGCGACACCGGCCGCATACATCGTGGCGGGGGTGAGCGGATCAACCAGCAGGCCACGAGTACGCCCGCCGATATTACCAGGACCCAGAGGCGTCCAGCCCCCAAGCAGCGCCTCCGCGGCCTCGGGCGACAGATTCATCTCCGCGCGGGACGGCCAGAGAGTCTTCCTCGCTGTTGATTGTTGAGGCATCCGCCGGGCGTGCGCGATCGCTGCCGCGTACCGTTCCACGGGGATGCCAACCTGGCCCTTCGGAACGCGCTTCAAGGCGAAATGCTTGGCCGCCTGGTCCGGCAGGTCGGCCCGTCGCTTCGGCCCTCCCCGTAGCCACTTTTTCTCCAGCACCGCGGGCGGCTTGGCAGGCTTCGCAAAGCCCGCTGGCGCGAGGTTGCCATCACCATTGGCGTTCCCCGTGGCTCCGGAACCATCAGCCAACAGCCGCGGCGTTTCCGCTCTCCCCGGAGCTTCCCGCAGACTCAGGCAGCCTGCTATCCCCGTCAGCACAAGCATCAAGCCGGCAAGCATACCGATCCACAATCGTCGCTGTGATTGAAACCGTTTCATGTTCTCTCCTTCGGTAGAGCTGGGTTCGTGTTCAACATGTCTCCGCGGGTCTTAGAGGGTGTCTAAAAAGTCGCTCTTCATGCTTCGACAAGCTCAGCACGAACGGGGAATCATCACCGATTTTAATATCTGCTCCGTTCGCCCTGAGCTTGTCGAAGGGTGAACACGGAGTTTTTAGACACCCTCATACTCTCTAGTGCTGGGGCAAGACAATGCGGATATTGGCGACCCACCAACGCGAGGCCCGCGTGTCGCCGACGAGCTCAAGACGGGCCTCGACTCGTGCACCCAGCAGTTCACTGGGCAGCGGGTCCCTCAAGAACGCCTCGATTACGCCAGGTTCAGCCATGCTCGGCAGGTCTGGCTGCGCCTGGGTGATGCTTTCGCTGCGAAGCCTGATCGAGTACCAGGTCCGATCCGGTCGCAACGGTGGTCGAGAGTCTATCAGCTCGCTGGGCGTCCAGACGGTGCTCGTGAGCACGGTACCAACAACAAGACTTGCGTTGGCGGGGATGATGCCCAGGGCAGGGGAAACTGGTCCCTGTGCCCACGCGGCAACAGCGATCATCGTCAACACACAGGTCAGTATCAGGTAGCTCATGTCAGTCGGGCCCCATGTCTCAATGTGTCACCGGGCAAGTACCATCGTCGTCGCGGCGAGCATGGCATTGGCCCAGACGACGGGCTGGCCACTCGGAGTGAACAGCGGCAGGCAAAGGAGCAAAAGAAAAACCGAAGCGCTGAAGGATCGGGAGGTAAGAGAGAGGGATGACATACAGGAGGTCTCCTTCTGGGCAAAGTTGCGATTTCGTTGGTTATTCAGACAGGCTTGGCTGCTTGTACAAGGGGGCGGACGAAAAGGCAAGCTGACGGGGCCGATCGGGGGTGTATCTAATTTCTGGCACCGTAGGTGAGCAGCCAGATGCGTGCTTCGACAGGCTCAGCACGAACGGAAAATCTTCAGTAATTTTAACCCCACCCCGTTCGCCCTGAGCTTGTCGAAGCCTGTCCTGAGCCTGTCGAAGGGGGTGAACAACCGAAGACCTGGAGCTTTCTTTCAAGCGTTGATCAGCAGTGCTACGACGGAAGACATCATCTAGCCCCCCGCGTGAGCGAATACGGTGGAACGCAGCCTGAGCATCTTCCAAGGCCAGACGGTCGCGTACGGCAATACGCACGGCTTCGGATTCGGTCGCCACGTTGAGGACCCGTTTGAGAGCACGGACTTCTTCTTGGTCAACGACGAGATTTTTTCTCGCGAGCGCTTTTTCTGAACGCATCAGTTGCTTCTCCTCAAGATGACGTATTTGATATTCCGCCCGCGCTTCAAGGTCGCGAAGTGCGACCTTGAAGCCATCACTGCCTATCTACAGTCGTACTTCATAGTACGCATTCAGTGGATTCTCGAAGTCATGCCGCTGAAATCGGGTGAACCCAACTTCCGCTGTCATCTTGCGGGCGACGGACTCATTGAATCCCAGCGTCCCCAGTCCCGCGCCCCCTGGTTCGGACATCGCTGACGACATACAGCCCATGACCGAAAACGCATACATCAAGGCCGTCATGGGATTCTTCTGCAGGTTTTCCTCGAAGGTGGGCGCGCTCTTGGGATCAGCAATGAACCACGTTCCCGTAGGCTTGATCGC
>JANMSE010000433.1:0-1670 GCA_031389045.1 Deltaproteobacteria bacterium | reverse complement strand
GGAATCTCAATGGGAGCGGTGGGTTCCTGTTCGCCAAGAGGGGGGATGATCTTCGCGATTCGCGCCTGTTCGACTTTGCCCTTTATATCGGTGGTCACCTCCCAGATCACGACATAGACCCCGAGACGCGCTCGCAGTTGCTGCTGTGAGTTTAACTTCTTCGGACGCGAACGTTGTGGCTCCGCCGCGAAGCCAAACTCACTTCCGCGGAAGAAGAGACATAAGACCAAAACCCATAAGGTAACAACATGTCGCGAACGCATACCTTCGCCCTACCAACTGGAGCCGCTCAATTGTCGCCTCCCATATATCCTGCTTCGCCAGCCACGCGAAAGCCTTTTTCGTTCGCACTTCCCCACTTGACCATGCCAGGACAGGCCAGTAGCGTCTTTCCGCTTCATCACGCGAACGGAGGGACAATCTATGGGTATTCGTACTGGCGCTGAGTTCATCCAAGGGCTCCGGGATAATCGAGAGGTGTGGCTCGGCAATGAACGCGTGCACGATGTCACCACCCATCCGGCCTTTCGTGCCTCGATTGAGAGTCTCGCGCATCTCTATGACATGCAACATGACCCAACGCTACAGCCACGGTTGACCTATTCCTCGCCAACCACGGGTGCTCCGGTTGGCTTGTCCTTCCTCATCCCACGCTCGCGCGAAGACCTCGTGCGCCGTCGCGAGATGATAAAACTCTGGGCCGACGCCACCTGCGGCATGATGGGGCGGAGCGCGGACTTTCTCAACAGTATGATCACCGCGTGGGCCGCGAAGAAAGAGTATTTCGCGCAACAGAGCCCGGAGTGCGCGGACCGGGTGTGGCGGTACTATGAACATTGTCGGGAGCATGACTTGTTTCTCACCCATGCGCTGATTGATCCGCAAGTGGACCGCTCGAAGAATCGCGCGGAACAAGACGATCCCTATCTGTGCTTGGGGATCGTGAAGGAGACCGCGCAGGGGTTGATTGTTCGTGGCGGGAAGATGCTGGCCACCGCCGCGCCTTTTGCCGATGACATCTACGTCTGGCCGTTTCCGCCAACGCTGACGGAAGCCGAGGCGCGGTATGCCCTCACATTTAGTATCCCCGTGGCGACGCCGGGGGTGAAAGTCCTCTGCCGCGAGCCGTTCAATCACCCTGGACAGTACGCCGATCACCCGCTCAGCGCGCGCTTTGATGAAATGGATGCCGTGGTGGTATTCGATGATGTGCTGGTGCCGTGGGACCGTGTCTTTCTGCATGGCGACACCCGGCTGGTGGCGGGCGCGTACCCGATGACACGCGTCCGAGAACTGACCGCGCATCAGACCAATACGCGGCTCCTCTCGAAGATCGAGTTTGTCTACGGCGTGCTGTGCGCGATGGCCGAAGCGATTGGCGTGCAGAATACACCTCCGGTACAGGAGATGCTGGGCGAGGCGGCAAGTTATGTCGAGATCATCAAGTCCGCGCTGAGCGGGTGATCGGCGTACTGTCCAGGGTGATTGAACGGCTCGCGGCAGAGGACTTTCACCCCCGGCGTTGCCACGGGGATACTGAACGTGAGTGCGTACCGCGCCTCGGCTTCCGTCAGCGTTGGCGGAAACGGCCAGACGTAGATGTCATCGGCAAAAGGCGCGGCGGTGGCCAGCATCTTCCCGCCACGAACAATCAACCCCTGCGCGGTCTC
>JANMSE010000409.1:0-2057 GCA_031389045.1 Deltaproteobacteria bacterium | reverse complement strand
CCAATCCCGAGGCGTTACCCGCGGACCTGCGTGAAGACTTGATGGCCTTCAAGAACGCCTATCGTGTCCCAGACGCACCAATCGAGACGCGCCATTTGCAGATGTATCGTGACTATCTCCAGGGCTTCAAAAAAGAACATGCCGCACTGGTGACGGAGAAGATGATTCGCGCGACCACACTGACCGGCTCGCGCGAAGAGATCATGGACGCCATTCATGCCATGCAAAAGGCGGGGATTCAGCAAGTGGCGATCCAAGCGGTGACGGACCCCAAAGAGACGATCGAGACCTTCGCGAAAACCATTATCAAACGATGGCAATAGGGGAAGCGGAGAGTCCGCCCCATTATGCGCGGATGCGGCCTATTGAGCGGACCTGATCTTCCCGCCGCCGAAACTGTCCGGCGCCGGTTCTTTGGGGAGGAGTGAATCGGGCAAGGCCGAGGAGTCGCCAGGCCCATTGCGTCTAGCGTCGCAGGAGAGAGGTTCCCCAACGAACCATCTCCATAAAGAGAAACAAGGAGGAGACCATGCCAGTTTCTGTCCCCACGCCTGAACAACTGAAAGCCATCGCCCAACAAATGGGGCTGTCGCTGACTGAGAGCGATATCGCGTCATTTCTCGCACTGATGCGACCCAGTGTTGACGCCTACAACATCGTCGATCGCCTTCCCGACCACCTCCCGCGGGTCAAATATCCACGCACACCCGGGTATCGTCCCTCGGCGGAGGAGAACACACATAATGCCTGGTATTACAAAACCCGCATTGCAGGGGCGAGCCAAGGCAAACTCAAGGACAAAACGGTCGCGCTGAAAGATAATGTGATGCTTGCCGGCGTCCCCATGATGAACGGGGCGTCCACCCTCGAAGGGTACGTGCCGGAGATTGATGCGACCGTCGTCACCCGCATTTTGGACGCGGGCGGCACGATTGTCGGCAAAGCGCATTGCGAATACTTCTGCGCCTCTGGCGGTAGCCACACTAACGCCACCGGCCCCGTGCACAATCCTCACAAGATGGGGTACTCGGCGGGCGGCTCCTCTTCAGGCAGTGCGGTGTTGGTGGCCCTGGGCGAAGTCGACATGGCGATCGGCGGCGATCAAGGCGGCTCGATTCGCATGCCCGCCTCCTTCTCTGGGGTCTATGGCATGAAACCGACTTATGGGCTCGTCCCCTACACCGGCATCATGCCTATCGAAATCTATGTGGATCACACGGGACCGATGACGGCCACTGTCAGGGACAATGCGCTCTTGCTTGAAGTGATCGCAGGCCCGGATGGCTACGACCCGCGCCAATACGCACCAAAAGTGCAACCCTATACGCACCTGCTGGAGGGCGGCGTACGCGACTTGAAAATCGCCGTCGTGAAAGAAGGGTTCGGACACCCGAAATCAGATCCTGACGTGGATGCCAAAGTCCGCCAGGCCGCCGCGCTGCTCGGCACGCTCGGGGCAACAGTGACAGAAGTGTCGATCCCATGGCACCTTCTCGCTGGCTCGCTCTTCATCCCCATCGTCACCGAAGGGCTCACGCAGACGATGATGTACGGTGATGGGTACGGTGTGAGCCGCTCCGATCTCTATGTGACGAGCCTGATGGACTTCCATCGCGGTTGGCGTCAGCGTGCGAACGAGCTATCGGAAACGGTCAAACTCTTCACCCTCTTTGGCTCCTATATCCGCGCGCAACACGGCAGCCGCTACTACGGCAAAGCCATGAACTTGACCCGGCAGCTAATCGCTGCCTATGAAGCAGTTCTGGCTACCCAGGATCTGCTCCTCATGCCCACGACGCCGATGAAAGCGCCACCGTTACCGAAACCGGGAGCACCACGGGAGGAGATCGTGGACCGAGCACTGGAAATGCTGACCAACACGGCCCCGTTCGACATCTCGCACCATCCAGCGATGGCGATTCCCTGTGGCATGAGTGACGGTCTGCCGGTGAGTATGATGTTAGTGGGGAAGCACTTCGATGAACCCACCATCTATCGCACGGCGTTCGCCCTCGAGCAATCTGGCGATTGGCGGCAAAGGTAAGGCTCGCAGCGCA
>JANMSE010000377.1:0-2938 GCA_031389045.1 Deltaproteobacteria bacterium | reverse complement strand
ATCCTGGACTGCGCGATAGCGTGGGCGGGCGTGTGGCCGATGCCCTGACGCAGGCGATTGGCTTGGTGCAGGCGATGACACGTGTCGATCTTTGCGCGCTTGCCCAGCAACGGCGCCCAGCCACCGGCCTGTGCTTGGGGTTTGGGATGAACCTGATGGAACCCTACGATCTACTGCGCACGTTCACACTCGACTGTGTCCATGCGTATGAGTGGATGAGCGAACAGGTGCTCGACGCCGCGCGCACGTATGCCGCGCTCCAGCGTCAGGACCCGGCGTTACTGCCGACGCACTTGCGTTTACATCATGGCACGCTCAGTGACCTGAGCGTGGTGGCGGACGATTCGGTCGGGGTTGTCTATGTGGCGAACGTGTTCAATCGAGAAATTCCGATGACGGCGGCTACGTTTGACCGTGCCCTTGGTGAGATATTGCGCGTCTTAATCAGTGGTGGCGTTGTGCTCAGCCGTGGTTCGGCGGATGCCCTGGAAACCGAACTCGCGCCGCATGGGCGATTCCTTCTGCGCATTCCGCTTATTGCCGTGTTTCAGAAAGGCGATGGTGGCAAGTGAAACCGCGAGGCGAGTAGATGGTGAATCGGTTTTAGATACTCTCACCCCTTTGCTCTGCGGCCAGACCCGCGCTCCAGCCCTGACCACGTTTGACCTCCAGCTCAGGGCTGCCAGCAGGTTCGTCCATCCAGCAAAACAGAAGCAGCCACGGGCGCTCTGCGCGGCGGCTTCAGGGGAGGCCCCTTGCCGGTGATCGCCCTTGGCCGACTCGAAGGGGCTTCAGAGAAAGGACTGTCATAGGTTAAGAGTTGTTAATCGTCTCCGCTATCGACATCAGCTCTTGCACCTCAGGCAGGTGAACGCACGTCCAGAATTGCACCGTTCCTTATTTGAGCGGTCGCAGAAAGTGCTTGAAAGCCCACTTGGCGACGCGTCTCCCCTGCTTTCGTCCGTCCACGTCTGGTTTGCGGAAGTGGATACCTGAATAGATGCGGGCGTTCACCACATCCTCGGTCGCGTCCGAAAAGCGATTGTACGTGCGCGTCTTCTGTACCACGACCGGGACGTTGCTCGTCAGCGCAAAGGTCATGTCGTCGGTGTCGAAGAAGAGTTCCAGGGTGCGGGTTGTGGCTGCGGCAATATTATTGGCCCCGGAGGTGTGATCGGGATAATTCGGGGTATTGATCAGCGGCTGCCAGGTGGGATCGCCGACTGTCCGCGCGTTGCCGTCGTTGGCCCCCTCTTGAATAGCGGTAAGGGGCCGCCAGAAGACATAGTAATACTTGCTCTCCCAACAGGTAATGAGCGCATCCGCCACCGCCATGCTGGCCAAGGCAAAGAGTCGGGCGCTATCGCCCAGGTTCGTGACCGAGGCGGTCGCGACACTGCGCAGCGCGCGATTCCAGAGGAGGATGGTGTTGTCGGCATAGAAGTAGGCGATGTCGGTCTGCGCGGCGGTGCGCGTACTATTCTGTAACGCTCCCAACGCTTTGACTTCGTCGTACTCTTTGGCGTAGCGCTTACTGGATAACTTGTAGGGTGGAGCAGCACGAAACTGCGAAGAGCCGTTCAGGGTAAAAGGAGTTACGGTGGCTAGCCATGGTGTTGCCCCTGGCGAAAGAGTGGGAGGCGGGCCAGGAAGGTAAGAAACGGTCGGGCGCCAGACCCCGGGGTTGGTGCCACCGGTGAAGGGTGATGGGTTAGGCGGGAAGCGCCCGTCGTTGGCCCGCATGGCGAGAATACCGGCGGCGGCCTGCTGGCCTACGGTGACGCCAGGATCGGTCGCCGAGAGCCCTTGGCTGGTGAGATAGTTGGTGTATTGGGTAGCGAGGAAGGTGGCCTGGGCAGGGAACAGATTGAGGAGCACATCATGGGCGGCTTTCGCAGCGGCGGCTACGGGAGAACCGGAGGCGTTTGGGATCGTCACATGATAGGGTTCGAACCGTTTGTCAATCGCCTGCACGGCATCGTGCACGGCGGCGTGGACCATGGCGAAATCGATGACCCCCACCGTACCTGCTCGTCCGGCGGTGAGAGAGGTTGCGTACGCTTGCGCGGTGATGGCGTTCCAATCGGTTACGGCGTCGGCCTGGACGAGGCGCGCCGAGCCTCCCATCAAAGAGGTGGCGAGTAATGCTGCGGTGAGCGTGGCAAACAACCTATGGCAGTGTAGACGAAACATGATGATTTTCTCCTATATTGCTAAAGAATTGGACAATTGCTTCCACTTGGTTGTGGCTCATCAATACGGCGTGCGGCCCCCACAGGGAGAATAAAAGTCGCGACAAATTCCGCCTCCTCCGTCCCCTGATTCCGCAACGCGTGTACCCGGTCGGGGTCCTCCTCAATAAAACCTTCTCCCGTCCGATAGACCTGGGGCTCACAGCGAGGAGTATTATAAACGGTCAGGGTTCCCTTCTTGACCACCACAAAGACCGGGCCTGGATGGGAATGCCAGCCGGTGGAGCCATTGACCGCAATGGTCCCGGTTCCCGTCACAATATCGACATCCTCTTTTGTCTTCACGGTTATTCTCGCCTCACCAGATTTTTTGATGTTGAGCCGGTCGAATGTGCCTGCCCCTACTAAAGTGGCTGTTTGCCCAGAGGGGGGCGTGGAAAACGCCATTCCGTAATACAGGCCGACACCCAGAGTTCCGATTGCCATCGTTCCTACGATCTTCCTGAACATTGTCCTATCCTCCTTTGAAAAATTACGGACGGTTATGAAAAATCCGTAGCGCAGCTCTCTATCGTTCTTCTTCTCTCAACAACATGAGTCATCTCCCGCCAGTGCCAAAGAACAGGGCATCGAAGAAGTCACAGTTATTCGCATGGAAGTGTGTGGCCTGTTTGATCTTCAGGTCAAAGACAATGCGCTTCTCATCGTTGCTCGGCCCGAACCGATACAAGGGCCACTTGCGTACT
>JANMSE010000307.1:0-4185 GCA_031389045.1 Deltaproteobacteria bacterium | reverse complement strand
CAAGGAATTGATCGGTCGGAGGCAGGGAGTTTCTAGTCAGAAAACGACTTTGGAGAGCACGCCGACACCTCCATCAGCACCAGCAAAACCAGCGGACCAATAACAGCGCAGTGGAGTGGCTATGAGAGGAGGAATGAAGCGACTGGTTGTCTGCGTGAGCCTCGCCATCGCGATTGGCGGGGCGTATTATAACGCGTTGGGAAATGGATTTGTTTTCGATGATTATCTGCTTGTGGTCGATAGGCCGGTTGTTCGCACGTCACTCTCACTCTGGGCGGTGCTGAGCGACCCCCTCTCGCTTGGCTACCGTCCGTTGCGCACATTTTCCTACCTTCTCGATTATCGCATCGGGGGCATGCAGCCGTGGGTGTTTCACCTCAGCAACCTGCTGTACCATTGGGTCACTGCCTGTTTGGTTTTTCTGGTGGCATTACGGTTGACGAACGCGCCAACGGTCGAGGAGGAACAGTGGCGATGGCGACCCGCGGTGTTGATCGCGTTTCTCTGGGCGTTGCATCCGGTGCAGACCGACACTGTGACGTACATCGCGGGCAGACGCGACATTCTCGGAGGCTTGTGTCTCTTCGCCGGACTGTGGGCCTACTTACGGTTCCGAAGCGCATCAGCCCTAGACCGGGGGCGATACGGCTGGCTGCTGTTGTCGTGCCTGAGCTATGGGCTCGGCATTCTCAGTAAGGAGAGTGTGATCGTGCTGCCGTTGCTCTGTTGGATGTACGACATGCAACAAGAGGGGCTGAAGGAGTCTCTCCGGCGACGATGGGCGCTTTATCTTACCATTCTCCTGTTGGGGGCGGTGATACTCTGGTATTTCGCCGGTTGGATGATTCTACGGACGATTCAGCAATCCGCTTGGCACGGCGGGAGCATGGCCGGAAACTTCGCGACCGTCGCGCGAATTTGGGTCCACTATCTCTCGGTGATGATCTATCCACATACCCTCCTGGCGGATTATTCGTACGATGCGTTTCCCGTCTCTCGATCGCTGATTGAACCGGACGTGTTGTGGGCGCTTACGACACTTGGTGTTGCCGCTCTTGGGGTATGGGGGCTCGCGCGCTGGCGGTCGCTGTGTGGGTACGGTGGTGTGTGGATGCTGATCGCGATTTCACCGATCTCGCATATTGTGCCAATTCAAGAGATCGCGGCGGAACATTACCTGTATGTCCCACTCTTCGGGTTGTGCCTGATCGTGGGACTGCTGCTTGATGCCCTCTGTGGGACATCGGTGGAACGTGCTCGGGGTGTGGGCGTGTTACGACCAGTCGTGGGTACGGTGCTCGTCGCTACGCTCCTCGGTGCGGCTGTTGCACGCATTGTGACCCGCAATCGTGATTGGCTGAACGAAGAACGACTCTGGTCGGTGACGATAGAGACCGCGCCACGCAGCGTGCGAGCCCATTACAATCTCGCGGGTGTCTATAAACAACAGAAGCGAACGGAAGATGCCGCCCGTGAATTCATGGCGACGCTCGCGCTGGCACCGAAACATGTCGGGGCGCTCGTGGGATTCGGGGAACTGGCATTTGAGGCGGGGCAATATGGGCAGGCCTTATATTATGGGTTGCAAGCCCAGAAGATCGCCCCGCGCAATCCGCGCGCGATTTACCTCCTCGCGTGGGTGCGCTTAGCGTTGAAGGAAGTCACGGTGGCCGAGACCCTCTTTCAACAAGCGCGAACGCTCATGCCCAATACGCCAGGGGTGTACGCCGGACTCCTCGCCGTGGCGAAAGAACGTGGGGACAGCAAAGCCGAAGCACAGTGGGCCGAAAAACTGCGAGTGATGGAGCAATCACCGTAGCGAATGGCTTGACCCTCTCATGGAAGCACGATACTGTGCGCCGCCGTTGCAAGGCGGCACGAATGTTGGGGCAAATGTGGGCGTATCGAGTGATGATTGACGGGTTGGTGCGGAGGGAACTTCGAGCACGGTACGCGGGGTCGGTGCTGGGGATGTTGTGGACCATTCTTTCCCCGCTCTGCTTACTCCTGGTCTACGTCGTCGTTTTTTCCACTATCCTTCAGGTGCGGTTTACCACCGAAGGCGGGAACTTGAGCTTCGCCTTGTACTTGCTCGCGGGTTTGCTGCCGTGGCTCGCCTTTCAGGAAGGGGTTATCAAAGCGACAACGGCAGTCATCGATAATGCTGGCATTGTGAAAGCCACCCACTTTCCCGCCGCCGTGTTGGTCGTGAGCAGTGTGTTGGCGACGTGCGTGACCTTGATCGTGAGTTTGCTGCTCTTGGTCATCGCGCTCCTGCTGATGGGGTACGGTTTCTGGTGGAACCTCGCGTATCTTCCCGTTCTCATCCTCTTGCAGGGAATCCTGGCGTTGGGGATCGGGTTAGTCACTGTGAGTTTGCATACGCTGATTCGCGATACGCTGCCAGTCCTGCAAATGTTTTTTATGATGTGGTTTTATCTGACTCCGATTATTTATCCGCTCACGTACGTGCCAGAGCGCTGGGCGGTCGCCTTCAGTTGGAATCCGGCGACTTCGTTCATCACGGCCTATCGCACGGTGTTGCTTGAGGGAAAAATTCCTTCGGGAACGGAGATACTACCCTCTTGTATATGGGCGCTTGTCTTTTTCTGGTTTGGCCGGATGGTGTTTGCTCGGGTTGAACCGATTTTCGCCGATGTGGTGTAATGGACAGGGTGGAGAACCGCGAGCAAGAAGGACGATTCAGGATGCAGGTCTGGAGACCAAGACAAATCGCCGCGATGGCGCTCGTGATATTGGGTTGGGCGGGAAGCGCATGTCAAGAAACTCCGCCACCGCCGCCGGAGCCACGGGGCCTAGTGGCGATGACCGACGGTCTTTCTGGCGATCATCTGTGGCGGCAAGATTTTGTCTTCGCGGATATGGATGGTGACGGAACGCGGGACATTGTGACCGCGCCACCACGCAAAAGTCCCGAGCCGTGGCCCCATATTTTCCTGCGTCGCCCGGGACGATGGGAAGCGGTGTCATGTCTTGGCGTTGAACACAACGGATTTCCAAAATCGGAGTATGTTTACGGAGGGGTGGCGGTCGCTGACTTCACGGGGACCGGCAAGGTGGAGATTGCGCTTGCCATGCACGAAGTCGGAATTCGTGTCCTAACCAATACAGGGACTGGGCCATGCGGGCCGTGGGTAGAGCGGACCGACCTGCCAGACAAGATGCTCAAGCTGCGGACTCGCACGATCGCGGCCGCCGACATGAACCATGATGGGCGTATGGATATTGTGTCGGTCTCTGAAGCGTCAGGAAAGGAAGCGGATGAGACTACAGCCGGAGTGGTGATTTTTTTCAATGAAGTTGCCGCATGGCGAGTGCATCACCTCACTGGAAGTGAAGGTCTGTTCGGTGACGATGTGGCCATCGGTGAAATAAACGGGGATGGAGCGCCGGATATCGCCGTTGGTAGCCTCATTGATCAGCATCCACAGTTTGCTTGGTTGAGCGATGGCAAAGGCGACTGGCAGGCCGCGAGCGCGGACGGCTTGCCGCCGTACATCGTTGCTTGGTCAGTGCAGTTGATCGACTTCGACGGTGATGGAAAAGACGAACTGCTTATGGGAGTTGGTGGTGCCCCAATCCGCGAGAATGCTGGACCTCGGATCTATAAGTGGGACGGCACGCGGTGGAACGATCTCTCGCAAGGATTGCCGAAAATTTCGTGGGTCAGTGGTGTGGTGGCGGCTGATCTCGACCACGATGGAAAACTGGAAATCGTCACTGCTGAGATGTATACTGGGGCACTGCAAGTCTATGGGCAACAATCGACTGGAGAGTGGGGAAGACGAGAACAGATTACAGTGGCGGAGGAAGGGAAATGGCGGAACTATAAAGTTCGCGCGCTTCCGACCGATAGAGAACAAGAGCCACTAATCGTCGCTAATTATGCGGGCGAGAGTGATGGGAAAATAATGGCATGGGTATGGAAGTAGGACAGAAAATACGGTCTTTCCTCTTGACAAGAAGAGTGGGCCGGAATAAGGAAGACGGAGCGCATTTGCGAAGAGGACAGAGAGAGAGACTCTCCATGCTATTTGCGTTGTGTATGATGCTCATGGTAGCATTCGGCTGTAGTGAAAAAACTGTGGCCCTGGAAGAACGAGCACAAGCGTATTGGCAAGCACGGGAAAAAGGGAAAGTGGAGCAGGCGTTCACATTCGAGAA
>JANMSE010000298.1:0-2599 GCA_031389045.1 Deltaproteobacteria bacterium | reverse complement strand
CGCCTTGGGTATCAAGGGGCCGATTCTGACGTTGAACCAGGCGGGCGTTGCCGGAGAACTGGCCGTGGCACGGGCCATCATGTTACTCACCGCGCGGCGGGCGCGAGCGGTCATCGCCTGTGGGGTCGATGAACTCTTCTCTGTCCTGTACGACGTGCTCGGACGCTTACATGTCCTTTCTCCACGCGATGGTGGGGAAGAAGCGTGTCGACCTTTTGATCGACGTCACAATGGACCCGTGTTGGGCGAGGGCGCCACCGCGCTGGTGATCGAGACCGTTGAACATGCCCAGGCCCGTGGCGCGACCATGCTCGCGGGCGTGTATGACGCGCGCTGGGGAGCTTTTCCGACCCGTGCGCATCGCTACCCAACGCCAGCGCAACTGCATCATCGGTTACTCGACCACACCTTTGCTTCGGCTGCCATAACGCCCACTGATGTCGGGGTTGCGTATCTTTCGGGGTCTGGCGATCCACAACACGATACCGCGGAACTCGACATCATCAGCGGAGCGTTTGGCTCAGCGGGACCACTCCTGACCTCCGTCACCCATCTGAACGGGGAGTACGGGAGCCTTGGCGCTTTGCGGGTCGCAGCGGCCACGATCACGGCCACACAAGGATGGATGCCAACACTCTCTTATCTCGACCACCCGCTTCGTTCCGATGTCCGTTTTGCGAAACATCCAGGATCGACCGCTCCTCCTTTCGTCCTCGTGCATGGTCTTGCCCGTGACGGGGTTCAGACCGCGCTGCTGATTGGACCACCACCTGTTTGAACAATACGGAGGCAACAACACGGCGATGCTTGGCACTAATTCCAGGGATGAGAATGCGTACGATGTCGTGGTCGTGGGAGGAGGACCAGCAGGCTCCACCGCGGCCACCTTCCTCGCGCGGCAAGGACTGCGGGTGGCGGTGTTTGAGCGGGAATCGTTTCCGCGCTTTCATGTGGGCGAGTCGCTTTTGCCCGCCAATCTCCCCATTTTTGACCGGTTGGGATGCCACCAGGCCCTTCAGCAAATGGGACTGATGGAGAAGCGGGGAGTCACGATCTACGACGAATATGAGCATCGTGGCGCGATAACGGTCCAGTTTCCGCGCCTGCCGTTTCAACCTGATTCTTCGTATCAGGTTGTCCGCGCGTCGTTCGACGATTTCTTGCTGCACCATGCCGCCGCTTCGGGAGCCAGCGTCTATCGACAGCATACGGTGACTGCCGCGCGCCACGAGCCAGACCAGGTCGTCATCCAAGTCATCGCCGCGCAAGGCGGCACCCGCGAGGTGCGGGCACAAGTCCTGGTCGATGCGAGTGGGCGGGCCACGTTTCTCGGGACGCATTTTGGCAGGCGTGAACCGCTCCCCGACTTGGGCAAAGTGTCGCTCTTCGCCCATTTTCGCCATGTCCAGCGAGACCCAACGATTCCCGAAGGCAATGCCCGCCTCTATCTCGTCCCGCAAGGATGGTTGTGGTGGTTCTCCTTCGCCGATGGGACCGACAGCATCGGCTGTGTCCTGCATGCGCAAGTGGTGAAAGCGCGCACTGGCTCCATTGAGGCGCTGTTTGATGAAGTGCTGGCCACATCGCCGCATGTAACCGAGGGCCTCGTCCACGCCGAGCGTATTTCCCCAGTCCAGCCGGTAGCCAATTTTTCGTATCGGATCACTCCGTGTGTCGGAGACCGCTATCTCGCGATTGGCGATGCCGCGGGTTTCATCGACCCGATTTTTTCCACGGGGGTGTTCCTCGCGATGCGCTCCGGTGAACTGGCCGCCGACGCTATTGTCGCGGCTTTCCGCGCGCAAGATTTTCGCGTCCGCCGATTCCGCGCCTATGACAAATACCTTCGTCGCGGAACGGCGCCGTTTCTCCCGTTTATCGAGCGATTTTACGATCCCGCGTTCTTGGATACCTTTGTGTCCCACCGCGCCCCCACGTGGCTACGCCTTCCGGTCGTCTGGGTGCTCAGTGGCGCGGCGTTCGACCATCGGTCCCTGTGGCGATCACTCTGGCTGCGCTTTGGGCTTGCCCTTTTTTTCGGCATCGTTCATATCCATAAGGTCATTCGGTGGACCAAAGGTCGCACGGTGGCATCCCGGCGATCATGGTGACAACATTCAATCTGGCAGGAGAGAGCAATGGCACACGCGGAACACACTCAAGCGCTCGACCAAGAACACGATCAGTTGCCGACGATAACCAACGCCGCGGTCGAGATGATTACTCAGGCAATGAAACAGGCAGACATGAACACTGGGGGGATACGCATGGCGGTCACTGGTGGAGGCTGCGACGGGTTTCTGTACAGCTTGACCCTTGCCGCAGCCGCTCGTCGGAATGATGAGATCGTCGAACACAATGGGATTACCGCATTTCTTGACCCTCGGAGCGCGCAGCATCTGCGTGGCACGACGTTGGATTATGTCAGTAATCGGCACGGGACCGGGTTCCATTTTTTTGGCATTGAGTCGCTCCGCACCATCGGCTGTGAATCGTCAATGCTGCTACGTCGGTGCATTGCCGGGAACACCCGAACGACGGGGTGCACAAATAGTGCGAAGCGCCCGCTGATGGTATTAGAAAAAGAAGTCGTGCAACC
>JANMSE010000297.1:0-10210 GCA_031389045.1 Deltaproteobacteria bacterium | reverse complement strand
GCGTGCCGGAGGCCGTGCGGAAGTGGTCTTCTTTGTCGGCGAGACCGCGACGGTGGAAGAGGCGAGGGCCTTACTCCTGCGGTACCGTACCGTGGACCTTGATGTGACCCTGCGGTCGGTGACGGACCATTGGGACGATGTGTTGGGTGCCGTCCAGGTGACAACACCGGATCGGGCGATGGACGTGTTGCTCAATCGCTGGCTGCTGTATCAAACGTTGACCTGCCGGGTCTGGGCCCGCACCGCGTTGTATCAAGCCGGTGGTGCGTATGGCTTTCGCGATCAGCTCCAAGATGTCATGGCACTGGCGGTGACGCAGCGTGACCTCGTGCGGGCACATGTGCTGCGCGCCGCCGCGCGGCAGTTCGTTGAAGGGGATGTCCAACATTGGTGGCATCCGCCGTCCGGTCGGGGGGTCCGCACCCGGTTCTCCGATGACTTGCTCTGGCTGCCGTATGTGGTGAATCATTACTTGGAAGTAACGGGTGATAGTCGTCTCCTTGATGAGGTTGTTCCTTTCCTGGACGGACCGGTGCTGACGGAGGGACAAGAGGAATCGTATTTTCAACCGGAAGTGTCGGCTCAACATGGGACCATGTTCGAGCATTGCGCGCGCGCGCTTGACCGGAGTCTTGCCGTTGGCAGTCATGGCTTACCACTGATGGGGACCGGAGATTGGAACGACGGGATGAACCGCGTCGGCCATGAAGGCAAAGGCGAGAGTGTCTGGCTCGGTTGGTTCCTCCATACGATCCTCTGGGAATTCGCGCGACTTGCCGACGCACGCGGAGAGCATCAGCGCGCCGAAGTGTGGCGACTGCATGTCAGCGCCCTCAAAGCGGCACTGGAGCGCGAGGCGTGGGACGGGGCCTGGTATCGGCGTGCGTACTTTGATGACGGGACGCCGCTGGGCTCCGCTGGCAACGCGGAATGTCGTATCGATTCGATTGCCCAGTCGTGGGGGGTGCTCTCCGGTGCCGCCGAGCCCGCCCGTGGCGCACGGGCCATGGCGGCGGTTGAGCAATACCTCGTGCGGCGCGATGAGGGCCTCGTTCTGCTGTTCACGCCACCCTTCGACAGCGCGAATAGTACGAGGCCCTTACGGCGACAGACCGACAGCCCCACTAATGTGGACCCGGGCTATATCAAAGGCTATCTGCCGGGGGTTCGCGAAAACGGGGGGCAATACACCCATGCGGCGGTCTGGTCCATCCTCGCGTTTACCGCGCTCGGCGAGGGCGATAAAGCGCATGACTTGTTCGCACTCCTGAATCCGATTCTGCACGGCAACACCCGGGTGGGTATTCATCGCTACAAAGTAGAGCCTTACGTCGTTGCCGCGGATGTCTATGCTGAGCCGCCGCACGTCGGGCGCGGGGGGTGGACCTGGTACACGGGAGCGGCGGGGTGGATGTACCGGGCTGGCATTGAGGGGTTGTTGGGATTCCGGGTGCGTGGCGCGATGCTGTATCTCGACCCGTGTATTCCACGCGCATGGCCGCGTTTCGAGATCGTGTTCCGCCACCACTCGTCCCGCTACAACATCATCGTCGAGAATCCCCAAGGCGTTATGAGAGGAGTCGTGTCCCTCGCACTTGATGGCGTACTGTTACCAGACCGTGGGGCGGCTATCCCGCTCGTTGCGGATGGTGCGACACATCAGGTTCGTGTCGCGCTTGGGGCGGCGGCTTCTGGCAAGTAGCCTGGCGCTGGCTGAAGGCAGAAATCAAAAGGCAAAAGGCAAAAGGCAGAAATAGGAAAACTCAGAGGTAGGCCAGGATGACCAACGGGAATCCCAGCGGGGTGGGCACCGCCTCCAGGCTGGTAATGAGCGGAGCGAATTCCAGCCTACATCCGACTGCTCCGGGCGTTCGGCAAAAGCGCAAACTCTCCCCGCGTGCAGTTTACAGAGCTGGTGCGTTCTCTCGTTCCCTACAACTTGTCTCATGCCGCTGCGCGCAAACGCCGCTGCTTGATCGGTGAGAGTGCGACTCCCCGTGCCTTGGCGAACTCCAAGAGCAGGCTGGGGTATTTTTGTACGGCGCGCAGGAGGTTGTCCATGGCAACACTCTGTCGTGCCGCGTCCGCCTCGTAACGTGCAACCGCTTTTCTTTCTCCTCCCAGTAGCAAGGATAGTTCCTCTTGCGTGAGCCCCAGCATGGTACGCACGTGACGGATATCCTCAGCCGAGAGCAGTCCATCGATAGTGCGTTGCCAATCCCGAATGGTCCGCTCATGGGGGCGAATCAGGCTCTGGTCGAGAAATTCTTCTCGACAATGAGAGCACACGTAGATGTCATATTGAGGGATGGTTAAGCGGTGGCCTTTATAGCTGAAGGTCTCGGTGATGGCTTTGCGCTTGCATTTTCCTTCCCCGCAGACCGGACACGGTTTCCCTTCATACAGTGGTGCTTTCATAACTGTCCTTTAGCGCGCCTTGAACGAGACGATGACAACGGTTTTCTCGGTCGCGTCGAGCTGCACTTTGAGGTACAGCGGCTCCTTCAATCCTCGAAAAAGCGCCAGGCGTCAACACTCAATAGTTGAGACCGTTGCGTTCTATTTTGAAAACCGTACAGTGAGGCCCTTGGGAGGATTGTCTATGACACAACCAGTTGAGTACATCACGCGGATCACCGACAACTACGCCAAGCTCGGATACAAGCCCTATCAATGGGTCTCGAACTCCGCCACGCCACCGTGGACGCCGCTACGCAAGCCACTTTCTCAATGTCGCTTAGGTTTGGTGGCGTCCGGCGGTATCTATGCCACTGGGCAAGTTGCCTTTCATTTCAAGGATGACGTTTCGTTCCGCGCCATTCCGACTACCGTCAAAACGTCCGAGTTACGCACCGCCCATTTTGCCTACGACCAGACCGACGCGCGCAAGGACCCGAACGTGGTCTTTCCTCTCGACACGCTGCGCGGGTTGGTGAACGAAGGCGTGGTTGGGTCCCTGGCTGAGCATTTCTTTACGTTCATGGGTGGAGTGTATTCCTCGCGTCGCGTCGCGGAGGAGCTTGCGCCACGCCTCACTGAGCGTTTGCTCGCCGAGAGAGTGGATGTCGCGCTCCTGGTGCCTGTGTGACCCGTGTGTCATCAGTCCGTGGGACTGATTGCCCGATGCGTTGAAGCGGCTGGCATTCCAACGTTGAGCATGAGTAGTGCGCTCGACATTACCAAGGCAGGCAAACCGCCACGTGCGGCGTTTCTTGATTATCCGCTGGGCCACACCACCGGGAAACCCAATCAACCAGAATTGCAGCGGGAGATTCTCGTGCAAGCGCTCGAAGGATTCACGTCACTGACCGAGCCTGGGTTGATTAAAATGCTGCCCTTCCGATGGGATGAGGAAGACTGGAAGCGCACGGCGATGATGGATGGGGATGCGCGCGTTGAGCGACATGATACGCCGCAGTATCAGACGGAAGAGGATCGGATTCGGGCCGAGGCAAATGCGGCGGTGGCGTGTGAGGCTTGCGCTTGAGAAGGAAAGGGGGAAACGGGGAAGAGGGGAAAAGGGGAAAGAACCGGAGAAACGGAGAGCGGGAGAATTGGGGAAAGGCCGAGGGCTGGGTTCTTTCCCCGATTCCCCGTTTCCCCTTTTCCCCGTTTCTGTTTTCAAGGTGTTACCACTGCTGCGCGGCCTTCTCGACCTCGTTCCAATCCACCACCGGCGTGAGCCGACGCCGCTCAATCAGCCCTTGCGTGATGAATTTCGAGAAGACTTGATAGGTGGCCGTGTGGTTGGGGATATCGATCACGAAGATGACTTTGGCCTCTTCATTCGAGCCCCAGGGACCGGCGACGATCTTCACTTCTTGTGGCGCGCCGATACTGGCCGGGTTTTTCGCCGCTTGGCCAATCATCTCGACAAACTGTTTCATCCGGGCCGGGGTTGGGTCCTTCACCCAGATTTCATCAATGTACAGTGGCATGCTGTTCCCTCCTTTCTGAACGATTTCTCAGTCGGCCAACTTCACCGCTAACTGTCCACTATCGGATAATGCCTTGAGTTCGGTGAAGCCACCGATGGACTCATCTCCAATAAAAATCTGCGGCACGGTGCGACGACCAGAGCGGCGCGCGATGTCCAACCGCAGGGCTTGGTCTTTCGAGACGTCAATTTCTTCAAACGGAAGGTTCTTGGTTTTCAACAACGTTTTTGCCGAGACGCAGTAGCCGCAATAATCGGTTGTGTACACGACGATAGGTTTCATGGTCGATCCTTCCCTTTATTATTGATTTATGAAAGTAACGGTTTCCCCTAAGGAATCCTCCTACTTTCTACTCACTCCACAGACGTGAGTCAAATCCTCAAAAAACCTGCGGGCGCGGCGGAAAGCTTGAATTGTGGAAAACTTTCCCCTATCCTGCGGAACGAAGGTTGAGGTGTGGACGTGGTTGTGGTCAGAATGCGGCTGTTGTTCTTCGCTGCTCGGATTGTTCTTCTCACAAGTCTCGCCTACCTTTGCGCGCTTTCGGTCAATAGCGTCATCGCCACGAACCTCGCGCTCCCGCCCGCTTCCTTACAAACGGACCATCAGCTCCCCCGTTCTTCGCCACCGCCACCGCCATCATTGTCCACCTACGCGATCATCGCGACTCGCGACATCTTCAATTCCGTCAAAGCCGCGTCCCCGTCGGGCGACACTATGCTGGCAGTCACAACCGCCAACATCGCCAACCTCAAATTACTCGGCACTGCCACTGGTCTACGGGACCGTGCCTTCGCCATTTTTGAGGACCAGACGACCCACAACCAGCTTTTGTATCGTGAGGGAGAAGCGATCTCCCCAGGCGTGCAGCTCATCCAGGTCGGATGGGATCGCGTCACGATAGACCGCGACGGACAGCGCGAGACTCTCATCCTGCCACGAGAATCCTCCCCTTCCACTTCGGCGTCACCGGTGACACCGATCTCCACTTCTCCCCCAGACAGCACCAATGGCGTACGGCAGGTCGCGCCAGACACGTTTCACATCGACCGGCGTGAAGTCGACCAGGCCGTCAGTCATTTGAGTGACTTGTTCACGCAAGTCCGCGCCGTCCCGTACACTCCCCAAGGCGGAGTCACCCAAGGGTTTCGCCTGTCCGCGATTAAGGCGGATAGTCTCATTGAGCGGATCGGGTTGAAAAATGGTGACGTCGTCCAGCGCGTCAACGGCGTGGAAATCACCGACCCCAGCACCGCCTTCACCCTCTTGCAGGATATGCAGGGACGTTCGCAAATTCGCGTTGATGTCCTGCGTAATCAACAGCCCACCACACTCTCGTATGAAATTCGTTAAACAGTGCTCCCTCTTCTTATCGGCTACCGCCCTCTGGTGCGCTCCCCTCGTGACGAGTTGGGCGCAATCAGAGCCCTCGCATTTGGATGAAACGTTGGATGAGGCGCCTCTCAATCCTCCTCACCACGGACAACACAACGGCACGGGCAAATACCGTGAGCCCGAGGCCGCCGACGCGCTGGTCACCATGCACTTCCAAGATGTCGATATTCCCGTGCTCGCCAAGTTCATCAGCGAGATCACCAAGAAGAATTTCATTGTCGATGAAAAAGTGCGCGGCAAAGTCACGATCATCTCTCCGACCAAAGTCACGCCCGATGAAGCCTACGCCATTTTCCAGTCGGTGCTGCAGGTCAAAGGCTTCACCACCGTGCCCAGTGGCCGCATCGTCAAGATTCTGCCCAACAAGGACGCCAAACAGAGTGGCGCGCCGGTGGTCTTCAATGGCGAACTCGCCGCGTCTGGCGATGAGGTCGTCACGCGCTTGATTCCCCTGCGGCATGTCAACGCGGCCGATTTGATGCCAGTCCTGCAGCCGCTCGTGTCTTCCGATGGCGTGCTGCAACCGTACCCGCAGACCAATTCGCTGGTGTTGACGGACACCGCCTTCAACGTCAAACGCCTGCTGGGCATGCTCGAAGAACTCGATATCGAAGGCTACGAGCGGCGTACCGAAGTGATTTCACTGAAATATGCCATCGCCATCGACTTAGCCAAAAAAGTCGAGGACATCATGCGCGAGCAAGGAGACTCGGAGAGCGGGCCGCCGCAACCACGGATCAAGGTTATGAACGCCGCTTCTTCCGTAACCTCGACCTCCGCGAGCGGATCCTCGGCGAACAGCGCGGGCAGTGCGCATGGCGTGCGCGTGTTGCCGGATGAACGCACGAACTCTCTCATTGTGATGTGTGGGGTGCGTGAAATGAAAGCCGTGCGGCGACTGGTCAGCCAACTCGATGTGCCCCTGCCGCCAGGGTCGAGTAAGATTCATGTCTACGCGCTCAAGCACGCCAACGCCGAAGAGCTGCTCCCGGTCCTGGCCGATCTGATTGGCGGGCGCACGGGGGGCAGTGGCTCCCATTCCCTCGAAGTGCCACGCCGCGATCGCCGCACCACCCGCGAACGACGCTTTGGCGACCGGAAAAATAGCCGCTCCGGGTCGGGGCTGGGTGACCGCATGCCAACCTCATCCTCCCAGCCGCCAGTATCGCCAGGCGGTGGCCGCGCGAGCGGCTCGGCCCCGGAGTTTGGCAGTGAAGTGACAATCACGGCGGACCCCGCCACCAACTCCCTGTTGATTAGCGCCTCGCCCCAGGACTTCCAGACGTTGGGAGAGGTGCTCGCGCAACTCGATATCCGCCGCAAGCAAGTGTACGTCGAAGCCATGATCCTCGAAGTCAGCATGGAGCGGGCACGCGAGATGGGGATCGAACTGCAATCCGGGTTCAGCATCAACGGGGAGGGGGTCGGCCTTGGGCGCACCAACCTCGGCAGCCTCAACTCGGCGCTGACCAATCCCGGCAGTCTCGCGGGGCTGCTGCTGGCGGCGGCCAGTAATCGCACGATTGAGTTGCCCAATGGCACGCGGGTGCCGGCGCAGGTGGCGTTGCTACGGGCCGCGCAGAACAGCACCGACATCAACGTCCTGTCCTCACCGACGCTATTGACGGCGGATAATCAGGAAGCGGAAATCATCGTCGGGCAGAATGTCCCGTTTGTGTCGAGCCGCGCCACCGATTCGGCGGACCTGGACAACCTCTTCGCCACGGTCGAACGCGAGGATGTGGGCATCACCCTACGTCTGACGCCACAGATTTCCGAGGGCGATACGGTGCGGCTTGATGTGTATGAGGAAGTGTCCGCCATTGTTCCGACGACGGTTGGGGACCCGAATCTCGTGGGACCGACGACCTCGGTGCGGTCGGCGAGCACGACGGTGGTCGCCAAGAGTGGGCAGACGGTGGTGATTGGTGGGTTGATTTCCGACAACACCACCAGCCAGAGTTCCGGCGTTCCGTTCCTACAGGACGTGCCGATCCTCGGCAATTTCTTCAGGACCGATGGCAAGCAGGGCAACAAAATCAATTTGCTGATTTTTCTCACGCCGCATATCGTGCGTGATGACACGGAGATCGCGGCGCACACCCAAGGCGAGCGCGACCGGTTCCGTTCCTTTCTCAGCGATAACAACGCCCCCTCCAAGTGGCAAAAACAACTGGATCGTCCGTCTTTCGCCCCGCCCGCCGGCAAGGAGTTCGGTGGGGTGCTGCTGCCGGGGACGGTCCGGTAGGAAGTCTAGGGCAAGTCTAGGACAAGTCTCTGCAAGTCTCCGCAAGTCTCTGCAAGTCATGGACCTGTCCGAGCCTTGTCCTAGACTTCTTCGAGACTTGTCCTAGACTTGCCCTAAAAAGGAGGACTTCCCCATGCAATTCGGTCTCTGTGTCGCCACCAAAATCGACGACTGGCAACTCATCAAGGACGCGGAAGCGCTCGGCTACCACCGCGCGTGGGTGCCAGACTCGCAGATGATCTGGTCCGACTGTTACGCCACGTTGGCACTCGCCGCGCATAACACCTCGCGCATTCACATTGGCACCGGCGTCGCCATCCCTGGCACACGCTTAGCCCCAGTCACGGCGCACTCCATCGCGTCGATCAATCGACTCGCGCCAGGCCGGGTGTTTCTCGGCATCGGCACCGGCCATACCGCCATGCGCGTGATGGGCATGAATCCGATGAAAATTCGCGATTTCCGCGAATACCTACGTGTGGTGACGACGCTGCTGCGCGGCGAGGAAGTGGACTACACCCACAACGGCGAAACTCGCGACATTCGTTTTCTGCATCTTGACCTCGGATTCATCAATCTTGATACGCCGGTCCCCGTCTATGTGGCTGGGAATAATCCACGGGTGCTGCGCGCGGCGGGCGAATTCGCCAATGGGCTGGTGTTCTTTGGTGATGCCCCGGAGACGGTACAAACGAATCATCTCCACTTCGCTCACGAAGGCGCCCAGAAAGCCGGGCGTCCATTTCCCGATCCGTTCCATGTCGCCACGTTTAACACGGCGGTAGTGCTTAAAGCCGGCGAGTCGGCCAGCGCCGAGCGTGTGATCGATGAATGTGGTTCGATGGTCGCCTGCATCATCCATTACGTCTACGAAATCTACAAACAAACCCAGAGTGAGGCGGTCGTCCCGCCCTTTATGAAAAACATCTGGGATGAGTATCTCGCGTACGTCAACGCGATGCAAACCCCACCCGAGAAGCGGTACCAACAAATCCACAACGGCCATTGCACCTTTTTGATGCCGGAAGAGCGTCGCTTCATAACACCGGAGGTGGTTAAAGGCTCCTGCCTGATCGGCGAGCCGGATGAGTTGATCGCGTATGTGCGGAATGCCGAGAAGGCGGGACTCAAGGAACTGACGTTACTGCCGCCGATGGCCTCGGCGCGCAAGGTCATCAAGGATTTTTCCGAACAGGTGATGGCGCGATGTTAAGGAAGCGGGCAGCCAGAACAGGCTGCCCATTGGCGTGGGGGCAGGGGGACGGGCTCCGCATGAGGATCAACGACGTGGCGGCGAAGAGACTACATCACTCGTGGGGCGCCACCCGCCACGAGCCGTAAAATACTGTCCGCGAAGGAGGGGTGATTCATCCCTGCAATCTCTCCTCGCTTATTCATCACCAGCGAAGGAATCCGAGAAAGGTCACCGTTGAGCAATGGGCGGGGCAACGGCTCATCCATCACAAACATCACATCCGCGTCAAAGAACGCGTTCACCTGGGCCACCGCGCGTTGACACGCCCCAATCCCGCCAAGGACTGGGACCAAGGAGGTCGCATTGCGCAGAAGCTGCAGTTCGTCCGCCACTATGCTGGCGTGATTCGCTAGCTCTTGTCGCAATGCGTCTACAGCCTCGCGGGTGAAGTCTTTCTTGTCGTACGTCGTACGCACGAATTCTATCACATTAGGCTGGTGGACGCGGTTCCTTTTGAGCAGCGCGGGTTGAAGTGGCACGCCCTGTTCGCTGTAGCGCACCACAGCATCACAATACGCGGCCAAGTGCGGCAGGTAGTCACGCACATGGAGTTCACGGAGGAGCGTCGCCGCCTGGGTCTCTGGCGCGAGCAGGGCTGGAACTAACGTCGCGGCAATCATCAGCAACTCCGGCGCGACGTTCCACTCTGGATTACCGGTCTCCCAGACCTTGTTGCGGGACTGCGCGAAGTCTTCCGTCAGCGTCCGCGCGATCTCTCCACGCGGAGTCCGCAGGCGCTGCCCGAGCACGACGGCACGCAACAGCCATGCGGGCAGTCGCGGTTGGACCTCTGGATAGTGCATGTCTAAACACTGCGCGACATGAAACGCCAAGCTGATTCGCTCCTCAAACACTAACCGCCACACCAAATCGCGAAGAAGGCTCGGCTTCTCGGTCATCGCGCCATTCGTTTCATTCAAGAGGAGCGCCGCGATGTTCTGCGCGCGTTCCTCCGGAGCGAAGCGGTAAAAGACGTCAGTCGGAATGCTTGGGGAGAGCACACGCTCCACGAGAGAAACGGGCAAAGGATTCAGAAGCGGAGGATCAACCACCACCAAGCACTGCGCATCGTTCCCTCCGTGACCGTTGAGCTTGGACAAGGCGGTTCCCGCACTCCGGGATTCCTCCACGATTGGAGTGCTCTTTCCCACCTCTGCCTCTCGTTCCGACGATGGACTCTTCTCGGCCGCGACTGTCACGGACTCCGCTATTGGCGCACCCGTGCTCTCGGCATCCGTCATAGGCGCGGTCACCACCCCGAGATCTGGTGGGTCCGCTGGAGGACTGGCGACATCTGAAGGCTCCGGCCTATCCGGCTTCACACTTGGCGAGGGGGCGACCTCGGTGAAGACGAGTTTGCCACGCAAAGCCGCC
>JANMSE010000255.1:0-2167 GCA_031389045.1 Deltaproteobacteria bacterium | reverse complement strand
CCGGGGAGCAACTGGCGGGAAAGATCAACGGGCAGCAATTTCAGACCGGTATCGATTCGCTTATAGCGGGCCATCGCGCACTTCACTCCGCAAAATACCGATGTCGAAATCTTGCAGCATGTGCATGACAGGAGCAATATCCTGCAATGGTTTTTCTACAGCCTCGTTGGGCTGCTACGCCTGAAAGGATAAAGGATATGCCAAAGAAGACACTGGTTTTGCTGCTCGTAGTCGGGTTCGCTATGGCCCAGGCCCGCGAGTCTCTGGCGCAGGATGTGAGCTGGATCAAACAATTTGGGACCCTTGGCTTTGACTTGGCGGGGGACATCGCTACCGACTCGACGGATGCATTCGTAACGGGAAGGGTTGGGTCCAACTTCGCCCTTCCCGGGCAAGTCAGCGCGGGCGGTGTCGATACGTTCGTTCGGAAGTACGATGCGGCCGGCGCTGAGGTGTGGACGAGGCAAATTGGTACTTCCCGCTTTGACGGCATTTCGAAGATTGCCGTCAACAAGACAAGTCTGTATGTCGCCGGAATCACAGACGGCACGTTCTCTGGCCAGTCGAGCGCGGGCGGCTTCGATATCTTCATCCGCCAGTACGACACAAATGGCAACGCCGGGTGGACTCGTCAGTTAGGGACAACTGGCTTTGATTTCGTTCTTAAGATCGCAGCTCACGCCACGGGTGTATATGTTTTCGGTTTCACCTCAGGCGCCTTTCCCTCGCAGATGAGCGTGGGTGGATCTGACTTCTTCTTGGCAAAGCTCGACTCCGCTGGGACGCTACTCTGGGTCCGGCAGTTTGGAACGAGCGGCAATGATCCTGCAGTCTTCTCCTTGGGTGGTGTCGCGGTCGACGACACAGGCGTCTACGTCGGCAGCACCGTCCCCTTTGCCCTGCCGGGACAAACGAGTATCGGCGACAATGACGCCTTCTTGCGTAAATACCACCACGATGGGATTGAGCTTTGGACAAGCCAGTTCGGTACGGCCTGTAGCGAAGTGCTGACTGGAGTGGCGGTTCACTCCAACAACGTGTACGTGGCGGGCGCTACTACTGGAAAGATGACGGATCCATTCTCTCCACGCTGCACCAATCCACCGATACCCAATAACAATAACGGAGACGTGCTGACTACATTTGTTCAGCAGTGGACCGCGCACGGAACCACGCTCTGGACCCGACAGTACGAAGGCAGTAGCGGCTATACCGGTTTTTCATTGGCGATTGGCATAGCGGTCAATGACACAGGATTATTTGTAGCGAGTGAGGCCATTCGTCCGCGAAATCCGGAGGCGCTCGATTCGGCATGTCCAGTCGGTAATCCCGCGGAAGACATTCACGTGCGCATGTACGATCTCCAAGGGGAGGAACTCTGGACGCAGCAGATTGGAAGCACGGCGTCAGACACGCCCAGCGGAATCGCACTCAACGCTACGGGGGTCTATGTCGCTGGCGTCACTTTCTGTCAACTGGCAGGCCAGATCAGCGCGGGTAGCGCCGACGCTGTTGTAATCAAGCTGAGTCCGACACCGTGACAGGCGTCGGATGAATGGCCGTAGCGCACTATCTCGCCTTGTGAGTGCTTTGGGCATGTCTTGCCTACCGATGCGTTGCAGTCTCACGAGCAGAAACCCGCCCAACCCGCGCATCCAGCGGACTGGCCTACGGCCTGCCGCTGATGGGCCCCGATTGCGTCACTGTAATGGAGGCCAAATGGAATGCGCGTGCGGTTGCGGCCAAGAGCCTGCCAAAGGTGACTTCCTTCCAGGCCACGACCAGCGATTGAGAGCAGATCTTGAGCGCCGCGTTGCCCTTCGCATGTTGGTGGAAGCGGCTGAGCACTTCGTAAATGGAAGTCGGGAGCTCTCAGTTCAACGGTATGGTTAAGGAGCTCTTCCGCAATCAGGGGCCACAGTGAGCCCGGGGCCGGGGCCGCCCTACTATGTGTTCCAGCGCATGCCCCAGCGCTGCGCGCCGGGGTTCCCTCGGGCCTTCGGCCCTCGGCGCCGCTGAACACGGCGTTGAGGCTGTAGCATTACCGTTTTTTCGCGCGAACAGCTTCATCCGCTGGCGCCTGCGAGCGCTGTGGCGAATTCGGTTTTCTGGTTATTTTATTTCCGTGTGCCGCGGAATTCGCTTTTCGATGTCTTGTGGGGATTGG
>JANMSE010000249.1:0-2080 GCA_031389045.1 Deltaproteobacteria bacterium | reverse complement strand
CGATATTGGCGAAGGTGCCGACCGCGCCGGAAATTTTGCCGAACGCGATCTCTTTCTTGGCCTGGAGGATGCGGTCGCGACTGCGATCCATTTCGGCGTACCAATGGGCCACTTTCATGCCGAAGGTAATCGGTTCGGCGTGCACGCCGTGGGTCCGGCCAATCATCACCGTGTCTTGATGCGTCCGCGCGAGAGTCTTCAACACTTGCAACAAGGCATCCAGGTCGGCATGGAGGAGGTCCGCCGCTTCACACAGTTGGACAGCGAAGCCGGTATCGATCACATCCGAGGAAGTGAGACCAAGATGCAGATAGCGGCCTTCTTCGCCGATGGTTTCGGCCACGGAAGAGACAAAGGCGACGACATCATGCTTGACCTCGGCTTCGATGGCTTGCATACGAGCGATATTGACGCGTGCGCGTTCACGCATGCGCGGGATGGCGGCTTGGGGGATTTCCCCGCGCTTTGCCAGTGCTTCACAGGCGAGCAGTTCGACTTCAAGCCATTTGGCGAGCTTATTCTCTTCCGTCCAAATACGGCCCATGACTGGGCGAGTGTAGCGTTCAATCATAATAGAGCAGGTGCGGTTGCGATTATTGGGTGACCGGGGACAGAGGTTGATTTGCCCTCCTCATATAACCTGTCACCCGCCCCCTGTCACCCGTCCCCTGAGCGTGGTGAGGGGTGTTGATAAGCGGGAGCTGAACAGGCTAAGGTGCAGCCCTTCGGCGGCGTACCCAAGTGGTTAAGGGAGCGGTCTGCAAAACCGCCATTCACCGGTTCGAATCCGGTCGCCGCCTTCATTTCCTCCCTCTCCTCCAAGACGAACGCCCCTCTGAATGAGCAAGGACCACGTAACCTAACAATACGTATCCTCGCGAGAGAAAGAATCTTCGGGTAAAAGCAAGAACAGCGTCATTGTTGCAAACCTTTGCATCGAGGGCTTCTTAATAGTCCGTGGTTGGGAGGGGGGAAACGCGGCCCGTTTTGATGAGGAACAAGAGGGAGACTCCGCACTATGTCATCTGACCTGACCTTCATTACCAATGAACCCGGCAAAATCTTGCGTGATCGCTTCGGTGTGTTGCTCGGTGACGATACGCGTTATTTCGACTGCCTCGTAGGGTACTTCTTCATCAGCGGCTTTTACAGGCTGCACCCAGCCTTGGAGAAGGTTGAGAAGATCCGCATCCTGGTCGGCCTCCAGACCGACCGCACGGCCTACGAACTCCTCCAGAAAGCCAAAGAACAAGGCGAGTTGACTCTTAAGTCCCACGCGTCGGCAAAGGAGCGGGTTGCCAAAGATGTGCTGAACGAACTCGAAAAATCCGCCGACAGCGCGGAGATTGAGGCGGGCGTTCACAAATTCGTCGAGTGGATTCGCTCAGGAAAACTCGAGATCAAAGCCCATCCCTCGGAAAATCTCCACGCGAAAGTCTACATTATGACGTTCGCTGAGGGTGACAGGGACAAAGGTCGCGTGATTACCGGCTCGAGCAACCTGACTCAGGCAGGACTTCAAGACAATCTGGAGTTCAATGTCGAGCTCAAGAACCGCTCTGATTACGACTTCGCCATCAGCAAGTTCAACGAACTCTGGGCCGTCGCGGTGGATGTTTCAAAGCCTTATGAAGATACCATTCTCAACAAGTCACCCTACGCCCAATTCACCCCCTACGAGCTATATCTCAAATTCCTGTACGAGTATTTTCGCAATGAACTCAGCCGCCCGTCAGAACTGGAGGACATTTACGTCCCGATTGGTTTCAAGAAGCTGAAATATCAGGAAGAGGCGGTTCTCAATGCACGCAAGGTGCTCGATGAGTATGGCGGCGCATTTCTCTCCGATGTCGTTGGATTGGGCAAGACCTATATGTCAGCCTTGTTGGCGCAGCAGCTCGACGGTCGCCATTTGGTCATCGCCCCGCCTCACTTGCTGGATCGAGACAAAAGAGGCTCATGGCCTAACGTATTCAGTGACTTTCAGGTCCGGCAAACGGACTTTGAATCAATCGGCAAGCTTGACAATCTCCTGGAGCGCGACCTCTCCAAGTACACGAATGTCTTCATCGACGAGTCG
>JANMSE010000469.1:0-10372 GCA_031389045.1 Deltaproteobacteria bacterium | reverse complement strand
AATAGGGGACGTTGCAGGGAAATTAAGGTCATGATCGAGCAAGACCATCAACGGCATGTTGGCGTGGAGGTTCTTGTACGAGAATCAGCTAGAGCCGGTGGCGGAACTCGATGGCACTGGCAATCTGGTGAGTCGGTTCGTGTACTGCGGCTGCGGGGCGGGCAATATCACGCAGTACATGCTCAAGAATGGCGTGACGTATCGGATCATCGCCGATCATCTGGGCAGTCCCCGCTTGGTGGTGGACAGCACCACCGGGGCCGTGATGCAGCGGCTGGATTACGATGAGTTCGGCACCGTGACGCTCGATACCAATCCGGGCTTCCAGCCCTTTGGCTTCGCCGGGGGGATTTATGATCGGGATACGAGCCTCACGCGCCATGGGACGCGGGATTATGATCCGGAGACGGGGCGGTGGAGCGCTAAAGACCCCATTCGTTTCGAGGGCAGTGATCTTAATCTCTATGAGTACGTATTCAATGACCCGATAAATAACATTGATCCGACCGGCCTTTCCTTTGCCGGTGCGGGTTCACTTATGGACGTGTTTGCTGGGGCGGGTCTCAAGGCTGTCCTTGTTACTATAGGTACTCTGGGAGTGATGGCCATATTCGGTATCCTCATGGCGAAATTTAAGGAGGGAAAGTGGACTTGTGTTGCTCGTGCTCACGTCACTCCTTACTCTGATCCGCAGGCCTCAGGATATATTATCGAAGCCGAGGGATCAGGCCCAACACAAGCTGCTGCCGTATTGGCTGCAAATAAAGCTCTCAACCAATTGGTGCCACCAGGCTATTATAAACGTCATCCTCACGCTCGGTGCTGGAAGCGTTGAGAGAAATGTTAAACTCTTGGAGGTACTTTAATTTCTGATGCCTAAAAAATTAGACAAGCCCGTCAGTAACCTGATAGAAACTCTTGACCTTAACCTTCGGGCACAAGCAGTACTCTACCTAGCAGTCTTAGAGCCCGAGGGTGTCCTGAGTTTTTCTTCACTGCTTGCCCTTGTCGACAGTCAAGAGGCGACTGTTGACACCCGCCGTGCTGGGTGTTGGCTTCTTGGCCACCTCGGCGATAAGAATGCGCTGCGATTACTACTAGGGAGGGTAAAAAACGACAGCGATGTTGGCGTCGTTTGGGAAGCGGTCAAAGCCCTGGTCAATTTGGGAGATACTAAAGCCGTTCCCAATCTCATTGCCCGCTTAGCTGAAGTGGCACAACCTGCTGAGAGGCGTTCGGCTATCGCTTGGGCACTTGGTAACTTTTACGACAAGCGAGCAGTTCCCATACTAATGCGGATTTTACGAAATAAACTAGAGCCCCCACAGGTCCGCGGACACGCAGCCGAGGCGTTAGGGCAGCTTGGAGATAACCGCGTGCTCAAGGTTCTTGTTGCTGCCTTGAAGGATGAGTTCCCGGAAGTTCGGTTCTGGTCAGCTTATGCGTTGGGGCAACTAGAGGACCCAAGTGTAATTCCCGAATTGGAAGAGATTGCGAAATCCGACAAAGCCGTCGCGCCGGGTTGGTGGGCAGTGAAAAAAGAAGCACGAGCAGCCATTGCTCATCTGCGGAAATCGGGGGCAGGATTGGAATAGGGGACGTTGCAAGGTTCTCCATGTATCCGCGCGGTTTTTGGTGCCGCAGCCCGGCTGAAGCCAAGCGGCCTCCGGGGAAAATAGGGGACGTTGCGACTTTAGAGGCTTTACGGCAAGCGGATGGCACGCTGGTGCAAGGGTTCCTGTACGAGAATCAGTTAGAGCCGGTGGCCGAACTCGATGGCAGTGGCAATCTCGTGTCACGGTTTGTCTACTGTGAGTGTGGGGCGGGGAATATCCCCCAGTATATGGTCAAGGGTGGCGTGACGTACCGGATTCTCGCCGGGTAGCCCGTGCCTAGTGAAGCGCTCGTCACCGATCCCCCTCACCCTAGCCCTCTCCCAGCCGGGAGAGGGAACTCGGAACTCGGAACCCAAAACTCGCTCACTTCATGCCATTGCCCAGCCGGGAGCGGCCACTTGGCACTCCCCACTGAACGCCATTGTCCAACCGAAAGCGGGAACTTTGGCATGCACGCTTTAATCAAACTTCGCCGTGGTCTCCGCTTCCATCTCTCCCGCCTGACGGAAGAAGGTCACAAGCAGCGCGATTTCAGGCTCGGCTTGCACGTTGTGTTCCGCGTGCGCATCAACCGGCACGATGACGCCGGGGGCAAGCGCGAAGACCGCGTCCCCCACGCGAAGGGTGCCTTTCCCGATCACGGCCTGAATCGTGACCGGCACGCGCGCGGAATGATCGGCGAGTAACGCACCGTTGCGCAAACGGATCAGCACCAGCTTCCGCCATGAATCGGCGAACAGGGTTTGCACTTCACGATCCTTGCCGATTCCCACCTCGTGGGGCAATGCGATTATCACACTCATAGTCACGCTCCTCACTCGCGGTCACGCGAAATGGTTGTCGTTGATGAATTTTTCCTCTTTACGTCGTCTGTTCTTCCTGTTAGACACTATTTGTTGTTTTTTCGACCACGTCAACCAACGCAAGCGACACTGGCATTGTCCAGATCAGAGAAGAAGCACGAGAGTATGACAAACGGATCAATGGCGGCACCCGCTTCCCCCAACCTGCGCCGCTCCCCGCGCTCTTCCTCCGCACGACTCCGCGGTAATGACAAACTCTGGATGTATGTCCGCTGGCTCGCGGTGAGCACCTGGTGCCTCCCGCGGCTCCTCGACCATCCCGCGTGGCAGTCGCCCGTGGTCTTTATCGGGGCCTGTGGGCTCGGCTATTGTGGCTTGCTGCATGTGTTCGCCTCGCGCGGTCGCTCCTTTTCTCACTCGGTGACACTGTATACCGACGCACTGCTGGTCATGCTGCTCTGTAGTGTCAGCGGAGGCCTCCAGAGTGATGCGTTTCCGTACTTCCACGCGGTCACCTTGGCCGCGGCCATCCGGTTTGGGTTCCGAGACAGCCTCATCGTCGCGGGCATCAGTACGCTGGCCATCGTCGGGTTAGTGCTCCTGTTCCCAGCCAGCGCGAATTCTCCGAGCGATCCGCTTTCCTCCATCGCGTATCTTGTCCTCAGCGCGGGACTCGGCAGTCTCTTCTCCCGCGCGAGTCAACCACAGCCACTCCTCTCCGTGAGTACCCCCAATGCCAGTGATCGCCTCCTTGCCCTCTCTCACACGCTCGCCTCGCCTGATGTGGACACCATCCTGCAACAACTCGCGGATGAACTCCTGCGCCAATTTCCGTGTCGCGGAGCAAGCCTTCTTTTGCTGGCTCCGCACCGACGGCACGCCGGTCGCGTGGCCGCGGCTGGGCAACTCACGATCCCGCCTGCCCATGAACTCAACGCCGCCCTCGCCACTGGACTCCTGCACGATGCCTTGGAGCAGGGCACCGTCCTGCTTGATACCCCCTCCCTGATTCATGCCCGCCTCCCACGCTCTCCTCGGATGCACGAATGGGTCGATCACAATATCCTCATTGTCCGTCTGATGACGCAGGAACCGATCGGGTGCATCATCCTCACCGATAAACATAGCGTGGAGGGCTTTACGCACGAGGATGTGCAACTGCTCACCGCCGTCGCGAGCCATGCCGTGCTCGCGATTGCCAAGGCGTTGGAGTTCGCTCAGATGCGTGCCAATAAAGCGGAGCACCAAGGGCTCCTGCGCGGCCTGATTCTCGCCCAAGAAGAGGAACGGAAACGAATGGTGGCGGAGTGGCATTCTCGCCTCGGAGAGAAGCTGTTCCAAGTCATTCGTGATTTCCGCGCCTGTCAGGAGCTTATGACCCAGCGGGTGCCCGAAGGGAAGGAACGGATGGATCGCCTCGCCGGAGAACTCGACATCATGGCAGCCTTGGTCCGAGACTTCGCCAATGAGATTCATCCGTCCGTGCTCGACGATTTTGGCTTTGTCGAGGCGTTGCGCGAGTATGTCGCCACCTTGCGCGCTCAAGAACCATTCGCGGTCACGCTCGAAACCGATGACGCTACCGCGCCCTTGCCCAACGAAGCGGAACTCACGCTCTTTCGCATTACCCAAGAAGCCGTGCGCAACATCCGCCAACACGCCCAAGCCAAGAACGTCAACATCGCCTTCGTGCACGAACAGTCCGGGGTCTCGCTGATGATCAAGGACGACGGACAAGGATTTAATCCCACGCAACCCCAGCAGGGGCATTATGGGCTCCTCTATATGAAGGAACGCGCGGAAGCCTGTGGCGGTGAATTTCATGTCCGCAGTAGTCGCGGACATGGGACGGAGATTCGCGTCGAGTTTCCGTCCACCGTGCCTCCACACAACGAACGCAATCCGCCTCGACCACCCACCTCGTCATAACCGTCCGACCCGACATGTCGTTGACCTCTGTTTCCCGGTCCTTTATCTTCCTGGGGTTTCGTTTCAGTGCTGACCAGGATCACACGCAATACCGTATTTGTCCCACAATCTACTCTCTATCTATAAGGAGGTTTGTTCATGCTTTTCTTGACCCGAGGAATGCGCCCCCTGGGCCTCGCCGTCGCGTCCCTGACACGTGTCCGTATTACCAGTGCTCTCCTCGCACTGTTTTCTGTTTTTCTCACCACACCCGCTTTCGCGAGCGAGATGGACTTGGTCTTACCGGATCTCGGATCGGTTGATTTTCTCGGCTACCCCGGCAACCAACTGCTTATGGGTGGGTTAGGCGTCTGCGTCCTGGGGCTGATTTTTGGGCTCGTGATTTTCAACCAGCTCAAGAACATGCCGGTACACCGCTCAATGCTCGAAATTTCCGAGCTGATCTATGAGACCTGTAAAACCTATCTCATCACCCAAGGGAAATTCATCCTCATCCTTGAAGTGCTCATCGGCGCCATCATGGCCGTCTACTTCGGAGTCTTGGAACACCTGCCGCTTTTTCAGGTCGCCACGATTATCTTCTTCAGCCTCGTCGGGATCGCCGGCAGCTACGGCGTGGCCTGGTTCGGGATTCGCGTGAACACCTTCGCCAATTCCCGCACCGCGTTCGCCGCGCTGGAAGGCAAACCCTTTCCTTGCTACTCCATCCCCCTCAAAGCCGGGATGAGCATCGGCATGCTGCTCATCAGCGTCGAATTGCTCCTCATGCTCATCATTCTGCTCTTCATCCCAGGCGATTTGGCGGGTGCCTGCTTCATCGGCTTCGCCATTGGCGAGTCCCTGGGCGCTTCCGTGCTGCGGATCGCGGGTGGTATTTTCACCAAAATCGCCGACATTGGCTCCGACCTGATGAAGATCGTCTTCCGCATTAAAGAAGACGACGCACGGAACCCTGGCGTGATCGCGGACTGTACCGGCGATAACGCGGGCGACTCCGTCGGCCCCAGTGCCGATGGATTCGAGACGTACGGGGTGACAGGCGTCGCGCTGATTACGTTTATCCTGCTGGCCGTTGAGACCGAGTATCAAGTGCAACTTCTGGTGTGGCTCTTCATCATGCGTATTGTGATGATTCTCGCCTCTGGCGTTTCCTACCTCCTCAACGAAATGGTGGCCAAGAGCCGTTACGGCAATGCCGCGCAGATGAATTTCGAGGCGCCGTTGACCCAACTCGTATGGATCACCTCCTTCGTGTCCGTCGCGCTCACCTACGCCGTGTCCTACGCCCTCATCAGCGAGTTGGGCGATGGCACCCTGTGGTGGAAGCTCTCCACGATTATCACTTGCGGCACGTTAGCCGGTGCGGTGATTCCAGAAGTCACCAAAATCTTCACCTCTACGGACTCCGCTCATGTCCGTGAAGTCGTCACCGCCTCGCGCGAAGGCGGAGCCTCCCTCAACGTGCTCGCTGGTTTAACGGCTGGGAACTTCAGCGCCTACTGGATGGGCATGGTCATCGTGGGCCTCATGGGTATTGCGTATCTTGTGAGTGGCGAAGGACTCGGCGTCCTGATGAAGAGCACCTTCTCCGTCACCCCAGCTCCTGTTTTCGCCTTTGGCCTCGTCGCCTTCGGTTTCTTGGGCATGGGTCCGGTCACCATCGCGGTGGACTCGTATGGTCCAGTGACCGACAACGCCCAGTCAGTTTATGAATTATCGCTCATCGAGACTCTCCCCAACATCCATCGCGACATCCGCTTGGAATTCGGCTTTGAGCCCAAATTCGAGGAAGCAAAGCATTTTCTCGAGGAGAATGATGGCGCGGGCAATACCTTCAAGGCGACAGCAAAGCCAGTGTTAATTGGTACGGCGGTGGTCGGTGCCACAACGATGATCTTCTCGATCGTCGTGCTGCTCACTGGCCTCGAAGCGGACAAAATGTCCTCGCTCTCAATACTGCATGCCCCGTTCCTCTTGGGTCTCATCACCGGTGGTGCGGTCATCTTCTGGTTCACTGGGGCGTCCACCCAGGCCGTCGCGACTGGTGCCTATCGCGCGGTGGAGTTCATCAAGGACAACATCAAGCTAGATGGCGTAGAGAAGGCCTCGATCGAAGACAGTAAAAAGGTCGTGGAAATCTGCACGATCTATGCGCAACGCGGCATGATTAACATTTTTCTCACCATCTTCTTCAGCACGCTCGCCTTCGCCTGCCTCGAACCCTATTTCTTCATTGGCTACTTGATCTCCATCGCCCTGTTTGGCCTTTTCCAAGCCATCTTCATGGCAAACGCGGGTGGGGCGTGGGATAACGCGAAGAAGGTCGTCGAAGTCGAGTTGAAAGAAAGAGGGACGGACCTCCACGCCGCCACGATCGTCGGGGACACGGTTGGTGACCCATTCAAGGATACGTCCTCCGTCTCCATGAACCCGGTCATCAAGTTCACCACGCTGTTTGGCTTGCTGGCGGTGGAGTTAGCGATCACGCTTGATCCTTTCATTTCACATATATTGGCGGCGATCTTCTTTCTGATCTCCACGGTATTCGTGTGGCGATCCTTCTACGGCATGCGGATCGGCGGATCCGAGTCCTTCGCCGCCGAGAAGAAAGAAGCCGCTACGGCTGCGTAGGGAGGCAGTTCGGAGTCTAAGAAAGTTCGGAGTTGGGGAAGTTCCTGAGTTAGAAAAGCCTTGTGACTCCGAATTGTCTTCGACTCCGAACTTTTTAGACTCCGAACTCCGAACTGCCTTAGACTCCGAACTGCCCCCGATTCCGCTTTCGCGAGGATACTTGTTATGAAATTCCACCTATTCGTGTATGCCACATTAGGCCGTCGCCATGAACTCGAAGCCGGGATGGCGGGGAAACGACCAGAACTGTACCAGCGCATGCTGTCCGAAGTGGCGGAGTTCGTTCAACTCGCCGATCAAGCTGGATACGCGGGCTTCGGCCATCCTGAACATCACCTCCAGATCGAAGGCTTCGAGGCGAGTAACGAACCGGGATTGCTCTCCATGTGGATCGGCCAACACAGCAAACGATTGCGTGTGAATATGGTCGGCTGGGTGGCACCCACACATAACCCCGTGCGCACGGCGGAATACATCGCCACGCTTGATCACATGCTCAAAGGCCGCCTCGGCGTCGGTATGGTGCGCGGCTATCAAGCACGGTGGGTCCAGAATTACCGCATTCGGCCAGAGCTGATGGCCGTGGGCGATTGGAACCGGAATACGGAAGAAGACAACATCAACCGAGAATACTTCACGGAATTCGTCGAGATCATACTGAAAGCGTGGAAGAACGACACCTTTAGTTACAAAGGCAAGCACTGGACGATTCCGCCCGAAGGCATGATCAATCCGCATCACCAACCCGTGTACACCAAATACGGAGCTGGGGTGGATGCCGACATGCACATTCGGGAAATCGGCATCGCTCCAAGACCCTACCAAAACCCTCACCCGCCCTTGTACGGTGGATTCACGCACAGTCTCCGCACCGCGCTCTTCTGGGCGAAATACGGCGGCAAGCCCATCGTGCTCGCCTCAGACCTCGATTTCTGTCAGCGCCTTTGGCATGCCTATGGCGAAGAAGCCATCAAACATGGCCATAACATCCAACCTGGTGACGAAGCCGCGTGGGGCGGGTCGCTCGTTTGCGCACCAACCATGGCCAAAGCCCAGGAATGGAACCAGGATATGCAATGGATGTGGAACGAATGGTTTGTGCCGTTCGGCCAAGGGCAGCCGGAGTGGCTCGTCGGCGACCCCGATTTCATTTCGCGCCGTATTGAAGAGGCGTCAAAAACCTTTCCCATCAAGGAATGTTTTCTCCTGATTCCACAGGGCATCAGCCCACGTGAGCAAGTGCTGGAGTCGCTCGAATTATTCGCGACCAAGGTGATGCCACGGTTCGCGGATTGAGGGGCTGGCGTCGGACCTATTGCTACTTTCCATCCCCCTCTTTTTTGGAATCATCCTGGGACTCAGGTTGTCCACACCGCAAGGAAAAGCATAGTGGTCCCTCCAGACCACATGCGAGATTAGCCTGCGCATCACGAGGAGGACACGATGGCGAGTGCGCTAGCGGGAGTACGCATTATTGAACTGGCCCAGGGCATCGCTGGCCCCTACACTGGCATGCTGCTGGCGGAACAGGGAGCCGAGGTCATCAAAGTCGAACCTCCGCAAGGCGACCGAGCACGAGGCACGTCGGGCTTTCATGTCTGGAATCGCAGCAAGCGGAGTGTTGTTGCCGATCTGACAACCAGTGACGGCAAGGCATTGGTTCAGCAGCTTCTCGCCACGGCGGATGTGATGATCCTCGACACCCAACCAGGCGAGGAACACCCACTTGGTCTGTCATACGAAACGTTGGCTCAGACACACCCGCGCCTCGTCTATTGCCATCTTCCTGCCTTTGGGAGCAAGGGACCTCACGCACAGCGTTATCCTGATGACACACTTGTCGCCGCGTTGAGTGGTCTGCTGGGTAGCCAGTGGTCACATCGTGATGGTGGGGTCCATCTGGTGATTCCCATCGCCAGCTATGGGGCCGCCTTCGTTGCGTGTAGCTCCATCACCGCCGCCCTGTACGAACGCACGCGCAGCGGCAAGAGCCAGAAGATCGAGGTCTCATGGTTAGCCGGCGCCTTCGCCATGCAAACCGGGACGATCATGTTTCATCCCGACCTGATGCGCTTATTCAGCAGCCGCATGAATCCACTCGGCCCGATTCCTTGCTACCGCTTATACAAAGCGTCGGACGACTGGCTGTTTATCGCATGCGGCAATCCCACCTTCTGGAATAAATTCTGTCTCGCTGTCGAAAAACTGGAATGGGTGAGTGATTCCCGCTACGAAAAAGCACCGTGGGGTATCTTGCCTGAGGACCGGGAGGAATTGGCCAATAGCATTGCCGCGATCATGGCAACAAAATCGCGCGAGGAGTGGCTCCGCATCCTGCGAGAGCATGATGTCCCGTGCGCACCGGTTACCAGTCGGCAAGAGTTCATGGACTGGCGACAGACGATCCACAATGGGATGCGTGTGGAAATCCAGGACCCGGAACTCGGCAAGACGGTGCAGATGGGAATCCCGGTGCGCCTCTCTGACACACCCGGTGAGATCAAGGGACCAGCACCACGGTTGGGGCAACATACGAAAACCGTCGGGGCAAGTCTCAGGCAAGTCAAAGCAGGTCTCGGAGAAGTCAAAACGAGTCAGACCCCCAGCACCCAGCACCCAACACCTAACACCCCTTTGCACGGCGTTCTCGTGCTCGACTTCGCCAGCTACATCGCGGGCACGCTTGGCCCAATGGTCCTGGCGCAGCTCGGTGCGAATGTCATCAAGGTCGAAACCTTCCAAGGGGATGCGTTTCGTTCCTTCGGGTTCGGGTTCCTCGGTTGGAATCAAGGGAAACGTGGACTCGTCGTCAATCTCGGTAGCCCAGAAGGACGTGAGGTCGTCTACGATCTCGTGCGCAAAGCGGATGTCGTCGTCGAGAATCTGCGTCCCGGAGCCACGACGCGCTATGGCATTGATTACGACACGCTGTCCAAGCTGAACTCACGTCTTATCTACGCCACCGTCACCGCCTTTGGTTCTACCGGCCCCGATCACGACCAGCCAGGGTTTGATCCACTGTTACAGTCCCGTTCTGGCCTCATGCGGGCTCAAGGAGGGCACGGACATCCGCCTTTCTATCTCACCTGTGGTGTCTGCGATTATGCCGCCGCGTTGCTGACCGCGTATAGTGTGACCGCCGCGTTATATGCGCGTGATCGAACCGGCAAAGGGCAGCGCGTCGAAACGGCACTGCTCAATGCGTCGATGGCTGTGCAATCCGGCAGTTTCATTTTCTATGATGGCCGCCCCGACCTCGAAAACGGTGCTCCAGATTTGTGGGGCACCGGAGCGCTCCACCGCATTTACCCCACGGCCAACAATTCGCTAGCCCTGGTCGTGAGTGAAGCGCGTCACTGGCAGGCTTTGTGTCAGGTACTGACGCCCGCGGGT
>JANMSE010000228.1:0-26267 GCA_031389045.1 Deltaproteobacteria bacterium | reverse complement strand
GTCCAGAAACAGAGCCTCTAATATGCGCCCACCACAACACATACCGGTGAAGGACAAAGGTCAGAAGTTATGGAACAAGAGCGTCGTCGCGTGGTCGTTACGGGCCTCGGGCTGGTTACCCCGCTTGGGACTGGCGTGGAGAAAAATTGGCAGGCGTTAATGGCTGGACGCTCCGGCATCGGACCGGTCACGCGGTTTGATGTCTCCGATTTTCCGACGCGCATTGCCGGGGAAGTACGGGACTTTGTCCCGGAAAATTTCATCGACAAAAAAGACGTGAAGAAAATGGACCCCTTCATTCAGTATGCCGTTGGCGCCGCCAAGATGGCGATGGATGTCTCCAAACTCCCGATCTCCGCCGACAACGAAGACATGGTCGGCGTCATTGTCGGCGTCGGTATCGGTGGCCTCACCAGTATTGAGGAATACCACAAACTGTTTCTCGAAACCCGCCTCAAGAAAGTTTCTCCGTTCTTCATTCCCAAACTCATCGCGAACCTGGCCCCGGGACAAATCTCGATTCGCTATGGCGCCAAGGGAATCAACTACACGCCGACCAGCGCCTGCGCCTCGGGTGCTCACGCCATTGGGGAAGCGTTCCGCCTCATCCGGTTGGGTGAGCAAGATGCGGTGATCGCTGGCGGTGCCGAAGCCGCGCTCACGCCATTGGGCTTAGGCGGATTTATCGCGCTCAAAGCGGTCTCCTCGCGCAATGACGAACCGGAGCGGGCCAGTCGCCCGTTTGATCGCCAGCGTGACGGGTTTGTCATGTCGGATGGCGCGGGCATTCTCGTGCTTGAAGAAATGGAACAAGCCAAACGCCGAGGCGCGAAAATTTACGCCGAGATCATCGGCTACGGCGCGAATAGCGATGCCTATCACATGACCGCCCCCTCGCCGGAAGGGGAAGGGGCCGTCCGCTGTATCCGCCTGGCCTTGCGCAGTGCCGGGATTAGTCCGCTGGAAGTCGATTACATCAATGCCCACGGCACCTCGACGCCGTACAACGACGCGACGGAAACCCTGGCCATCAAGCGGGTGTTCGGTGAACATGCCGCCCGCCTCGCCATTAGTTCCACGAAATCCATGACCGGCCACATGCTCGGCGCGGCTGGTGGTGTCGAAGGGGTCTATTCCGTCCTTGCTCTTGAGCATGGGATGATCCCGCCAACCATCAACTACGAAGAACCTGACCCGGAATGCGATCTCGACTACGTGCCGAATGTCGCTCGGCAGTCTCCGATTCAGGTCGCCGTGTCAAATTCGTTTGGCTTCGGTGGCACCAACGCTTGTTTAATCTTTCGCAAATGGACCGGTGCATAACGGTCGCGGCTGAACGCCGAGAGCTTCCACACTAGGAAACAGAAGGGGGTTGCGCATGGGCGCGCGTATTATTGGCACCGGGTCCGCCATACCGGAGACGTGTCTCACCAACGCTGATATGGAAAAGCGGGTGGCGACGAGTAACGATTGGATCGTCACGCGGACCGGGATTCAAGAACGCCGAGCAATGAAGCATGGCGAAAACATTCTTGACCTCATGCACACCGCCAGTGCGCAAGCGTTAGCCGCCGCGGGGCTCAAAGCCCAGGACTTGCAAGCCATTATCGTCGCCACCGTCTCCGGGGACTATTTCTTTCCCTCGACCGCGTGTCTCCTCCAAGAACGCTTAGGGGTCGATACCATCCCCGCCTTTGATGTGAATGCCGCTTGCGCTGGTTTTGTCTATGGAATGTCGGTCGCGCACAGCTATGCCAAGAGTGGGGAATATGGCCGCATGCTGCTCGTGGGTGCCGATGCCCTCAGCACGATGGTCAACTGGCAAGATCGCGCAACCTGTGTGCTGTTCGGTGACGGTGCTGGCGCGGTCGTGCTTGACACCCAACCTGGAGACCGTGGCCTCTTGAGCACGGTGATTGAGTCAAACGGCGCGCTGTGGAAATTGCTTCACGTCCGCGCCGGGCATCGGCAAGCATTTGACCAAGAAGGCGTCCAACCCAAGGAGTGGGGTATCCAAATGAAGGGACCAGAACTCTTCAAGGTGGCCGTGCGCGCGCTCGCCGACGTGGCCGGGAAAGCCTTGGACCGAGCCGGGCTCTCTTCCTCTGATGTCCATCTCATTATTCCTCACCAGGCCAATCTCCGCATTATTCAGGCCGTCGCCGACCGCATGAAGGTCAGCAGGGACAAGGTCTATTGCAATGTCCAACAGTTCGGTAACACCTCGGCGGCCTCCATTCCCATCGCTCTTGATGAAGCGGTTCGGCAAGGAAAAATTCACGATAATGACATTATCGTGCTCAACGCGTGCGGTGGGGGATTGACCTGGGGTGCCTCCGTCGTGCGGTGGTAGCGTGCCGTCCGAACACCGTACCCTGATCCCCGCCCTCGCCGCGCTTGCCCGCAAGCGGCTGCTGTTCTTCGCGGGCAAAGGGGGAGTCGGCAAGACCACCGTCGCCGCGACTGTCGCCTTTACCCTAGCCCGCCACGGCAAAAAAACCCTGCTGATCGAACTTGATGACAGTGCGCGCGCCTCCCGTTTACTGGGAGTGCCCGCCACCGACGAACCCTCAACTGGACCACGGCCCGTATCCCCTTCGCTGTTCGTGCTTTCCACTAGCGGTCAGCTCGCCTTGGAAGAGTACCTCCGGCTGATCATTCCGTTCAAACCGCTCTCACGCGCCATTGTCGAGAGTCGCGCCTATCAATACTTCGTGGCCGCGGCTCCGGGCTTAAAAGAACTCCTGACTATCGGGAAAGTCTGGTACGAAGAGCGGAAACGCGAAGCCGAGCAGCCGTTGTGGGACGTGATCGTCATTGATCTGCCAGCGACTGGCCATAGTCTCCAGTATTTGCGCATGCCACGGGCCGCGCACGAAACCTTCGGTGGGATTATCAGCCGCGAAGCCGAACGGATTGCCTCCGTCTTACACGATCCAGAGAAGACCGCGGTGAACTTAGTCACCACGCCAGACGAATTACCTGTCAGCGAGACCCACGATGCCTATCGACAGTTGACCGAAGAGCTACAGTTACCGATGGGCGCCTTGTTTATCAACCGGATGCACACCGCCCCATTGTCCGCCGCAGCGCTACAATCCACCACGCTGCAAGGCACCCTCTCCGCGAAGGACCGCCAGTTCCTTGAGTTGCTCTTACGCTGCGGGCACACCGAGGCCCTAGAGACTGACATCCAAACCGCGCGCCTTCAGTCGCTCCAGTCCTTGCCGATTCCTCACATCCCGATTCCCTTCGTCGTGGCGGAAGCTGAGGACGAAACCCTCGTTGCGCAACTTTCGCGGGAACTTACCACTCCCGTTCCAGAGCCCGCCCCTCGCTCCAGGAAAAGCGCGCGACCGCGCCCCCGCGCCTCGCGGGCATCTCATGCCGAGACATCCCGTGTCGAGACATCGCATGTCAAGCCAGAAGAGTAACTCCGCGCTTGGTTCATTACTCGACACACACCGAGTGTTGGTCTGTGTTGGCAGTGGTGGCGTTGGCAAAACCACAACGGCGGCCTCGCTGGCTTTGCGGGGAGCCTTGTCCGGGCGACGCACGGCGGTGGTCACCATTGACCCCGCCAAACGTCTCGCGGATTGCTTAGGCATCAACTCCGACGCGCCCAGCGGCAACCAGGAGAAACCACTTCCCCCGGAACTCTTCGCGCGCTACGGCTTGCAGCCTACAGGGACGTTGACCGCCCTGCTCGTCGATCAACAGAGCGCCTGGGATGCGGCGATTCGCCGCTATGCGCCCACACCAGAAATCCGCGAGCAGATTTTCGCGAACCGTTTTTATCAGGGGTTATCGCGGACGTTCTCCGGCTCGCACGAGTACATGGCGATGGACACACTCGCGTTACTCGTCCAGCAAGGCGACTATGACCTGATTGTGGTGGATACTCCGCCTACACGACAGGCACTCGATTTTTTGGAAGCGCCCCAACGCTTGCAACGCTTTCTCGACAGTCGCGCTCGTGCCTGGTTTACCCGCGCGACCACGGCTAAATCCTGGTCTGCCTTTTCGGCCGTCAACCGGACCACCACCTTTCTCATCCGCAAGATTGAAGAGGCCACTGGCATTTCCGCCCTGCGAGAAATCTCGGAATTCTTCACCACCATGCAAGCGATGTTTGACGATTTCGGGGAGCGCTTTCAGCGGGTCAGTCAGTTGCTGATGAGCGAAGAAACCGCTTTTCTGCTGGTCACGAGTCCAGAATCCGAAGTGCTGGCTGAAGCCCAGGAGTTTCACCAAGGCTTGAAACAGATGGGCGTGTCGCTGAACGCCGTCGTGGCCAATCGCGTGCACGATGAATGGCTGGCCGTTTCCCCACGTTCGAGTGATCCCGCGCGGTTAACGGAACGGCTCACCAGCGTACTCCAAGGACCCGCGGCGGACCGTCGGCATGCTGAGTGGTTGGTCAAGAATTTTCTCTCGCACCAGCATATCGCCCGCGCGGAGCAAGCTCGGCTCACACAGTTCGTTTCGACATTACCGACGGCGACCCCCGTGGTGCGGGTGCCCGCCCTCTCCGCTTTTCCCGCCGACCTTGCTGGCTTAGCGACGCTGCATCGTTACTTGTTCGTGTGACGCAGGGAGTGTGTATACCGGGAGTGTTGGTGCGTGGCGCGCGCCCTACCTCACGCGAAGAACAGGCCAAGAAGGAAGCCTAGAAAAGAAAAACTCCCGTAGATCATCACCATCCACATGCCCATGATCAGAACGCTGATCATCGTCAACATCGCCACAACGACAAAGAGACCACCCACGGCAATCGGGATGAGGACGACAAGGAGCAGGAGCAATCCCACCATTAAGGCTCCCTTGACTGGGCCCAGGGTCGTGACTGTTCGCCGCAGTGTCATCCATTTGTCCCAGAGCCCCTCACGACGCCAGGTCACGACCGTGGCGCCAAGCGCCCGCAAGCGCTCGAACCGGTGACTGAGCGGTGGACGAAGTGGCATAAAACTGACCGCGCCAAAAGCGGCTTCTCCCTGCGCATTGGCTGTCTCCGCCCCGACGATGAAGAGATGCGCGATCCATTGGCTGCCGGGAATCACGGCGTCTTTGCTCGCGAGGGATTGCAGCCCACGAGCCACCCCATCGGGATTCCGCGTCAATTGGACAGCCGTCGTATCGGCGAGATAACAACGAGAGCGCCAGAGCAAGGCAATCAGGGGACCAACCAAGAACGACATAAACACAAAGAGTGTCATCTTGACCGAGAGATTGGTCAGGATCACCGGAATGAGCAGATAATGCAGCGGCTTTCCCTCGTGCTTCGTAGTAAAGGTCTCAAGATCGTCGTCTCCCTCTATCTGTAGTCCTTGGGTCAGCAAGCGATTGAGCGACTCGGCTTCAGTGGCACCGTGACCGTAGTGTTGTCGTCTGAAAGCCAGGTCGAACAGTTGCCGCAGAATCGCGCGGCTCCGAGGTCCAAACGGTGCGTTGAGCAAGGTGGTCAGCAGACCAAAGGTCAGGAAAACCGCTCCCATCAGAAAAGCGATACGGAGGTCACCGTTGCTAATGGAGGCGACGAGATGCCCAATAATGCCTTGAGTTTCCTCGCGATCGCATTCATCAAGGACACGACGAGAGACGATAATCGTGGCATCCTCAGGCGAGGCGCCAATCGCGGCGGCATTGGCCATCGGAGAATCCAACAGCATCACGCGCGGTGGCGTCACCCCCGCCGCCAGAGCCATTTCCGCCACCAGGTTCGTGAGTTGTTGCTCCTCGACATCCGTCACGCGCGGCTCACGAGCACCAAGACTCAAAAGCACTCCGCCAACCCCGGCATGCCGAAAGAACGAATTGATACTGAACCACAGCGCGGCAACTGTCCCCATCCCCGGCAAGAGGACCAATCCCACCGCGAGGAATAACGACGCGAGTGAGTATTGAGGACCGTTGCCATCAAGGAAGTAATCAAGGACAGCGCCAATCCAGGCGGTCACACTCATCAGACCTTCGAGCGCCACTGAAATGAACAACGCATCAAGCGTATGCGCGATGGCGAGCGCAAGCGCGAAGAAAACTGGCGTCAGCACGATGCTGATTGGAATGCCCATGACGACGATGGCCAGTCCACAAGCCGCCGCGAGCCGCCAGGTGGTACGCCGGTTCCGCGTCTGCTCCTCAAAGAAACTGACCCGATCCACCGGTCCAGGGACGAAAGCGTATTGAGAAGACGAGAGAGAGGGAGAAAAGTCCAAAGCCATAACTGAGATTCCCGCGAACGACGCGCGTTTGTCCGAGGTTAGAACTGGACCCGCGGCACCGCGCGCTCAGCCGCCTCGTCCAGGGCGAAGGCGGATTCAGGAGTGAAGTTGAAGGTACTGGCGAAGAAGTTCCCAGGAAACGATTCACAGGCAGTGTTATAGTTCATCACCGCGTCATTATAGAACTGCCGCGCGAAAGCGACTTTATTTTCAGTCGAGCTGAGTTCTTCTTGGAACGCGAGCATGTTCTGATTGGATTTGAGCTCGGGATAGGCTTCGGACACGGCGAACAGTGAGCGCACGGCTTGGGTCAGCATGTTCTCGGCGGCGGCTCGCGCTGGCACATCACTCCCCGCGGCGATCGCCTGCTGCCGCGCACGGGTCACATTTTCCAATACCTCACGCTCATGCTGGAGATACCCTTTGACCGCGTTGACCAAGTTGGGAATCAGATCGTGGCGCCGTTTCAACTGCACATCGATCTGGGCCCAGCCATTTTTCACTTGCTGCCGTTTCGCCACCAGCCCATTGAAGATAGCGATCGCATACACAGCAAGCCCGACAATAATCACGACCATAATCCCAATACTCATTGAGGCTTCCTCCCTTGCTCCTTTTATACGCGTTACTCCGGAAAACAGGGATGCCGCTCGGTGACATCCTCCTGGTCATACTTCTCACCACACGAGATGGTGCGAGAATCTCGCCACTTATTGCATCGTCCTTCCTTTGCACGAATGCTCTACGCGAGAGCGGCTCAAGGCTCAACGGAAGAAAGTCGCGCGCACAATAGAAACTGCCGGGAGGGTTTGTCGACCGCCCCGGCAGGTAGAGGAGGGTTATGAGTCAACTGTTTGGGAGGGGCTGAACCGTGAGGGAGGCTATCTTCGACTTCGACGACTGCTCCGCAGTTCGTCTAATTCGGCGCGCAGGTCTTCGATTTCGCGTTCCTGCCGCTCTTTTTTCATCTCTTCGCGTTCTTTTTTCATTTGTTCCAATTCGAGGCGTTGCTGTTGCAGTTCCCGTTGTTGCATGGTCATCGCCTTTTGCTGTTCCTCCTGTTGGACTTCTTGTCCATGCAGTTGGTCCCCAATGAGGCCACCACCGAGGGCACCCATCGCGCCACCGATTGCCGCGCCCGCTCCAGGGTTCCCGACCGCGGCACCGATGATTGCTCCGGTCGCTGCTCCCATGCCACCACCAATCAGGAAGCCTTTTTCGCGTTTGTTCATGGGCTGCGCGCAGCCAGCCACGAGGACGAGCACAGCGGTCACCCATACGCCTACCCGAGTTCGCAGTGTCGTCGCCATTCCGTGTTTGCTGATGAGTGCTGTTTCCATAAGAGTTCTCCTTTTCCGCTACCGTCTGTTGTGAAAAGAAGATGGAGAATCCCCCACTTTTATTGCTTCGACGCGCTTACGAGTTTTCCTCCTCGGTGAAGCGCCGAGCGAGGGCAATTTCCTCTTGGAGCGATGCGGCAGCGGCTACCGAGCTCGCGTCCGGGTCCAAACAGAAGAGATCCCACTGCTCTCGCTTGAACCCTTTCTGCCGCACGTACCAACGGTCATGCGCGTCTCTCTCAAGAGGAAAAAGCGCGCAGACCGCGGGCTTATAGCGAAATTTGTCTCCTTCGGTGGCCCCAATTTTCTGAAGCACGCACCCTTGGTTGAAGAATACGCACCACCCCGCCATCACCCGTATGACAGGGGAGCCCAATTTCCGGCGTGCACTCAGGTAGCCCTGTTTCTCGACGAGCGTACGTGCTTCGGGACGGAGATGGGGAAGGAATTTGTCGAGGTTGGCATCAATCCGTTCGCCCTCGTCAGGGGACACGAATGGCCGTCCATTCCGGCAACACTCTCCGTTACATCCTCGACCGTAAGTACACTCGAACTTCGCTTCCCGCAGATTCGTGATGAGGTCTTCGTCTTCCATGTCAATCCTTGGAAGGCATGAGGCGGTTAGTAGTACCAGAACCCTGGCTCAATGTGGTCCAGGCGTTTCTTCGGGGTATCCAGGCAAAGAATCTGGACTCCACGATCCAGTGAAGGACCCCAGGGACCAAAGATTTGCCATTTCCATAGCGCAATACCAAAAATTTTCTCCTTCTCCTCCATTAACCTGCGAAAGAGATCATGAGGCCTGCGTCCGATCCATTCGACGATAATGCCATCAGTTGACGCAATACCATCCTCAGGCTTCAACAGGCTGACGCGCAGTTCCGCCCCAAACATGTTATGAAGTTTTTGTAACAGTGCCTCCAAATCCGAAGACAGCGGTTTGCCTAGAAATGGTCGATACAATTGATTTGCCATGCTCTTTCCTCCTTTACAAAAAGACGCGAGAACTCCGTTCCTTATTGGCCCCGCGCCACCAAGGCTTTGCAGTACAACACACAGTCATCTCCGGGCTTATAGAAATCCGGGATACGACCGACCTCGATATAGCCTGCGACTTGATAGAATCGTCGAGTCCGTGCATACGACGGCTGGCCGCTCGTTTCCACCACCAAGCGCGCTCCATGGCAGGCGCGAACGAAGGCTTCCATATACGAGAGCAGTGCCTGTCCAACTCCGCCTCCTTGAACGGCGGGATGGACACAAATCCAGTACAAATGCCAGGTGCTGACGGTTAAGGGAGTTTTTCCCACACAGGCATAGCCACACACATGTTGTTCAACCTCGGCAACAAAGTGTGGGTATGCTCCACTCAGTCGACCAGCCAGTCCCGCTTCCAATACTTCTAGGGCAACCTGGACTTCCTCATCAGTGAACGCGCCACAGGCAATGAGCGCTTCACGCACGGCGTCGCAGTCCTGACTTTGCAATTCTCGAATCAGCATGCCCACTCCACCTGTTGGCGGACAAAACGCTCCCAACTCCATCCGGCTTCGTTCACCGCTCGATAGATGCCATCCGGCCAGAGTTCTGGATTGGGATTCACATCCAACACATGCGGCGCTCCGGCGGCATCCAACCGCACATCGACACTGAGGTACCCACGCGCACTCACCGCACGCCAGGCTCCACGTGCCACTGTGACCACGGCTTCACGCAACAGTGGGTCAAGTCGCGGTGTATACACAAGCGGAGTATTGGCGAAGTCCGCGCTGTCAGGTGCCCACTTGGCCGCATACGTCAGCACACGCATGCCACCGAGAAACAGGCTCTCCCCAATGGAAACCTCACTGGGGTCTTCTCGCCCCCAGAGCGAGACCGCGAACTCTCGGCCTGGGAGAAATTCTTGAATCACGACCGGCCCCGTCAATCGCGTCCGAACGCGAGCCACGGCTTCGCTGTCCGCGCAAACGGAATGGTGGTCGATACCGGCGGAGCCGTCTTGATCCGCGGGTTTGACGATACAAGGGAACACACCCGGACGTGGAACCGGAACCCCCGCTGCCACGAGCAGCGCGTTCGTCCGATCTTTCCGACGACAGAGTGCGAGGGTCTCACTGCCGCACCCGGTGAAACGTACGCCGAGCCATTCCAGCAGAGCAGCAACATGCGCCTCGCGATCAGGACGGCCCAGAGGCGCTTCACAGACGTTAAAGACAACATCTGGTTGGTGCTGCTCAAGAAGCGCCAACACCTCGCGCACGTCCCCATGCACTCCCGCAACCATCGCGTCGGGCAGCACCTCAGCGATCTCCCGCGCGGCCTCGCTCACATCGAACTCGTCCACTATCCGCTGTTCAGGAGTGACAGCCACGGGTGACAGGGTGTACAGGACAAGCACTTTCATGGAAGACGGACCCCAACCCTGCGTGCCGCGTCCCGCAGGATGCCTTGGACAAGATTCTCATAAGGCAGCAGCTCTCGCGCAAGAATCACTAGATCGCTATGACTAGGATTGAGTCCAGGGAGAGGATTACATTCGATGAAACACGGCTGGCTAGCAGCGTTGAGGCGAAAGTCGAGACGCGCGCAGTCCCGACAACCGAGCAGACGGTACGCGGTCAACGCGTGGTGTTCCAGCGTCGCCAGCGTCGCGGCAGGAAGACGTGGCGGAACGTGGTACCGCACTCGCTGCCGCCAGTTACGCTTGACTTCGAGTGAGTAGACAAAAAACTGTTTCTCTGACAGTGGCGCAATCTCCATCATGCCAAGCACTTGCGTCTCAGGGCCGTTGCCGACGACTCCAATAGTGACCTCCACTCCCGGGAGAAACTCTTCGACCAACACGGGACACGTGTAGTGCTCCCGTAACCAGCGACATTGGGCGATGGCTCCGGCAAGATCAAGAGCAACAGGGTTCTCGCGGATCCCTTTACTCGATCCTTCATCGTTCGGCTTGACCAAGACGGGATACTGAAGCATCTTGAGGTGGGTCTCATCCTCAGCGTGCGTCACAAGCACCCCACGAGCAACAGGAACATCTGGTGAAACCACGCGCCGGGCGATTGCTTTATCGAGGGTAATGGCAAGGGTCAAGGCATCCGATCCCGTGAACGGGATCCCTAACAATTCACACACCGCCACGGGCACCGCTTCACGACAGCGTCGCCCCTCTCCCTCGGCGATATTAAAGGCGAAATCATAGCGCCCCTCTTCCAACCGCCAGGGAAGACCACGATCAGCGAGTACGGGTTCCACCGTCACCCCAAGACCGCGCAGCGCGTTGGTAATGCCATGAATCGTCTCGTCGCTGTCATATTCCTCAAACGCATCGTCGGGAAACGCGGTCGCCGCGTAGTCGGGTCGCGCGTTGTACAAAAGCGCGATCTTCATTTGCGCACTCGAGGAGGAGGGAGAGCGAGCTCACGCTCACCGAGGTTCTCACTCTCAGACACGCGGCGGTCGTAATGGGGAATGCCCTGTGGCGTCAGGAAACGACTGTTGCCACTCGCCAGATCGGCTACTGAATGGGCGGGGATACCATGAGATGCCGTGCGTGTTTCACTATCTGGGTAACTAAACATCGCTCCTTCAAAATTCCGCAAGACGACACGCCCAGGCGCGGCACTGATGAGATAATTCGGCAGCAACGGAATTTTTCCGCCACCTCCGGGAGCATCGACCACATAGGTGGGCACGGCAAGACCAGTGGTGTGGCCACGCAGTCCCTCCATGATCTCAACCCCTTTCCAGACGCTGGTGCGGAGATGGGCCGTGCCGACAACCGGGTCAGCGTGGTAGAGGTAATAGGGGCGCACCCGAATACGCAGCAGTCCGTGCACGAGCGCTTTCATGGTCGCCACGTCATCGTTCACCCCGGCAAGGAGGACCGTCTGGTTCCCTAAAGGAATGCCAAGCCGCGCGAGCTTCTCACAGGCAGTCGCCGCTTCTTCGGTAATTTCACGAGGATGATTGAAGTGGGTATTGATCCACAGCGGTCCGTATTTGTCGAGCACTTGGAGGAGGTCGTCAGTGCAGCGCATCGGCAGCATGACTGGCTCGCGCGATCCGAGACGAACAAAATCAATGTGTGGAACTGACCGCACCTGGCTCAGGATATAGTCGAGTTGCTCCACGGGAAGCGTGAGCGGATCGCCCCCGCTAATGAGGACATCGCGCACCTCCTCGTGCGCCCGTAGGTATGCCACGGCCTGATCGACCTCCGCTCTAGTGGATGCGGCATCACTCCGCGTCCAATTCCGTTTACGGATGCAGAAGCGGCAATAGCTCGAACAGAAAGAGGTCACGACAAAGAGGACACGGTCGGGATACCGGTGGATGAGTCCGGGAGCGACTTGGTCGGCCCTTTCAGCAAGCGGATCGAGCAATCCTTCGTCGGTCTGTTCTTCCGCGCTCGGTATGATGAGGCGATGAATGGGGTCTCTGGGGTCCTCACGATCGATGAGGGAAAAATAGTAAGGCGTGACCGCGAAATGAAACTGTCGCTGGAGGGCACGGATCGTGTCGGTGTTGGCTTGGTCCCATCCGAACACAACCGCGAGTTGTTCTGGGGTGTGCAGGCGATGTTTGATCTGCCAGCGCCAGTTTTGCCAATCTTCGGTCGCTACGGTCCGCCACGGACTAAGCGCTTTTCCCCATCGTGTTTGACCAGACGCAGTCTCGTCCATCTCTTTCCCTCCACCTCAGTGGGCCGCCCTTCCATGAACGCGCCGTGTTTTTTTGCGAGAGGGTTAGTCCTTCCTTTGGGTCTCCGCTTTGGCATAGCCGATATTCAGAATCTGAACGCGCCGGTTTTTTTGCCGCCCGGAGTCCGTGTCGTTGTCAGCAATCGGCTCGATTTCGCCTTTGCCGGCGGGAAGAAGCCGGTCCTCTTCAACACCAAGGGATTTACTGAGATAGCGGATCACACTCTGTGCTCGTCGTTGTGACAGCGTCAAGTTGTATGTGTCACTACCTTTGCTGTCCGTATGCCCTTCGATCTGCATGCAACTCGCGCGTAACTCAGCGCTCTTGAGAGCTTCTCCCAAATTCTTCAACAGTGGGACGGACTCTGGACTGATCTCGGCCGAATTGAACGCGAAGGTCACGTGGAGGGCCGCGATGTCCGCGACCGGCGTCACGCCACGTGTTCGCCGGTAGGCATCGCAACTTCCAGCTCCCGCGATCGCGACTGGCGCTATCGCGATCCCACGGGTCCGTGGTCGCAGGGTCTCAACCAGTTCCTGACTAGTCGGCTGGCGCGTGGTGAAATCCCGCACGTCTTGGGCTTGGCTCTCCCCCACGGTTATTCCCAATAAACCGATCAAAGCTGTCGCAATATAGGTGCGTTTCATTATCGTTCTCCTTATCAGTCCATTTGGCGCATTCGTGCGCGATTGTCCCAGTGCTCAAAGCAGATGCCACAATTGCTACCCTTATTGCATTCCGACGGCAAGCGCTCACGGCCCGTCAGTGCACGTGTTATCCACCGGTCACTTGCGATTGCAATGGATGCTCACGGAGCAGCTCCTTCTCGCTCTGCCATTCCAGGAGAAAACGGTCCGCTCGATCGAGGATCGTGTCCACCGTATCCTCGGCCTGCACGGAAGCGACAGTCACGCCTATGTGGACCTGAAAGGCCACTGATTCATGGATGAAATTCGTGTCTTGGATGGTCTCGGTCAGTCTGGCCGCGGCGGCCTTCGCGCCAGCCGCGGAGGCAGTCGCGAGGAACACGACAAAGCCCTGTTTTCCGGAGCGGATGAACAAATCAGCCGCGCGCAACCCGCGACGGAGTGTGGCGGCGACCGCGTCAATCACGTAACTGTCAGTCGGAAAAGCGTGACGCTCGTTGCGGAGAATCACGGCGCGAATATGGATAAAAAGCAGAGAAAAGCCGGGCGCGAACCGCGAGCGGCGTTCCAGTGCTTCTCGCAATTTTTCAACAAAAACAACACGTTCAGAAACCCCACTTTCGGTACGGGCGAGAGCGTGTTGTCGATACGCGCGCAAGCGACCCCGGCTATCGTCGTCGGGAGGCGTGCTGGCAAGAAGAATGTCGTTCGTAGGGTAAGCGCCAATCATACTTCTCCCTTCTTTCTGTACTACAAGTACGAAGATGGGAAGAAATTGGATTGTATTGCACACCCCGCGCGGCATATCCGATTAGGTGGGAGGACCGAAGAAAACACGCACCGCGATGTCGCTCAACAACAGGAATAGCGCGATGGTGATGAGAGAACTGTCGAGCGGATGCAGCAGCTTCTTTTGCCCCTCCCGTTTTTGCGACACCAGCTCTTGCATGTCCGGGTCGATCCGCCCGCCCGTTCCATCCGCCAACGCGCGTAGCAGATCACGGTTCGCGTGTTGTTGCCGATACTCGTCCAGCGCTTCCCCAGGCAGGCGGCTCACCATCACCGTCTCGTTCTTCTGATTAACCACTTTTCCATTCTTGCGTTTCAGCAGGACCACCGAGAAACTCCCCTGCCGCTTCCCTGGAATCGTCGCTTCATACACACGGGGGGCGACGGGCAACAACGTCAGTTCATCGTTCTGCGCCCCGCGCGGCAGCCGAATCTGCAACAGGTTGTCTTCCTCGCTGTCGTAGGACTCGGCTTGCAAGATGGTCCGGTCCCCCCGCTGGTAGGCGCTCAGTCGATAGTCCCATGGAGTCTCGTCACGAATCGCCCAGCGCACCGCCTGTGACCAAAACTTGCTAAACCCCTCCCACTGAATCCACTCGATGGAACTACTGCCACTAGGATCGAACGCCACCACCACCACCTTGCCCAGCCCATATTGCCAGGTGGCGAGCAGCGGATCGTGGTCCTTATGGACATCCGTGTACAACTGCACCTCCGCCCCGTCCTTGGGCTTGGTGAGCATGTATTCATCAAGGGCCGGGAACTCATCAAGCCCGCTGAGAATCTGCCCCCGCTCGCCAATCTTGGGCTGGATTTCCTTGGGGTCCTCGCTCTCGTCATCGTTCTCTCGCATGACCTGCTTGGTGTCCTTGATGAGCAGTTGGGGCAGCGTCTCCACATCCTCGACATGATAGAAGCGTCCCCCCGTCCGTTTCGACATGTCAGAGAGCAGTTGCAGGTTGACCGTATCGGACCCGATACGGATGGTGGTGAGCGTGATCTGTCGTTGGGCCACGGTGGCCACCAGCGGATAGTGGTCCGCCGCCGCGCGGTTGGAGTCCCCATCGGTGATGAGCAGAATGTGGCGAATCACCCCGCGCGCTTGACTCAATTGGTCCGCGGCGCTCTGCAGGGCACCGTAAAAATCCGTGCCCCCACCATATTGAAGGCGCGCGATTTTACCGGTGAGATCGGCGCGATTCTCGGAGAGCCGCAGCAAAGGGGACAGCTCGTAGGGCTCGGAATCGAAGGCGATGGCCCCGGCGTAGTCGCTATCCTTGAGCTGGGTGAGCAGTTCGGTCGCCGCCTTTTGCGCATAGACCATCTTCTGCCCGTCATGCAGGCCCCGCACCTTGCTGTTGTAGCCCATGCTGTTGGAGCGATCGACAATGATGAACAGCGCGATCGGCGTCCGTTTCTTCTTCTTGGGTCGCTGCTCGTGGAAAGTGACCGGCAGCACCCGCTCAATCGTGGTGTTCTTATAGTTCAAGTCACCAAAGGCGCGCATCCCACCCGCCATGATGAAGCCCCCACCAAAATCGCGGACGTAAGACTCCACGGCGGACATCTGTTGCTGGGTGATCCCACCACGCCCCACATCGTCGAACACCAGGCAGTTGTATTCGAGCAGCTCCGAGAGTTGCGACGGCAGCCCCTCTGGACGGCGGAACTCCACCTCCACCTCTTTCATTTGTAGGGCGCGGGCCAGATGCGTCTTCTGGTTATCAGTGATGACCAAAGCGCGGACTTTCCCCGTCACGGAGACACTGGCGTTTTGTTGATTGTTGCCAGCAATGGTATCCGGCGCGGCTTTGATCTGACCACGCAGCAGATAGGTCCCACGTTGAGAAATCTGGGCAGGCACCTCGAACACCGAGAGCCCCGGCGCAATGGTAATGTTTTGCTGGGTCAACGATTGGTCATTCGCCAGCACAGTCAATTGTCCTGGCAGGGTCTTGTCGTTGCCGTTGCGGACAACCAGGCGCAGCGTGAATGCACTCCCTTCACGCACCAGCGGAGGCGCGACAAATTTCTCCAGCGAGACTTCGGGATGTTGGCCACTCGGCGGAATCACCGGAAAGACCTTGACCCCCATCCGGCGCGCCAGGGCGATATGGCGCTTGGCAAGCCCCTGGGTTTCATTGCCATCGGTCAGCAGCACCAGCCGCTTCTCCCCACCTTCCGGGTACAGCGCAAAGGCCCGTTCGAGCGCGCGGGCGATGTTGGTTTCCCCCCCCTGTCCTTCTGGAGTCGCGGGCAACTGAGTCTGTGTTCCAGGTGAAGGGGGCGGGCCGGGCGGAATCAGCACCTGTGCATCCGCGGCGAAGGTCAAGACGGAAAACTCGTCGGCGGGTTCCAACGTTTGCGTGAGGCGCGTCAGATACTCCTGCATCCACGCCCGCCCTTCGCTGGCCACACTGTCGGACACATCCAGAGCCGCGACCAGCGCGAGCTTGTGTTCAGAGAGAATGGTTTGCCAGCTCAACCCCGCCAGCGCCGCCGCCAGCAGCACCACGACGCCGGTACGGAGCAGGGCGGCAATGACCAACGCGGCACGCCGTTGTTGCCACAGGAGCGGGAGCCACAACAATGGCAGCACCGCCAGCAGCCACAACCACTCCGGCGCGAGCAGGATGTACGTCACCCCCTGGAATTCGTAAGTCATGCGGTCCTCATGCGGGAATAGCGCCATAAGGCATAGAGCCATTCGAGGGTCAGGATGATCGCGGCCCCGTAATACAGCGACCGACCAAACTCGCGCGGCACACTACGAGTCACTTCTTGTGGCGCTGCGGCGGGCTCGACGTTCGGTTGCGCCTGGGCGGGCTCCTTCTCCTCGCGGCGGGCAATATCGGATTCGGCTTCATCGAACAGATTGGCATACAGGGTGCCGTGATAACGACTGCCATCAAGGCGGTATTCCCCGATTTGATCGACTTCAACCATGTCCGTTTCAATGGCCTGCTCCTCACCCCGTGGTGGACGAAGCCGCAGGGAATCCGGCGTGGTGCCGGGGGGGAGGAAAAATGCCTCGCCCGTCGAGACCAGTTGGGGGACCGCCGGGTCCGGGGGCAATAGCCACCGCAGGGTGTTGAGGAACAACAGCAACAACGTCAGATTGTCGGAATTGGTGAGATTGCCTTTGTGAAGATCAAAGGCGAGACACACCACCCGGTGACCGTCCTTCTCGCCAGTCAGCGCCAGCGGCACCTCGCTGGTTTTGGTGCGCGAGGAGATCAGCACCTGCGCCCACGGCGGCAGCGCCAGCACCCGCGCCTTCTTCAGCGGCAGCGCGTCCACATAGCGCAGGTTACGCAGCAGGTCGTGCTCTTGTCGCCAGTCAAGAATACTGAGGTCGGCGGCTTCCGCGATCACGGGAAACAACGGGTTATCCGGCGGGGGGAACACATACAAGCTGTTCACCGCCACCGTCGCGCTGGGGACGAACTGGTGAAACAGGGCCACATCCTGGGGGTTCAGACTTTCGGATGAGAATTTTTCGGGGGTCATGGCGGTGATCGCGAGGCCGGGGATCGACTCACTCACGCGGGTCAGCTCCTCATGCAGGCTTTTCACCGGGGACACCACCACGAGCCGCCGCAGCGAGCGTTCCGCCAGCCATGACAGCGCCTGATTATCCAGCGCCAGCGCATCGCTCGGTTCGATCTTCGCCACCAGTTTCCCCGCGTGCTCGAACCCTTTCATGGAGAACGACGCCGCTTCGCGCGCGGCCAAGGTAAACTCCTTCTTGAATACCGGCTGGTCGTCCAGTTGCAACGTCAACGTCCCCTGCTTGGACTGAGAAGCGTAGTTGCGCACCAGCATATACGCCTGGGCCTGCGAGTAGGTCTGAAATGGATTCTGGTAGAGATGGAACGCGGCCAGGGCGACGTTGTCGTCATTCTTGCCGACCCGGTGGTACGCCAGCTCTCGCACTTGCTCTTGCGGCAGACTGAGCGCGCTGCGCGGCAAGTCGGTGAACACATGCACCCGCCCCCGGCGACCGTCTCGCCCTCGCTGCGCCAACGCCAGCTCGACACCAAGATCGAGATTCGTGCTGGTGTCCACCGGCTGCAACATCTCCAGCAGATGCTGCACCAGCAGGTGGTCACTGGTGAGGCCGCTCACGACTTGCGGGCGAGAGCTAATACTAATCACCATGGATTCATCCAGCGGCCCCAGCGACCGCACCACCTGTTTAGCTTCATCCAGCGCAAGATCGAACCGACGGGTCCGCCCCTCGCGCGCCTGCATGCTGGCGGAGGTATCCACCACCAGGATATGGCGGTTGCCATGCGTCTCGGTGACGGTCTCCGAGCGATAGGGGCGCAAGAGGCCGCCAATCAAGAGCAACAGCAAGAGGGCTTGGGCGAAGAACAGCAGGTCGGGGAGGAAGCGGCGAATGTGCGTCTTGTCTTCCGGTACGGCATCCCACAAGAGGAACGAGGGCACTTCGATGCGCTGCCGCCACCGCTCGCGCAAATAAATCAGCACGAGAATGCCCAGCAGGGAGAGGAACGGCAACGCGGCCGGATTGAGAATACCCATAGTCCGTACTTTCTACCGGAAGGCGAGCAGCCCGGCCTTGGTGAACTGCTCGGTCATGATATGCGCCAGCGGCGTGTCCGTCGTCACCCGCGCGTAGAGCATCTGGTGACGGTGACAGAACTGTTGGAGCGCATTGAGATGTTTCTGTAATGCCTCTTGATACTGTTGCAGGTGCGCGCGACTGAGCGAGACCCAGCGCTCTTTCTGCTCCTCGACATCGTAGAGTGTGCCCTGCCGAAAGAGCCGCTCGGGCGCGAGTTCCGCCGCCCCGACGATGTGCACCGCCCGCACCTCGTAGCCTCGCGCTTGCAACAGCGTCAGCGCCCCTTCGTATTGGGCGGGCGCCACGAGGAAATCCGACACGAGGGTGGCGACACCAGGTTCGCGGGTCTGCTCAACGTAGGCACGCACGGTCTCACGCAGATAGGTTTTGCCAGCCGGCGCGAGGGTCTGCAAAAACCCTGGCAGCCGCGTGAACTGGCTGCGGTGGCGCAACAACGGCGCCGAACGAAAGGGCTGGTGCCCGGACTTCGGGGTGGTCAGTGCGACCAAGCGCAGAGGGTCATTATTGTTGAGCACCACGTACCCCAACGCGGACACCAGGTCCGTGGCGAACGTGAACTTCTGGTCCATCGCCGGTGCCCCCATCGAGGCGCTGGTATCAAGGAAGAGGTGGACGGGAATCTCACGCTCGGCGGTGAAGGTGCGGACCACGAGGTGATCGAGTCGCCCGACGGCGTTCCAATCGACATAGCGAAAGTCATCGCCGGGGACATAATCCTTGTACGACTCGAACTCGACCCCCCAGGCTTGAGTGGAGCGCGGGATCAGGGTTTCACCAGGCCGGTGACCACGCGCGGTCCGTATCCGCAGCCGCAGGCGGTCCAGTTGGCGAAAGAAGGTAAAATCAGTCAGCGCCACGAAGCCCCCCTCATAATGTCTATCGTCGCAATTTGCGGGCGGACTGGATGATACGCTCCACGATAATCGCGGGATCGATATTTTCCGCCTCCGCCGCGAAGTTAAGCACCAGGCGATGCTGCAAGGCGGGGACGGCCACCCGATCGACATCCTCATAACTGACATTGGCGCGCCCATCGAGCAGCGCCGACACCTTCGCCCCCAGCAGCAGCGTCTGCCCCCCACGCGGGCTGGAGCCAAACGAGACGTAACGATTCACAAAGTCATCCTTCGGCAGCATGGTCCGCGCGGTATCGGCGGCATTGAGATACTTGGCCCCCGCCGGGATCGTGGCATGAATAAGCGCGGCGATGTACTCCTCGATCTGGGGGGCGACCATCACCTCACGCACCAACGTACGCAAGGCCATCACTTTCTCCGGGGCTTCCGCGTGCACGAACACCGGATGAAGGTCCGGCACGGCTGTAGTGGTGGTCGTGTTGATAATACGCTGAATCTCGTTGTGCGTGGGATAGGTGAGGCGCACCTTGAAGAAGAAGCGGTCGAGCTGGGCTTCCGGCAGCGGATAGGTGCCTTCCATCTCAATGGGATTGAGCGTGGCGAGCACGAAGAACGGTGGCGCGAGACGATAGGTGGTGCCCGCGACCGTCACTTGTTGTTCGGCCATCGCCTCCAAGAGCGCGGCCTGGGTCTTGGGCGTGGAGCGGTTGATCTCGTCCGCTAGCAACACATGGGAGAAGATCGGCCCTTCGACAAAGACGAATTCGCGCCGCCCCTCGTCGCGGTCCATCACCATGCGGGTGCCGGTAATATCGGCGGGCATCAGATCGACGGTGAACTGAATGCGGTTGAAGCTGAGGTTGAAGACATCCGCCAGCGAACGCACGATCAAGGTTTTGCCGGTACCGGGCACGCCCTCGATCAGCACATGGCCGCCAGCGAAAAAAGCGATCAAGATGTTACGGAGCAGGTCTTCGTGCCCGATCACGGCCTTGGCCAGTTCCGTCTCAATGCGGCGGACGGTCTGTTGAAAATCGGCGATCATTTGGGTAGCTGGTGCTTCACTCACCGTGATTCTCCTCGCACGAATAAACGTTTCACAATGTCTTCATACTCCGCGGGCACTTGCGACTTGCGAATCGCATCATCAAACGACTGCTCTTGGTTGAGGCCCTTGGTCGATTTCTCGATAATGCCGCCGGTGTCCTGCTCGTCGGGGTCGGCCTCCCCTTCATGACTCTTCTTATGGGTGGTTTCCAGCGCAAGCTGGAATGTCTGACCACCCTTGCCAGTGATCTTTTCCTCACCATAGAGACGGGGGTCCGTGCCACTCCCCGCGCCGGGACCGCCTTCTCCGGCTTGCCCGCCCTGTCCTGGCATCTGCGGACTATCGGGTTGAAAGGCGCCTTTGGCGTTTTTCCGTTCAAGCTGGGCATGTTCGAGTTGTTGCAGGCCGGTGCCGAGCGAGGGCATGGACATGGCCGCGCCTGAGTTCTTGCCGCTGGTCGGACCATCTTTCTTCTTGTCGCCGCGCCCCGGTGAATTATTCGGCAACTGCCCGCCTGATTCCGGGCTTTGTCCTTCCATCCTCGCGTTTGGAGACTTCTGTTCCTTGCTCGCTTGCTGTGCCAACCGTGGGTCTTGTTCGGCGGATTGTCCCTCTGGTGTTGGGGGTTTCGGTTTATCCGGCAGCCCTTGAAGCGCCTGGCGAATCTTCTCTTGCAACGCTTGCGGCAAGGAGGCCAGCGACTGCGCGGTGGTGTTGTCGCCATTCTCAGGTTGCGCAGGTTGCGCGGATTGTGGTTGATCTTCAGGATTGCCCTGCTCAAGCGCGTCTTGCGCTTTTTTTTCGTCGTTTTGCGGCGTATCAAACAGTGTCCCGCCGCCCCACTGCTTCGGCGTATCGGGCAGTAAGGAGAGTTGCCGATCAAGCAGTTCCCCCGCGCGGTTGGGTAAATCGCCCAAGACCGTGGCCAGATTCTCCGGCGAGAACGGCGCTTGGACGGACCGTTCCGAAAGCATGGGGATGGACGTAATGAAAACCAGCAGCAGCAGCGCGAGCAAAAATGGCACCATGCTCCAGGGAATGCGCGAGGGCGCGACCTTTTTCACCGGCCATTCGTCGAGGAGTCGCGTATTCTCGGCCAGGAGATGGGGCCACAAGGGCGAGGGCGACGGTTTGCCGATCACACCACTTGTGAGTTGGGCCACGAGGGTCGCGAGTCGCTCCTTCAAGCCCACCCGCGTATCCACGCGACGCGCGATGGTATTGAGATCGGCCCAGTCTCCAACCCCGCGACGAATGAAAAAGAGGAAGCAGAAAGCGAGCAGGAGCAACACGGGCCAAGAGAGGAGGGTAAACAACAGGGGAGACAACACGAAGGTACAGACAATAAGGAGCGCGGTACCCAAGGCGAGCGCGGTGCCCAGGCGATACAGATGATGCTGCGCGGTGTGAAAATTCCAGCGTCCGCGCACCTGGCGGAGTCGTTCCTCGACATCAGCGAGGGCCAATCGTTCTTCCGTGCCTGGAACCCCGATCGTACTGTTCTGCTGTTCAGTCATAGTGCGGCGACAATAGTAGAGCGGTGCGGTCCGGTCAACTCATTGAGGCATCGGGCGATTGAGTCATCGGGTCATTGAGTCATCGGGGCATTGGGTGATGCCAATCTTGTCTTCAATGGCCCGATGACCCGATGACTCAATCGCCCAATGCCCTTACGATTTCCACAACTCCGCCACTAACTCGGTGTCGATATACGCTGTTCCTTCCGCCACCTTGCCATTGCCGATCTTCATCACCCAGCAGTAGTTATTGTTGTACGGTTTCCCGGATTTGCTAGTGGCTTTGCCTTCCCATTGTAAGACGACCGTGTCGCCCTCGGCGATGATGTTGCGCACGGTCGGCTGAATGGGGCCCGCGAGTTTCGCGCTCAACGGTTTGGTCGCGCCCTCGAAAAAGGCTTGCTTACTGGTGTAGGTGCGCGAAACCGGGCACGACCCGATCACCGTCCACCGCATGTCATCGGCCAGCACGTTGAAAAACGCGGACCCGTCTCCTTTGGCCCAGGCCGCGAAGATGTCTTGGATTAACTGCTTGTTTTCCGTAGCGCCCATAAAACCCTCCTTTTTCTCCCTCTCCCGTTCAAGAAGAGGGAAGAGCTTGTGTGTTGTTACAACGCCGCCGCGACCGCCTCACTTCTCTTCGGCATGTACGCGAGACTGACCGGCGCATTGGTCTCGAACGGACTCTTCAGCCCTAACGCATCGCCGATTTCTCGGACCGCCGGCATCACTTCCTGCCCAAGCAGACGGATGCACGTTTTGGAGTCTTCGTGGTTGACTTTGCCATCATTCCCCCAGAACGAGAGAATCGACGGACGCGTCTCTTCCAGAATCACTTTGAGTTTCTCGATGACCTGCTTCGGCGTGCCAGCGATGAGCGACATCGACGCCAGTTGTTTCTCGAAAGAGGGCATCTTCTGCTTGCGGCGGCCAACGCGAAATTCCGCCAGCGGTTTGCGGCCCCATTCCCCAAGATAGCCCGCGGGGGATGCCCACAACGGATGCGTGAGCCCCGTGAACTCGCCCTGCATCCACATGAATTCCTTGGCGTTCTGGACGGCCTTTTCCTCGGTCTCCGCGACATGACAGCGCACAAGATAGCCCCGATGCTCAGGCCCGGCGGTAAATCCGGCGCGGTCGGCGGTCTCATCGTAGAGTTGCCAGATCTTCTTGCTCTCGTCGATGGGCGCATTGAGGATGATGTAGGGATAGCCATGCTCCGCCGCCCAGATAATCGTCTCGCGACTGGCGACACCAGGAATCCACACACGCGGATGCGGTTGTTGGAGCGGCAACGCCCACGGGTTAATCACTCGCAGTTGGTAGTGGTTGCCTTCCCAGCGAAACGGTCCCGGCTGAGTCCACGTTTTGATGATGATGTCGTGGGCTTCGTTAAAGCGTTCGCGATTGAACGCCGGGTTGGCATTGGTGGCAATCGACTCCACACCTCCACCGCGCACGAAGCCGGACACCAATCTCCCTTTCGAGACCAAGTCGATCATCGCCAGTTCTTCAGCCAGGCGAACCGGGTTATCAGAGATCGGTAGCGGGTTGCCCAGCAGCACGATTTTGACGCGCTTGGTCATCCCCGCGAGAATGGAGGCGAAAATGTTGACTTTCGCTTGCATGCAGAACGGCGCGTTGTGGTGCTCATTCAGCATGATTCCATCCACGCCCATCTCCTCGGCGTAGAGGTATTCTTCAAGCCGCTCGTTATAGAGGCGGCTGGCGACCTGACGATCAAAGAACTTATTGGGGAAGAGGAGCGCGGTGTAGCCAAACTTCTCCCCTTCTTCTTCTGGATATACAGACATCGGCTGTTCAGTAAAATACATCAAGTGCATAACGTCCTCCTGACGATTAGTGCTCGGCGAGAAATTGCAGGACCAGTTGCGCGAGGTCATCCGCCTTTTCAACCTCGACAAAATGTCCACAGCGATTGAGCGTGACCAACTGCGCGTGCGGCATCGCCTGCATGTACCGTTCGCCGCAATTGAGCGGTGCGACTTTATCTTCCTTCCCCCACACGATCAGGGTTTTGGTATCCACGCCTCCCAGCAACACCGGCAGGGATTGATTAAACATATAGGGCTTCCAGGCGATGCGGGTGACCATTTCTCGGTTGATTTCCCAGGTCACAAGTTGTTCAATCTCCGGCTCTTTGCCGTAGAGTTGCTCCATCTTCGTGGGATCAACGAAGCCGGCGGCAATGTAGTCCGTGGTGTAGAGAAGGATTTGGTCGAGAATCTCACCACGATGTGGTTGCACGCCCATCGCACTCACCAGCACCATCTTCTTGAAGAGGGAGTGATTCATGGTGGCGAGTTCGGCGGCGATCCAGCCGCCAAACCCAAGACCCACGACATGCACGGAATCAAGCTTCTGGTTCTTGAGGAACCAGGCGTAGACCGCGGCGAGGTCGCGCACGTTGCGCATCCAGTCCGGGCGCTCGGATTTGTCGAAGCCGGGATGCGACGGCACGTACACCGCGAACTTCCGTGCCAGTTGTTCATAAAATGGGAGCCAGCCGGGATTGCCGACATCACGATGCAAGATGAGCATCGGTTCGCCAATGCCTCCTTGCAAGAAGTGCATCTTACTCCCGGCAACTTCCGCGATGTTTTCAGTATAGATCGGTGTTGCCAATGTGTTGCTCTCCTCTCTCTACGGCGATGACCGCTCAGCTATCAACATCGGCGGGGAAATACAAGGAAGAGCCATACGCTATTGATACGCATCATGCTGGCGTCGCCGTTGGCTGATGCGTTCTTCCACGGTCCCAGCGGTGATGACCTCGTAGAGAATCGCTTGCTTCCCTTCCCGTTTACGCAAGATGCGACCCAAGCGTTGTACATGCTCACGGATTGAGCCGGAGCCGGAGAGCACAATTGCCACGCTCGCCTCTGGCACGTTGACGCCTTCGTTGAGGACCTTGGAAGTGGCCAGCGCGAGATAGTCGCCGCGATTGAAGCCTTCGAGAATTTCTTTCCGCTCTTTGGTCGGTGTTTGGTGGGTAATCGCCGGAATCAGAAACGCGGCGGAAATCGCATAGACGGTGTCGTTATCGCTGGTGAAGATGATGGCCCGCTCACGGGCATGTTTCTTCAAGAGAAAATCGAGGGTGCGCAGTTTGGCCGAGGTGCCGAGCGCGAGTTTCTTGGAGCGTTGATGTGCGAGCATCGCTTGCCGCCCCTTGTTGCTTTTCGCGCTTTCGCGCACGAAGTGGTGCCACCCCGCGAGGCCATCCAACACGATGCCGTGGTCGATAATGAAATTCGAGAAGGTGCCGCGGGTGCGTTTATACTCTTCTTCTTCCGCTGGGGTCAGGGTGACTTTGATCCTCTCCACCACGTATTCAGCCAGGTAATCGCCCGCGAGGTCCTTGATTCCTTTGACATACACTTGCGGACCAATCAGGTGATTGAGCAAGGCGTGGCGGCCATCGGTGCGATCTGGTGTAGCGGTGAGCCCCAGCCGATACGGGGCCAGACACATCTCGGCGGCGTGGCTATACATCTCACCGGGCAAATGGTGACATTCATCGAAGATCACCAAGCCCCAGCGATTGCCGAGACGGTCCGCATGGCTGTAAGCACTGTCATACGTGGTCACAGTCACATCTTGTGGTTCATAATAACCGCCGCCTATCAAACCCACCTGCGTATCAAATGCGGCGCAGAGCAGGTCGTACCATTGATTCATCAAGTCAATCGTGGGCACGACAACGAGCGTGCCACGCTGCACCGTTTCAATCGCCATCTGCCCGACGTAGCTTTTGCCGGCCCCGGTCGGCAGCACAATCACGCCGCGACGCCCAGCGGTGTTCCACGCGGCCAGGGCTTCGGTCTGAAACGGATGAGGAGTTTGAGTCAGGCGGCTCGCGAGTTTGAGAGTGCGATAGGCGGGAGCGGCATTCTCGTACTGAATGCGTTCGGTCTTGAACTGTTCGACGACGGCGCGGTAGTGGTACGCCTGCGCGCGCCAACGATCGACGCGCCCATCCCACTGAAAACATGTTGGAGGCTGAAACCCCGCTGGCGGATCGCGCAGGACAAGCGTGCCATGGTCGAACGATAAACGCATAGCGGGGGAAGAGGGGAAAGGGGGAAACGGGGAAGGGGGAAAGGGGGAGGGGTCAAAGGGTAAAAGGGGAAGAGGGTAAAGGGGAAGATCGCTTCATAAAATTCCTCTTCCCATTTCCCCTTTTACCCTTTGACCCTTTTACCGTTGCGTTGAGTTTTTCCGTGATCGCTTCGACAATCTTCCCATTTCCCCTTTTACCCATTTCCCCTTTTACCCATTTCCCCTTTTACCCCTTCCCTAAGCGACCCGTTTCCCCTTTTCCCCCTTCTTCGTTTCCCCTTTTCCTAAACGACCCGTTTCTCCCGTAACTCCGCGATCCGCGCGTCGTTGTAGCCGATGCCGCGCAGTACCTCGTCCGTACTGGCTCCCAGCGCCGGGGCGAACGAGCGAATCGAGCCGGGGGTATCGGAGAGTTTCACCGCGATCCCCGCTTGTGTCACTTTGCCCGC
>JANMSE010000199.1:0-5180 GCA_031389045.1 Deltaproteobacteria bacterium | reverse complement strand
TATGACGGTTAGGCGTCCGTTGGTGCTGTTCGCTCCTTAAAGGAATCTCCCTTTGATCCCCCTCACCCTCTCCCAGCCGGGAGAGGGAATTTCGGAACCCACTCACTTAATGCCATTGTCCCAGCCGGGAGAGGGAACCTGAAAGCAACCTTTCTCTTATGTTCGCCTAAACCGTTTGACGACGAGTCGTTTGCCGATCAGCCGTGTGAGCGTGGTCACTTCCTCCACGCGAAAAAGCAACGCCAACGCGAGGTATGCGGTACCGCCAATGGCCAGGACACCCCCCAAGTGCAACACCTGCGCGCTGATTGTGCGGATGCCAAAGACGCTCGCGAGCCACCGATCAGCAAGCCACAGTATCACTCCAAGCGCGCACGCTAACAGCAGATGCACCCCGAAGCGCCGGAGCAGAACCGCTTCGTTTAATGCACCCATGCGGCGACGGAACAGCCCGTACAAGACGAACGTATTGAGGTAGGACACCACCGACGTCACCAAGGCGATGCCCCAATGGCCCCACCACTGCATGAATACCCAGCTCCCCACCATGCTCAACGCAATCGACCCCACCCCAACCCACGCCGGGGTCGTTGTGTCCTTGATCGCGTTGAAGAGCCGGATCATCACCTGACTGGTGCCATACGCCAGCACCCCAATCCCATACGCCATCAGCGCTTGGCTGGTGAGGATCGTGTCCTCCGCCGAGAATTGTCCCCGTTCATACAACAGCCGCGTGATTGGTGTCGCGAGGGCGAGCAGGACCGCCGTGGCTGGCAGCGCCACCGCGAATAACAGCGAGAGCCCGGTGGCGGCCTGGTCCTTGAAGCGTTGCTGCTCCCCTTCGTGCTGTGACGTTGAGAGTTCGGTCAACAAGACCGTGTACACCGGCACCGCGAACAAACTGACCGGCAAAATAAACACACGAAACGCATACGCAAGCGCCGAGACACTCCCTGCCGGAAGCCCAGAGGCCATTGCCCGCGCAATAAACGCGTTGATCGGTACCACCGCCGTCGCGATAATCGCGCCGAATACCAGCCCGCGCATTTCTTGAAGCGCGGGATGACTGAAGCCGCGTGACGGATGATAGTGAATCCCATGGTGACGCAACGTGGGAAGCTGCGTCAGTAACTGGATAATGCTGCCGCCCACCACCCCAATGGCCAGGCTGGTGATGCTGTACGCGCCCGCCAGGGTTAGGGCACAGGTGATCATCACGATGTTGAAAAAGACCCCCGCGTATTCTGGCATCGCGTAGTGGTCGATGCTGTTCAAGGTTCCTTTGATAACGGCTAACAGACAATGCAGAATCAGCATCGGCAGCATGAAGCGGAAGAGGAACACCGCGAGATCGTGGTCAGCTCCCGTGAGCCCTGGAGCCGCGACCGTCATAATCCACGGCGCGCTCACGTAGCACAGGCTGGCCAGGGTCAGCGCCAGGACCAATGCCCCGTTCATGGTGACGCTAAATACGGTGCTCAGTTCTTCCCGCTGGTGTCGGTAGCGGGTGATGATCGGCACGAAGAAATTACTGAGCACGCCGCTGAAGAACAGTGTCTGGATCAACTCAGGCACGTTATAGGCAATGATGAACACATCGGTCAGCCGCGACGCGCCGAACAGCGCGGCTTGCACGGCTTCACGCAGAAAGCCGAGTGGGCGGCTAATCAATGTGGCGATGAGGATAGGGAGCCCTTTGCGGGCGAGGCGCGCACGAGAGGAGGAGACGTCGGGTGGACTTGCTGGAGGCGTGACGGAAGAAGGAGCGGACACGCGCGGTACTCTAACCGGCACTCGCGCCAGACGCTAGGAGGCAGGATGAAAAGCAAGTCAAAAGTCAAAAGTCAAAAGTCAAAAATAAAAAAAGCAGACAACAGCGGACTGTCCTCGACCTGTCCGAGACTGGCCTGAGATTGGCCTGAGACTTTGAGACTGGCCTGAGACTTGTCTGGGACTGACCTTAGATTGGCAAAATCACGCGAAAGCACGAACCACTGCCAAGCTGACTCTCGACCTCGACCTGCCCCCCGTGGGCTTCTACCATGGTCTTGACGATAAAGAGTCCGAGGCCGGTCCCTTCTTGGTTCCGTGAGGCGTTCGTCCGGCGATACTTTTGGAACAACAACGGAATATCGTCAGGAGCAATGCCAGGCCCCGTGTCACTCACCTCCACGACCACTCCTTGTCGCGTAAGGGAGGAAGACTCCGTCGTCACACCCGCAGTGGTCCCGTTGTGGCCATTGCGGTGTTGCCACTGCCGGGCTGTGACCGTGATCCGCCCGGTTTCGGGGGTGAATTTCAAGGCGTTGCGCACGAGGTTCGTGAAGACCCGTTCCAAGGCCATGCGGTCAGCGTTCAATGCAGGGAGGTCGTTCTCTAACTCTAAGACCAACGTCAGATGGTGTCGCTGAGCGATCCCCATGTATTGTTCGATGATCCCTGTGAGGAAGGAGGACAATGGCAGTGTCGATTTCTGGAGTGTCAGTTGGCCGGCTTCAGCGCGCGCCAGGTCGAGGTAGTTGGCGATGAGCGAATTGATGGTCAACGCATTATCGCGGATACGTACGGTAAAATCTCGCTCGATGGTAGCGCCGTTCGCCGCCAACACTTGGTTCAACAAATCGACATAGCCAAGAATCGCCGTGAGCGGATTTTTAATGTCGTGGGCCAACATAGCCAAGAAATCCTCGCGCTGTTTGTCCAAGGCTTTCTTGGCGGAGATGTCGCGATAGATACCTTGAAAGCCAATCGGGTTCCCCTTGTGGTCACGAACAGCGCGGGTCCGGGCTTCGACGGGAATGATATGGCCATCTTTATGAACCAGCGTTGCCTCGAACGTGGAGGACTTGGGTTTATCGCCAGCAAGAAACCGCCGGGTGCGCTCTTCGACCAACGCGACGGACGCGGGCGTGGCGATTTTTCGGACATGCTGACCAACAACTTCTTCGCGGGTCCATCCGGTCATGCGCTCCGCGCCACCATTCACACTCGTGATGACCGTATCAAGGGTAAACGAGGCGATAGCGTCATTGGCGTTCTCAAAGAGATTGCGGTAGCGCTGTTCACTCTCTCGTAAGGCGTCTTCCGCGCGCTTCCGTTCCGTGATGTCCGTCAGGACGCCACGGAGTCCAACGACCTCGCCATTCTGCACGATCAGGCGGCTCGTGCTGCGCACCCAAATATAATCGCCGGCCTTGCGCAGGACGCGAAATTCGCTAGGAGCGAGGTTGCCTGTCAATATCTGTTGAAAGCTCTTCAACAAGGCCGGGGGATCTTCTGGATGAATGAATTCAGTAAAGGGCCGCCCAATAATCTTCTCGGGTGGAAAATCACCAAGGTTTTTGACCACTGGGCTCATGTACGTGAAGATTCCCGCCACATCCACGGTATAAATGATGTCACTGATATTCTCGACGAGGTCCCGATATTTCTCTTCGGATTCACGGAGCACGGCATCGATCCGTTTTTGCTCGGAAATGTCCCGGGCAATAGTCGAGAAAAATTTCACGACGCCATCGGTTCCCTTATGCGCGAGGATCACTTGGGACAGCGGTATTTCACGGCCCTCGCGGGAGCGGATGTCTAATTCTCCACTCCACACACCTTCTCTCAGGAGCGTTGGAAGAATGTCGCGAAAACGACGGCGAACCCACTCCGGCTGATAGGCATAGCCGTTCTCGATACTCGTCACTGGTTCGTCTTCGTCAGCCCCGATAATCCGCCGGCCCGCGCGGTTCAGGTACAGGATGTCGCCATTAGGGGCGGTAATCCCCACCAGGTCCGAGGTCGCTTCCAGGATCGTCGTCAGCCGCGCTTGTTCTTCCTCGGCTTGTTTACGGTCGGTGATGTCGCGGGAGATGCCCATCACCCCCGCCGGTTTGCCTTCGGCGTTACGGACGAGCGCCGCTTCAAGGTAGACATCGAACAACTCACCATTTTTCCGCTTGTTTCTGACTTCCCCGATATAGCGGCCCGTCGCGGCGATCTGGACATTGAGTTCGTTGCCGAGACTCGCCTCGTCGTACAACATGTCCACGGGTTGTCCGATGACTTCCGCCTTGGTGTAGCCGAACACTTTTTCCGCGGCGGGGTTGAACTCGGTGATCCGCCGATTGACCCCAACCGCGACGATCATATCAAGAGAGCTATTGATCAATGTTTCCGCATACTCTTTTGCGCTGCGCAGGTCGGCCTCCGCCTTTTGGTGTGCGATCTCGGTAGCCTCGAGCTCCGTCACGCGGGCACGGAGCGCGCGAACTTCTTGCAAGAGTTCTTCGCGTGTTTGGCTTTCGTCGTTCATTGGTGCTCAGTCCTCGGTCCTCAATCGTCCGTTCGTAATTTGTTCCGCTCGATCTTTCCCATTGCATTGCGTGGAATCGTTTCAAGAAAGCGATAGAGGCGCGGGCGTTTGTAGGGAGCGAGGTCGTGCTCCACCTTGGCCCGCAGGCGTTGTTCAAGCACGCCGGCCTGCTCCCCTGGTCGGGGGACGATAAATGCGGCAATCCGCTCGCCCAGGTCAGGATCGGGAAGCCCCGCGACCGCGCATTCCGCGACACCGGGGTCGGTTTCCAATACCGCTTCGACCTCGCCAGGCGTGACATTGGTGCCACCCACGATGATGAGTTCCTTGATGCGCCCACGAATAGCCACGTAGCCGTCACTATCAATCACGCCAAGATCACCAGTTCTGAACCAGTCCTGATGAAAGGTCGCTGTCGTCGCTTCCGGGTTATTCCAGTATCCATTAAATACGTTTGGGCCTCGCACCCAGATTTCTCCGGTCTCGCTCGTAGCGAGTCGTTGTTGGGTTTGCGGATCGAAGATGCCGACTTCAACGCCAGGTAAGGCCGGCCCGACACTGCCAGGCTTCCACGGTCCATGCAGTGGGTTGGAGGTATTGATCGCGGTTTCGGTCAGTCCATAGCGTTCGACGATGGTGAAGCCAAAGCGTTCTTGGAACCGGCGAAAGGTTTCCGGCGACAGCGGGGCCGAGCCACAGGTAAAGACACGCATCGAGGAAAGTGTGACTTGGGCGTCAACGTCCAACAGGGGGTGATAATTGGTCGGCACACCCTTGAAGAGGCTGATACGGTGCGGATCTAAGGCGCGTAACACGACCGTTGGGTCGAACCGTTCGAGGAAAACGACAGCATTACCGACGTAGAGGCTACCATAGATGC
>JANMSE010000196.1:0-4304 GCA_031389045.1 Deltaproteobacteria bacterium | reverse complement strand
TCACTTGAGTCTCCAGGCCCAGCATTTTGCCACCCTTGCGCTCCACGGCCTCTCGCCACGAACCTATCGAAAAAGTCCCACCCCTAATGAAACTGCGGAGTTACCGCTCCCCTTAGCTGCCTAAATTGGTAAAACTCGAGTAGAAGTTTCTGTAACATTCTCTTGGAGGTGCGGCAGCCGACGCGCTGGGTAAGTCATGGGCAGCCAAACAACGAAAGGAGGAAGAGTATTAAAGATTAATGCTGAGTATTGTTGGCAAAAAGTGACCCGTAGTTTGCTATCGATATTTCCTACACAGCGAAATCAGAGGGATATGGGCAGCAAGCAACGGGACGGGACAGTCAACAGCATCAACATACGGGTAAGGAGAATGACTATGCGACACGCAACGATGTTCAGAACTTTGGCGATGGCGGCCCTTTTCACCCTGGGCGCTTCATTCCTGGGTACGGCAGAGGCAGGACAATTCAAGCGAATGACAGGCAGCAATTTCCTCGCAAACGGAGGGTTTATCCAAGTATACGCGAGCCCGCTGAACACCGGAGCCGCGATGGAGATGGACGTCTACGAATTTCAAACAACACCCGTGCAGGATAGTTGGCGCTGCTTTATACTCGAGTTTTACCAATTGGGGTAGCAAAAAGTGGCTAGGTTCTGCCATACTTGTGAGATGCTCAAACCTAACAAGACATCGCGTCCCCTAGCCACCTCACCAGTATACCTGACGGCGCAGGCGATCAACCACGTGATTGGCACGCTGCCCGCCAGCACCGCCTATTTTATCGGCATCGTCCTCATCACCATGGGTACCGGCCAACTGGGCCACCACCACGGGAGCTTGGCCCGTGCGGCCTTGCCCTACGTGGTCCACTGCGCTGGGGCTGGCATCGGGTCGAACGGGCGATGGCGCGCGGCAAGGTGTCGCTGGACACCCTCTTGGAGCGGGCGGTGACGTGGTGTCTGGAGAGCTTGCCCGTCGAGCCGGTGCGCTTGGGGAGTGAGCGGCGGACCGGTCATGCGGGCGACTCCTCGACCGTCGCCCGCTTGCGGGCCAACAAGCACCGGAGCGCGCGGTTGGGGAAAGGCTACTGCCACCGCGCCCAGCGGGCGGTCCAGGCCAACCTGGTGGCGGTGCTCACGACCGTCGTCCTGAGTGGTGGGGTCCGGGTCGGCCTCGTGCGGCGCACCCGCTTTGGGGGGACGTGCCAAGAGGCGGTGGCGCAAGTCTTTGCCGACTTACCCGCGAGCCCCGAAAAGCGCCTGTTCAGTGTGGATGCGGGCATTGCCACCATTGAGCAGTTTCGCGCCGCCACCGAGGAGGATGCGCTGGTCGGGCGGTTGCGCAAGAATGTCCCCCTGCGCCAGGCCCCTCCCCCCAAACGCGCGGGCCACCGCGGGCGCCCCGCGCGGCATGGCCCCGTGCTCCATCCGGGGGCCAAGCGGCCCGAAGGACGCCCGGATGAAGACCCCACGGTTCGCCTGGAGGACCGCGAGGTCAGAGTACGCCGCTGGCGTAACCTGCACTTCCGGCAGACCCCCCAGACCCTGATCGATGGGGTGCGGGTGGATGACCCGGCGTACAAGCGCCCCTTGCTGATCGGCACGACCGCGCGGGAGTTGACCACCGACGAGATCCGCGCGGCCTATCGCCACCGCTGGCCGGTGGAGACCCACTTCTACGTGGCCCAAGGCACGTGTGCGATGGAAATGCCGCGGGCCTGGAGTGCCACGGCGGTGGAGCGCCGCATCAGTTTGGCCTTGCTCGCCGGCTCGCTGCTCAAGGCCATTGCTGCCGCGTGTCCCCCGCTGCCGATGGGACCGTGGGACCTCAAGCCGGTCTCGTCGGCTGGCCGCTTGGCCAATCATTTGAGTCTCCAGGCCCAGCATTTTGCGACCCTTACGCTCCACACCCCTCACGCCACGAACCTATCGGAAAAGTCCCACCCCTAATGAAACCGCGGAGTTAGAGCTCCCGGTAGCGGCTTGAAGTGGTAAAACACGAGGGGTACGGTCGGTCGTGCAATTGAAGAACACGCCCGCGATCTCAGGATCACCAGTGCTGCCGAACCAGATGATAGTGGCAGTCGAGGAAATCCGACCAACGAGTTGGTTGAAGGCCCCGTCTGTGAACGCCCTCTCTCAATAAAGTGTTTGGGAGCAACTTGCCTGAGCCGGCGTGGGACCGAGCATTACCGCAGCCGCCAGGCTTGCCGCGAAGACTATCAACATGAGCTTTCTCATTCTGTCCTCCTTCCTTATCCAATACCTTCGCCAATTATGCAAAGCGGAAGGAGGGTTGAGAGGCATGAATACGGCCCAAGCGGGCGACCTGGTTGAGAATCTTGGCTAATAAAACTGGCTCAGGCTTTTCCGGAAGCATTGGTATCGTCTCCGCCACGTATTTGTAGCCTCGATAGTCGGCTTTCAAGTCAAGGACGCTGCAGTCTGGGTCACGTTGACGTATGTCAGTCCGGAGACGGTACGCCACATTGACCATGAACAAAGACAGATTCGCCGCATTGGTGACCCCCGTGGGGGTGACGTTCATGAAGTCTTCCAAGCCCCAGTACTGTTTGGCATCCCGGAAGTTAAACTCGATTTGGAAGCGGAGCCCATAGAACTCCACTATCTGGTTGTAGGGGAGGTCGAGGGCGCTACTAAACAGGATGACCTGCGCCCAGGCCCGGGTGTGCAGGTTCGTCTTGACGAGGATGACGACATTGAGGGGGTGGGCGAACTCCTTGTGCAACAATTGGGCTGGTATCTGCGGGTCTGGATGTGCCCTTCGACGGTCGTCTCTTTGAGATACTGGTCTGGCAGGTGACGGTACTCCACCTTGCTCCCATACTTGCGCCGTGGGCCATGACCGGCATAGGGGCCTTCGTAGGGCAGGTACAACGCCGAGTCGGAGCGCAGCTTGGAGATGGTGCAAGTGACACTGTCGGGCCATGTCCACGACGTGGGCATGGCCAAAATGACCGTCCAGGACCAGATAGGACAACGGGATCATCCCGGTGAGGCAGTGCAGCAAGGCCTCGATCAGGGCTTTGATCCGCACCAACTCCGGCGTCAGCGGGCGCGCTGTTTTGTTTGTGTTCTTGCTGCCCTTCGGACGCCCAGGGCGACGGGTTGCAGTGGACGGTTGCTGCTTCTTGGCTTCCGCTTTGGCCTTACTGGCCGCTTGCTCCGCTGCGCTGCGTACGACCTGCTCGACGCCGATCGGGAACGAGCGCCGTTCCTGGGTGCTGACCAAGGACAATGTAAAGAAGGACAGCCCTGGCACCGGCTTGCCATACAGATTGGCAAAGAACCGATCCAGGCCATGGGTGTGTTTGCCCGCTTTGGTGACCACCACTTCATCGCCCGCCAGCAGGTAGACATCCTCTGGACGGTACACCTGCTGACGAAAGAACACCCAAAACAGCGTGGCCCACGGGAGGGCCTGGGAGAAAAAGCGCTGGATAGTGCGGGAACTGCCGCCTTTGCCCGCCCAGCGGGATAGACCCAGCATCGTGACCCGTCCCGTCATCACCAGCATGGCCAATGCAATCCGACTGCATTGACGCAGGGTCGTCGCCGTCACATGGGGTTGGAGGCATTGGAAAAGTGTGACAATGTCCAGTGTGGGCTTCTCCGTAGGTTGAGAGTTGCGGTCGTGGTGGACTACAACTCTACTCCTAGAAGCCCATTCAAGTTAGCTCATTTTGGCGAAGGTATTGTGGAGAGGTACGACTTATTGACACGAGCCTTCTAATGGGTGGCCCCAATTTCTTGATACTCCTAATGCCAGGTAACAGAATAAGTCAAGAAATTCAACAACGTCCCTATTTCCCCCGTCCCCCGGGGATGCTCGCCTTAGCCGAGGATTTGACAATCAGTGAAGCCTTCGAACGTATCCGGCTCACTCCTCATCGCGTGTTTTCCTATCTGTATGTGGTTGACCGGGCGCGTGTGCTGGTTGGGGTAGTGAACTTGCGCGAACTCATGCTCGCGGCGCCGGACGCGCGTCTGGAATCGGTCATACGCCCTCATCTCGCTTGCCTTGAGGTCCATGCCGATCGTGTAACAGGACGTCGGGACGGTGATCACGCGGATTAAGGCCGAAGACGGCCACATCATCTATATTCCCAATGCCCATTTGACGGAAATGGTTGTCCGAGAAAAGAAGGCTGGTCACTAAATCCGTCCACACGGCAGTGGCGTAGTGACTGCCGTGTGTTTAAGCACTAGTGCTCTGTCACACTTAAGAATTAGGGTAGCCCCTGCGATTTCATCAAGTAAAACGGGAGTGTCGAGACACCCTC
>JANMSE010000465.1:0-6979 GCA_031389045.1 Deltaproteobacteria bacterium | reverse complement strand
CTATAGTCCGGTGGTTATCGAAATGGACGAAGGCGTGCGGTTGGTAAGCTGGCTCACGAACGTCGCGAACGACGATCTGAAACTGGGGCTCCCGGTTGAAGTCGAGTTCGAGGATGTCACACCGGAAGTGACGTTGCCGAAATTTAAGCAGGTAAAGTAGACATTAAGACATTGACGATTGGGTCATCGGGCCATTGAAGAGATGTCACAGCATCGCATGGGGCTCTATAACCCAGGCTGTGGCGTGTTCGGTCGCTATCCTCCGCCCGTGATTTACGGTGGCACGGAAGAACAAATTCAGAAGTACGCGGTCCCAACCTTGCGCGCGGGTTCATACACCTTCTTTGCCATCACCGAGCCCAGTGGCGGCTCGGACCCCGCCGGCTCCATTCAGTGCCGCGCCGTGAAAGATGGCGATACGTGGGTCCTCAACGGCACCAAAATCTTTATCTCGCACGCGCATGATGCCAACTGGGGCGTGGTCTTCGTCCGCACCGATCCCACCAAAGGTCGCAAAGGCATTAGCTGCTTCATCATCGACCACGGTACGCCAGGCTTCACCGCGCGCCCGTTTCGCACTATTCGGACGGTCTCGTTGCCGAATGAAGTCTCCTTCGAGGATTGTCGCGTGCCCGCCGCCAATATGATTGGCAATGAAGGCGATGGACTCGACTTGTGCATGGACTTACTCACCAAGCAGCGCTTCCCGTACTCCGCGTGTAACCTTGGCGTCGCTCGCGCGGCGCATCGGTTGGCCATCGCCCACGCCAAGCAGCGTTCGACATTTGGCGTGCCCTTGAGTCAGCGGCAAGCCATTCAATGGATGCTGGCTGACGCCGAAGTCGAGCTGCGAGCCACACGCTATTTGATCTGGGATGGCGCGTGGAAAGCCGATCGTGGCGAGGATGCACGCGTCGAAGCCTCGGTCGCCAAGCTCTATTCCAGCGAGATGTTGGGTCGTGTGATTGATAACGCGGTGCAGATTCACGGCGGCTACGGCGTCACCAAGGAGTTTCCGCTGGAACGGTGGTACCGCGAAGCCCGCGTCCGGCGCATCGGCGAAGGACCATCGGAAGTGCATCGGATGGTGATCGCACGGGCGTTATTCAGATGACGACACTCTTGCTCGCGTTGGCACTGCTGATCGCCAATGGACACCGCACGACAGATGCGGCGGAGCCTACACCGATTATTCTCATCACCAGTCAAGATTCCGCCCCTTATCAAGAGGTTGTCACAAGTTTCCGTCACCATCTCGATCAGCAGCGCAGTGAGGACCCACTCCTCACGTATTCGCTCCTCACTGACTCGCCGCAAATCGAGGAGTCTCTAGCAAGTGCCAAGCAAAAAGGGGTGCGGTTGTTTGTCACGGTCGGGCCGTCAGCAACACAGCGGATTCTCGGCGCGGTCGGCGAAATCCCCGTGCTGGCATGCCTAGCGGCCAATGACATGGAGCTGCGCAACGCGCCAAACGCGACGGGTGTCACCATTGATTTCTCAGTAGAAACTCAGTTGCACCAGCTCCACCAGTTTTTACCGGATCGGAAAACGATCGGCGTGCTCTACAACCCAACAGAAAACAATGAACAGATTGAAGAGGCACGCAAAGTGGCGCGGATCTTGGGACTGAAAATGCTCGCGCAGCCAGTCGCAGATCCCCGCGCCCTCCCGAAAGCGCTCGCCAGTCTCGCCAATACAGCCGAGGTCTTTTGGGGACTGACCGATCAGACCGTCTTGTCTCCGCAAACGGCAGAGCCTATTCTCCTGTTCTCCTTCCGCAACCGGATTCCTTTTGCCGGCCTTTCCTCTTCTTGGACAAAAGCGGGCGCCCTGTATGCCTTGGATCGGGACTACACCGACTTGGGGACTCAATGTGGAGAAATCGCCGTCAAGGTGCTCCAGGGAACCAAAGCCGGATCAATCCCGCCAGCTCCCCCACGAAAGATGACGTATTCGCTCAATCTCAAGACGGCACGACACATGAAAGTTGACTTCACTCCCTCCATACTTGCAGGTGCCCGACAAGTATTCCCATAGGAAGTCCTGAAGTCATGCGGACACACCGACGGTTGAGCCTCACCTCAAAGTTCAATATCCTCACGACCACGGTCATCTTGCTGACGGTTTCTCTGATTTCGTTCTTTAGTGTGTTGCGGGAAATGGCCAACAACTATGGTGCGCTTGCCCATCGTGGGATCACGATCGCGGCCATTATGGCGCAGAATAGTGAATATGCCCTCTATACCGAAAATGAGGAGGCTCTCACCCACGTCCTCGATAGCCTCAGTGTCGATGCGGACGTGGCGTATACTTCCATCCTGAACAAACAGGGACAGTCCTTGGCCCAACACGCCACGAATCCCTCGCTACAGATCCCTGCCCTCAAACCTGAGTTCCTCGGACAGTCAACTATTCGCTTCGAGGACGTAGAGAATGCCGGAGATGGCAAGACGTATATTCACATCGTTGCCCCGGTTGTGAGTGCTCCCAAGACGGATGAAGCGAACCTCTTTTTGGGGTCGGCTACCCCATCTTCGCAAGAACCGGAAATTTTGGGCTACATCCAGGTCGGGGTGAGTCTTGAAGGGCTCTTTGCCATCATCAAAGAGTATCTCCAATCCGCCATCCTCGTCACACTGGGCGTGATCGCCTGCAGCCTGCTCATCACGGCATACCTCGCACGGAGGATTGTCGCACCCATCGGCCATCTCGTCCGGGTCACCCATGACATCGCGGAAGGGAACCTTGAGCACCGCGTTGACATCTCGACACGTGACGAAATTAACGACCTCGCCACGGCTTTTAACCAAATGGTGGAGCGCCTCCGCCAGTCGCGCCAGGAAATCGAGCATTATCAACAGAATCTCGAGGCGCAAGTGGAACAGCGTACCATTGAACTCCGGCATGCCACCGACCGCGCACTCTCCCTGGCTCACCAAGCCGAAGAAGCCAATCGCGCGAAGTCGCAGTTCCTCGCCAACATGAGTCACGAAATTCGCACGCCGATGAATGGGGTCCTGGGCATGGCCGAATTGCTGCTGGACAGTGGTCTCACCCCGCAGCAGCATCGCTTCGCCGAGACCGTGTATCACTCCGGTGAAGCACTCCTTCAGGTTATTAATGACATTCTCGACTTCTCCAAAATCGAAGCCGGAAAACTGGCACTTGAGTCGATCACGTTCAAGGCACGAGAAACGGTCGAGGAAGTCGTCGAACTCCTCGCCAATCGGGCGCAGACAAAGGGCATCGAACTCGCGTGTCTGATCCACGAGGATATCCCCTTCGCGGTACGCGGAGATTCCGGGCGCTTACGACAAGTCCTTATCAACCTGATCGGCAATGCCATCAAATTCACCGAGCACGGCGAGGTGGTCGTCCAAGTCCAGCTTCATGCCGATCAGACCAAGAGCCCCATGCCTCAACAGCCGCAGGCTCCGCCGCAGGCCCTGCATGCTGGTCAGACGTGCCAGCTCTCTTTTTCCATTCGTGACACGGGGATCGGGATTACGCCGGAACAACTGAGCCGACTCTTTCGGCCATTCTCCCAGGCGGATGGCTCAATGACCAGGAAATTTGGGGGCACGGGACTCGGTCTCGTCATCGCCAAGCAACTCGTGGAAATGATGGGGGGCACGATCGGCGTCGACAGTACCCCAGGGAAAGGCTCGACGTTCTGGTTCACCGTGCAACTGACCGTGGAACAACACCGCACCCAGGAGGTGAATGTCCCCACTCGCGGCCTTGAGGGGGTGCGACTCTTGATCGTCGATGACAACGCCACTAACCGCGCCATCCTTCATCATCAGGTGAACGCTTGGAATATGCTGGCCGAGAGCGCGGAGAGTGGCGCGCGGGCGCTTGAGCTCCTGCGCGCGGCCGCTCGTCGCAAAGCTCCACACGATCTGGCCATTCTCGATATGCACATGCCAGAAATGGACGGTCTTACGTTAGCACGGCTGATCAAAGCGGATCCGCTCCTGGCTCACATCCCCCTCGTCCTGCTGACCTCCGTTGGTACCCACGGCGATATGGCGGCGGCACGGCAAGCCGGTATCGACATTTGCATCCACAAACCCGCACGCCAGTCCGACCTGTACAATGCGTTGCTCACGGCCATGAACCAACGCAACGCCATGCTGGCTCCCACCCAGACACCGCCCGCCCCACAGCCAGCGACGACCACCATGCACCCCACGGGAAGTTCCGCCACGTTCGCGAACGCACACTTGCTGCTGGTTGAAGATAACCCCGTCAACCAAGATGTCGCGCTCACCATGCTGGAATTCATGGGGTGCCAAGTCGAGACCGTGTACGATGGGCACCAAGCGCTCAGGGCATTAGCGCGGACCACATACGATTTAGTCTTGATGGATTGCCAAATGCCCGAAATGGATGGATTTGAGGCCACCAAAGTCATCCGCGCCCAAGAAGCCGCCGCGCCGTCCGCGACCCGCTCACGCCTCCCCATCATCGCCCTCACCGCCAATGCGATGCGTGAAGATCGGGAACGCTGCCTCGCGGCGGGGATGGATGATTATCTGAGCAAACCGTTTTCACAAGAAGCCTTACGGCAAGTCCTGTCCCGATGGTTGCCACGGACCACGCCGCGAGATTCACCACAAGTTCCTCTCTCAGCATCCTCGCCCCCATCAGAAGCAACGACAAGAACCGCGGTCGCACCGCCACCGCCCGTGAACGGAAGCGTGGCCGCCGCCGAACACACCAAGGGCACCGGGCTTCTGGATCCCGCCGCGCTCAAGCAAATACAGGCGCTGCAACGTCCAGAAAGACCGAACATTATCCACAAGGTGATCTCCAGTTATCTGAAAGACTCGGTCCAGCTTCTTGAGACCTTGCGCGTGGCCATTGCCCAGAACGATCCCCCGACCCTTCACCGCGCGGCGCACAGCCTCAAATCCACCAGTGCCACGGTTGGCGCCCGAGCGCTGGCCGAACTATGTCAAGACCTCGAAGGGATAGGGCGCGCGAACACCACGGACAAAGCACCGGCGCTCCTGTCCGCCATTGAGAAGGAATATCAGCAAGTAGCCGTTGCGCTGCGGGCCCAACTCTGACCCTTACGCTTCCACGAACCACTCGTTGTGTAGCGACGCAACGGCGATAAAGACACAGCCGGTCTTCGTCGTCACTCCGGTGTGCAGTGAACCAGCTTCCGCGCGACAATAGTCGCCAGGGGACATGAGCATACCAGAGACGAAGAGATCACCTTCAAGAATGTAGGACTCCTCCGCGTCGGCATGACGGTGGGAGGCGAGGATAGCGCCGGGAGCCATGCGGACTAACGTCGTGAAGTAATTCCGCGCTTGGTCAACGGAGAGCACCTTGATTTCGACACCAGGCGTATTGCCTGGCGTCCACTCCAGCCACGACGAACCAACAAACCGAAAGGAGTCTTTGTCTATGACGGGCCGTGTTCGTGAGAGCCCCGGACTCGCCACCTGTTCCAGCACGCGAGCACGGACCTCTGGTCGGGGAGTGCGCGGCACCGCGGCATGCGCCAACTCTTGCGTCACCGTAGCGAACGCGGCCACTTCGTCGGCGCAGAGGGAACACGTCGTGAGATGCTGCTCGAAAGTCTGAGATTCCTCATGCGACAACGCACCGAGAGCATAGAGGGCTCCCTGCTCCTGCGCTTCTTCTCGCGAGTGGTCCGGTGTCATACGGCATGCTCCTTCACTGCGCCAGTCGTGCGGTCCACCCCCGTCGCCAGTGGGGCAAGGAGTTCACGGAGTCGCAGCATGCCTAACCGCACCCGGGTTTTGATCGTCCCTAACGGCTGCCCCAAGCGCACGGCAATCTCGGAATGACTCAGGCCAGAAAAATAGGCGAGTTCAATCACTTGTCGTTGAGTTGTCGTTAAATTTTCCAAGGCTTGTTTCACGAAGCGATGACGTTCGAGGGCCACACTTTGCTCTTCTGGATTGAGCGTCGTCGTGGGCAAATCCCCAACCGCCTCGATCGGTTCTTCCACGCGGGTGCGATTGCGGGAGCGCAGCACGTCGATCGCACGGCTCCGAGTCATCGTCAGTATCCATGCCAGTGGTGTCCCACGGTGAGCATCGTAGGTTGCCGCTTGCGTCCACACCTGGGAATAGACTTCAACAATAACGTCCTCAGCCGCATCGCGCGCTTGGAGGATACGCAGCGCGAGTCCGAAGACAACCGTACTCGTCGCGTCATACAGTTCCGCCACAGCGTACTGATCGCCAGTCGTGATCCGCTGGAGCAGCTTTCCCAGGTCCTGCTCACCCGGAGAGAGAGGAGAACGGCTTTCCTGATCGTGCACAGCCGCCTTCTTTAGCATCCCTTTGCGAGAGAACGCAACCACTTTACCCATACGTGATGACCCACCGTGTTCTTTCTACGAAGAGTCCGTATCAATTAGATCTCTTCGCGGGAAATTTCGCGGCGGATTCCCATTTCCCCTCTAGACCAGTTCTTGGAAGCACGGTATGTTTCCGGCTCCTTCAGGGCATGGTCTTCATCGTGCTCTTTTTGCGAGGATGGCGGAACTGGCAGACGCGCTAGTTTGAGGGGCTAGTGGGGTAACACTCGTGGGGGTTCAAGTCCCCCTCCTCGCATTCCTTCACCTCGACATTCCTCTCTCCGTATGTTTTCTCTCACGCGGAGACGCGGAGTTCGTGCCTTCTCCGCGCCTCCGCGTCTCCGCGTGAGTCAATTGACTCGTCAGAGCGGGTATGAAACACCACTCAGCTATGACACAGACTCAGCCTTCCGTTTCGAGCACCCCGTTCACTCAAGAACGATTACTTTTCACCCTCGACAACGGCCTGCGCGTGATTATTCAAGAAGATCATTTCGCACCCGTCGTCGCCATCCAGATGTGGGTCAAGGCGGGGAGTGCCGACGAAACGCCGGATGTCGCCGGGGCCGCGCATGTCCATGAACACATGATTTTCAAGGGCACTCAACGTCGTCCAGTTGGGGCCATCGCCGC
>JANMSE010000159.1:0-12251 GCA_031389045.1 Deltaproteobacteria bacterium | reverse complement strand
TTCGCCAGTCGCGGCAGCCAAAAGCTTTTCTGCGCTTCCGAACCAAACGTATAGATGGGGTACATCACCAGTGACGATTGCACACTGGCAAACGAACGCAGACCGCTATCGCCGCGTTCCAGTTCCTGGCTCACCAGCCCGTAAGCGATATTGTTCAATCCTGCACAACCATACTGGGTAGGGAGTGTCATGCCAAGAAAACCAAGTTGTCCCAAGCGCGGCACCAGTTCCATCGGAAAGGTGTTTTCACGAAAGCAGCGTTGGACGCGCGGCATGAACTCTTCATCCACGAACCGGCGCGCCACGTCACGCACCATCCGTTCTTCCTCGGTGAGCAGTTCTTCAATCTGATAATAGTCCGCATTGACATCAATTGGGCGGGGCATGTCTAACTCCCTTTACGATAAAATGAGGAACAGGTTACAGGTTTCGGGTTTCGGGTACAGAAAGCAAAAGCTGTTTGTACTCCATAACCTGAAACTCGAAACTCGAAACCCGTGCCCGTCTTCACTGTCCTTTCGGTCGTCCTTCTCCGCGTGGGTCGGAAACGCCGGTGATCATTCCAGAGGTGAGATCAACATGCAGGGCCTGGATATTGCCAAAGAGGTGGCGGCCATCGGTGCTTGCTTCGATCAGCGTCAGTTTATGACCCATCTGTCGTAGGGCCTCCGGTAATCCCTCTGGCGAGGCTCCTTTGCGCACCTCTATTTGTAGATCGTCGGGAAACCATTGGTGATGAATCCGCGGAGCGAACATCGCCTCCGGCAATGACAGGTTATGCACGAGCACATTGAGGAGGACTTGCAGTGTCGAGCTGATAATTCGTGATCCACCCGGACTCCCGGCCACCAGCACGACTTTCCCGTCGCGCGTCACGATGGTTGGGCTCATGCTACTTAACGGAGTTTTGCGGGGAGCTACGGCGTTCGCATTCGTGTAGCCGATAAGGCCAAAGGCGTTGGGGTTCATGGGTTGGGCGCTGAAATCGTCCATTTCGTCGTTGAGGAGGATACCAGTCCCAGGCACCATCATGCCGCTCCCGAAATACAGATTCACCGTCTGTGTGGTCGCCACGGCATTGCCGTCTGTGTCGATCACCGAAAGATGGGTGGTACTGGTCGATTCGACTTTCCCTGGCGAAGTGGCGGGAATGGCATCGCTCGGAGTGGCCTTCGCCAAGTCGATTTTCGTCCGTTGTTCCTTGGCGTAGTCCTCGGACATCAACAGTGGCGTTGGCACCGACCCAAAATCGGGATCGCCCAGATGCTGCGCGCGGTCGCGAAACGCCAAACGGAGAGTTTCGGTGAGAACATGAATCGCCTTCGGGGTCTGAAACCCAAATTCTTGCAGGGGAAATCCAGCCAGCACGTTGAACATCTGGGTCATCAAGACGCCGCCAGAACTGGGTGGTGGCATCGCATGAATCTGAGCGCCGTGAAAGGTGCCGGTGACGGGGGGGCGGTAGATGACATGATAGAGGTCCAAATCTTCCTGAGTGATGAGTCCCCCTTGGGTCTTCATGGCATGCACAATCGCCTTGGCAACGGGCCCTTTGTAGAACCCCGCCGTTCCTGTGGCCGCGATACGCCGCAGGGTTTTGGCTAAGTCGCGCTGCACCAACAACGCACCCTCACCGAGCGGGAGATCATCACGAAAGTAGATGGCTTTGGTCGCAGGCGAGGTCGCGAGTAGTTTCGCGCGATAGGCTATCGCGTCCGCGAGCCGGGAATACACCGGGAATCCTTCGTCCGCCAAGAAAATCGCCGGTGTCATCACGGTCGCCAACGGCAGGGTGCCATACTTCTTTTGCACGTCCACAAGGCCAGCGATCAATCCAGGCACGGCAACCGCGAGTGGGCCATTGCGACTCAGCTCCGGGACCGCTTTCCCATCGCGGATGAACATGTCCGCTGTCGCCGCGAGCGGCGCGCGTTCCCGGAAATCGACGGCGATCGTTTCTCGTTTCTTGGCGAGATAGAGCAGGAAGAACCCCCCCCCACCAATACCGGTCGATTGCGGGCGGATCACACTAATCACAAAGGATGCGGCGACAGCGGCATCGACCGCGTTCCCACCTTGACGCAGCATGGCGATCCCCGCGTCGCTGGCTTGCTCGCCAGCGGTGACCACCATGCCTTTGTCACTGGTCGCGACAAAAGGCGCGTACTTGGCGAGGTCAACCTGATCCTCGGCATAGCCAACGCCCGGCACGAAAAGCGAGAGGGCGAACGACAGGGCGAAAGAGAGAGACAAAGACAACAGTTGAATTGGACGCGAGTGAATTCGTATACGCACGGGGTTCCCTCTTTTCGGTGGGCACGAGTATAGGGAAGCGGTGGAAAATCAGCAATGCGCGTCGGAAATGGGAATTGGCAGCAGCGCTGTTCCTCCTCCCTCAGGTTGACTTTACGGACCGCTTCTGATGTTCAAGAGCGAACTTGTTGTTCAAGGCGCACAACCTTCTGAATGTCTTCTCTTCGACACCTCTGGTTTGATAACCGCCATCTCCTCGGTGACGCGGCCGGGCAGCGACTCCTTGCTGAACTCGAAGCCCTGGGGCCACGCCCGCGTGAAACCATTTTGACGGCTGGGGATCGTCTCGCCGCGATTTCCCTTACCCTGGCGCAAAGCTTTTGTCGTCACGCTCCGGCGGCGTGGCAACTCTTTGGTGGAGAAGTCTTTTCTCGTTGGGTGACCATCGGTGAACGGCTCGCGGGAGAAGAGCCCGCGTCACGCGAAGGCGCGACGGCATATTTTGCCATTGCGCCCGCGACGGTCGCGCGGTTAAGCTTGGAAACAGTCGCGACCTGGGCGGAGATTGGTCGTGACACGCTCAAACTCTCGCGCCGTCTAGGCTCACAGTTCCTGCAAGCGTCGGCTCCATTGCTGGCGTCCATTCCAGACCCAGTATTATCGCGCTTGCGCGCGTGGGCAGCGCACGGCAGTGCGCTGCTGGGGACCAAAGGGTGGAAAGGTGAATTTCTCGCGGTGTCGTATTTCGATGCCGCCCCCGCGGCTTTGCCAATCCTCAGTGAAGAAGAAATGGCAGCCTGGGCAAAACTCGGGCTGTTGGTACAAGATGCCGGTCCGTGGACCTTTTACGCCACGTTGCCACGTGGGTTCGCTGAACTGACGGGTGAGGATCGGCTTCTGCTGCTCACGAGTTGCCAGGCGGCGGCACGGGTTTCCCCCAAATCGGCGACCGAAGTGTTTGCCCTCTTGCCTCCAACGCTCCTCCCTTTTGCTCCCTCGCTTCGTCACACGTTGTTGGCATGGTTGACGTCAACGATTCGGACCGATCCGGCCTCCGTTCCACCGGCGCTCCCACTGCTGAAATCCTTTGTCAAAAGTGTGTCGTTGGAGTCGCGGCCACCGCTCCGTGAGACCTTGCTCGATGTCGCGCGACACTTTTCCGCCGGAGTTCCACCGCTGATCCGCACCCTCCCACGCGCGTGCGAAGAGACGGGCGAACAAGGAGTGCTTGACTGGCTGACTACAGGGCTCGCTATCGCGGCTGACAATCCCGCGGCTGGCGTCGCGTTCTTCACGCTTGAGTCTCGCACCAGCATGCGAGTCTTGCGCCAATCCTCTTCGGCGGTCGAGTTAGGGGAAGTGCAGGAACTGCTGCGCAAATATATCCACATGCTGTCCGGCGCGACGGTGGGAATCGTGCAACAAGAAGGGCTGTCCTACCCGCCCTCGCTCGAAGCGTTGCCGGTGATCGCGGATGCTCTTCCGCTTCCCGCGCGCGTGGATGTCTTTTCGACGTATGAAGACAATTTCCGCCTCTTTCGCGCGCTGGCCGCACAACAGGCGGGGCGGCGAGAATTCGGGACATATACGTTTCTCCTTGAGGAGATGTGGCCGCGGCTTTCTCCGCTTGTCCAACAGTTGATGAGCATCGGGACTGACCGACGTGGGGGGCTCGCTGAATACTTTCATTGCTTTCCGCATCCGGAAATCGTGGAGACGCTCTTTCTTATCTGTGAGACGCAACGCATCAACCTCCTCCTCGAACAGCACTATCGTGGGCTCGTCGGCGATCTCCAGTGGGTCTCCTCATTAACGCTCCCCTCACGGTTGCCGGACGTGTTACGCGCGGCGTTATCCGGGCTCGCGCTGACCCTGCCCCCTCATGCGACGGTGTACGACTCGGCTCGGACGGCGGCGGAGGTCTATCAGACTGTGCTGTCCACTCTCGCCGCGCTGCGCCAGGCACGTGAACCTTCTTCGTTCGAGGCGATCTTCTTCGAGAAACTCACTGGTGATGCGCTGATTGACCCAGACATGGACGACAGCCCTCCTCCCCCTGATGCTCCCCCGTTGCCGCAACTGGAACTCGACCCTGAACGTGATGAGCGCGAGGGCGGGTCTCCACTGTCACCAGAGGAACTCAAGGCACTGATTGAAGCTGGCGTGGATTTGCACATTCGCCAGGGGAAGGACGACACGATTTCCCCACAAGGGCTGTACATCAGTGACTTGGTCGGCAAGCTGCCAGGGAACGCGGAGAAAGATACCGTGCTTCCAGAGGAGGGCATCGTCGCGGCTCTCCAGCGTCGCCGGGAACGCGACGAAGGCCAGACCTTTTTCTATGATGAATGGGATTATCAGATTGGCGACTATCGTTCTCGCTGGTGTCGTCTCCACGAGATTGTGTTAGCCGGTGACGCGGGAGAATACTTCAACAAGACGCTGAACGAGTACGCCACGCTCACACCAGCGGTGAAACATGAGTTTCAGCGGATTCGACCGGAGCAATATCGGATCGTGCGCGGCTTGGAGGATGGCGAAGAGTTCGACCTCAATGCCGTCATCACGGCGGCGAGTGATAGGCGAGCCGGGGTCTCTCCGTCCACCAAATTCTACACCGTGCGTCGGCAAACGGAACGTGACGTGGCCGCGCTCTTCTTGCTCGACATGAGCGCGTCAACGGACGAGCCGATCGCGCCGGTGGTGCGGCACTACGCGGACGAGGAGCAAGACGATTGGCGGTCGTTGTGGAAGAACCGCCCGGTGGTTCCAGAGCCCAAACCTCGCCGCATCATTGATGTCACCAAGGAAGCGTTGGTCCTGATGGCCGAAGCCCTGGAAGAGATTGGTGACGCCTACGCGATCTACGGTTTTTCCGGCCAAGGGCGAGAGAATGTTGAGTTTTATCATGTCAAGTCATTCGCGGAATCCTTATCCCCCACCGTGAAAGGGCGGCTCGGCGCGGTCGAGCCGAAACGCTCGACCCGCATGGGAGCGGCGATTCGTCACGCGCTGACCAAGCTGAAAGATGTGGCCTGCCGTATGAAACTCCTCGTCGTCCTGAGTGACGGGTTTCCGCAAGATATGGACTACGGTGCGGATCGACGGTCGATCACCTACGGCCTCCGCGATACCATGTCGGCCTTGCGCGAGGCGGAACGAGCGGGGGTCCTCACTTTTTGTTTAACCGTGGATAAGGCTGGGCATGACTATCTGCGCGAGATGTGCGAGGACTCTCGGTACCTGGTGCTGGAGGATGTCGCGTCCCTGCCAACCGAATTGCCGAAGGTCTATCAGCGCTACATGCGCCCACGGGGGTAGAAGAAAGTTCGGAGTTCGGAGTCTGGAACAGTTCGGAGTTCGGCTTTGGACCTTGGACTTGAGACTTTGGACCTTGGACTTGAGACTTTGGACTGAGACTGAAAAAGTGGCGTACGAACGCAAAGACACCTTCTATAAGAAGGCAAAACAGGAAGGCTATCGGTCGCGCTCCGCCTATAAGCTGATTGAACTGAACACGGAATTTCGGTTTCTCAAACCGGGAGATCGCGTCGTTGATCTCGGATCCTGGCCGGGCGGGTGGGTACAAGTGGGCGCATCGGTCGTCGGGAAAACGGGGCGCGTTGTCGGGATTGATCTCGTTGAGATTGAAGCCGTGCCGTTGACCCAAGTGACGCTCCTCCAAGGAGATGCCACCGATCCCGCGCACCAGGAGAAAGTGCTCATCGCACTTGGTGGGCAAGCTGATGTGCTGCTCTCGGACATGTCACCGAAACTGAGTGGGATTCGCGAGCGTGATGACGCCCGCGCGATGGCATTGTGTCGCGCGGCGCTTGCCTGCGTACAAGCGCTGCTGCGGCCCGGAGGCACTCTGGTCTTGAAGGTGTTCATGGGAGCGGAGTATCAAACTTTTTTAGCTGAACTGCGGACTGTTTTTCCGACAGTGAAAAGCACCCGGCCCGACGCCACCCGCAAAGGGTCGGCGGAAACGTATGTGTTGGCCACGGGATTTCGCCCGTTGTGAGAAGCGTGAAGGCTTCGCCCCGCTTTTCGCGAGAAGGTGATAGTGCTATGAGGGCACGGAAAAAATACAGACGACTCCTGCTCTCCACGAGCGGAGATCGCATGGCAAGATGGAGGAGAATCATGAAATTGTGGAAGGTGATGTCGAGCGTGTTATTTGTCGCGGGCGCGCTCACGCTGGCCTCGTGTAAACAGGAAAAAGAGCCGCCTAAGCCGCCTACGCCTGATGCGCTGACCGCATGCCGGAATGAGTGTAAGACCTCCTCGGAGAAGATGTTTCAGCAGTGCAGCGATAAGATGACGAGCGAGCAAGCCTTTGATCGGTTGAGTGAGTGTAACACCCAAGCCGATGATTTCTCCAAGAAATGTCGAGCTGAATGTGATCAAAAGGCGGCGGCGAGCAAGTAAGGGCCTGGGGAAAACCCCTTCAGTGGAGTCGCGACGTGAAGATCCTCGGACGGGAAGAGGTGTGGATTCATACGCACTTCCTCACTGATTGTGTTCGCCTTGGTAAAAAGAGAAAGAGGGAGGTTCTGAAGACCTCCCTCTTTCTCTTTTCGCTACCGCCGACAAAGAGCGCCACTATTCAACAGTGATTTGCTCCTTGAATTTCGCCAGTGCCTTTCCCTTAATGCCCTTCACTTTGGTGAGGTCATCGACACTCGTGAACGCACCGTTGGTCTCGCGGTAGGCAATAATCGCTTTCGCCCTGGTTTTGCCGATCCCTTTGACTGACGTGAGAGCGGCTTCATCGGCGGTATTGATATTGACTTTCGCGGCAGTGGGTGTTGCCGCTTCCATCGCTGGAGCAACGGCGGGAGCCGCTGGAGCGGCGGAAGGCGGAGCTGCCGGAGTGGTGGCCGGAGCTTTTGGCGGCGGCGTCGGCGTCCCCGTCCCTGGTTGTTGTGCCCAGCTTGGCATACCTCCTGTGAGAAATGTTAGAGCCGCGACGGAAAGTCCTTTCACCCAAAACTTCATAAAGCCTCCTTTTCCTCTTGGCTGGCGAGGATGTGTAAGATGGTCCACGTATAGGATGGACACTCCCGCCTTGTCAAGGGAAAATGAAACAGCCTGCTCTGACATCCCTAATTCGTTCCACAAATCATTGAGGTGCTCGTGCGTACGGAAGTGCGACTGCGTCCTTTTGTTGAGAGCGATCTTCCTCAAGTGATGGAGATCGAACAGGCGTCTTTTTCCTTACCGTGGAAAGCGGAATTTTTTCTTACCGAGGGCCAGAACCCGCATGGTTGGTTCTGGGTGGCGGAAAAAGACAACGCCATCGTTGGCTATCTCTGTGGATGGTTGCTCGCCGATGAGGGCGAAATCTTGCGGGTCGCTGTCCACCCCGCTTCCCGCCGCTGTGGTGTTGGCAAAGTGCTGCTCGACAAGGTCATTGGCATCGCGGGTCAACGCGGGGTGCGCACGCTCCATCTCGAAGTGCGAGCGAGCAACCATTCGGCTATCGCACTGTATACCTCACGTGGTTTTCAGGAGGTCGGTAGGCGCGGGCGATATTACGAGAATGGCGAGGATGCTCTGGTGATGATGTGGAAAGACGAAGGGAGGTAGGAGGAAAATGAACAATGTTTTCTTATCGACATTATTAAGCGGAGTGAAAAAAAATATCAGTCTCCTCGTGCCATAATCTTCGAGTAATCCATGAGAATTGTGGCGCAAGTTGCAGGAAAACATGCGTATTTTTGCAAAATAAAATAAGCAAAAAACAAATGTTTTCACGGACTTGCAAAATTGACGCTGAACGATTGTTCAGCTAAGGTTCGCCAATCCTGATCGCGCCAGTAGGAGGGAGCCTATGTTTAGAAACGGGGAGAAGGTTGTCTATCCTGGCCATGGCGTAGGGCTGATTGAGGGGATCCAAGCCCGGAGCATCTCTGGAGTGCAGAGCAAGTTTTACATGCTGCGCATTCTTGAGAGCGAAATGACCATTATGATTCCAACGGAGAACGTGACAACCGTTGGTCTCCGCCCCATTATCAGCAAAGACATGGTCAGCAAGGTGTATCGGATTTTGCGGACAAAGAAGGTCGAAGGAGGGGACCAGCAAACCTGGAACCGCCGCTATCGTGACTACACCGAACGCATCAAAACTGGTTCGGTGATCGAAATCGCCAAGGTCCTGCGAGACCTGCTTGTTCTCAAGGCCGACAAGGAATTGTCTTTCGGCGAGCGCAAAATGCTGGACACGGCGCGAAACCTCTTGGTGAAAGAACTCGCTATCGCCAGTGCCCATCCTGAAGAAAAGATTCTGGACGATTTGAAATCCATCTTTTCACATTAACGCTGTACATTTTTCCGTCAAACAAGGGCTGGGAATTTCCCGGCCCTTGCCGCTTTTATATGCAGGCTGACGTTATTGTTGTCGCGGCGGGCAAGGGAGAACGGATGGGAAGGGAACTTCCTAAGCCTTTCTTACCTGTGGGCGGCCTCCCGCTGCTGATTCACACCCTGCGGGCTATCACTCAATCCTCGTTGATCGCGAACATCATTCTCGTTGTCGCTCCCGAGCGTGAGGCGCTGTGTCACGACATCTTGCGCGTCCATGGGCGGTTCCACGTGCCTCTGACCGTCGTGCATGGAGGTGCGGAGCGGCAGGATTCCGTGCGCCTTGGGCTCGCGGCGCTCAATACCACCAGTGAGATCGTGGCCATTCATGATGCCGCGCGCCCTTTCCTCGATCGGGAGATTCTTGAGCGGAGCATTGAGACCGCGGCCCTCCACGGCGCGGCATTGGTTGCTGTTCCGGCACGAGACACGATTAAGCGGGTGGGGGAAGATGGGACGGTGCTGGAGACCCTTCCGCGTCATCACTTATGGCTTGCTCAAACACCTCAGACGTTCCGCGTCGCCTTGATTCGTGAGGCCCATGCCTGGGCATTGGCGGAAGGCGTTGTCGCGACTGATGATGCCGCCTTGCTCGAACACTGGGGACACGTGGTCAAGATTGTTCCGGGGAGCTATCGCAACTTCAAGATTACGACTCCCGAAGACCTGCTGGTTGCCGAGGCGTTATTGCGAATGGGGTGAGGGCGGTGCGCACAAAAAACGAGGGCTGAGTGTTCACTCGACCCTCGTGAGCAAGGAGTGCCGGTCCCGTTTTCACACAGGACCGTTCTCAATTAGTGTCTTTCCAGACGCCGAGGGGGTTGCCCTGCTCCTTCAATACGAAAGCCATCCGCTTCAACTTTTCCTCCAGCTACCATCGCGTCTTTTTTCTCATTCACTTTGATCTTCAATCGTAAGTTATTCACGCTATCGGCGTACATCAACGCTTGTTCGAGATCGATTTTGCCCGCGGCATAGAGCTCATACAGTGCCATATCGAACGTCTGGCTCCCTTCTTGGGCGGATTGCTCCATGGCTTCCTTAATCGTGCCCACTTCGCCACGCTGAATCAGTTCTTTGATACGCGGGGTATCCTGCATCATTTCCAAGACCGCGATCCGCCGTCCGTTCTTCCCGAGCGCCAGGCGTTGGGACACAATGGCGCGGAGGTTGAGCGAGAGTTGCAGGAGGATCTGCGGGTGTCGGGTTTCAGGGAAAAAGTTGAGAATCCGTTCAAAGGCTTGGTTGGCATTGGTCGAGTGCAACGTGGCTAAACAGAGGTGGCCAGTATCAGCGAAGGTAATCGCCGCTTCCATGGTCTCGGTATCGCGAATTTCACCAATGAGAATCACATCCGGGGCTTGGCGCATCGCGCTTTTCAACGCGGCCTGGAAGGAAAGGGTATCAAACCCCACTTCACGCTGATTGATAACGGAGCGTTTGTGCGGATGCACGAATTCGATGGGATCTTCAACGCTGATGATATGGCCGGGAGCAGAGGAGTTCCGATGATCGATCATCGCCGCCAGTGAGGTCGATTTACCAGAACCAGTGGCGCCAACGACCAACACCAGTCCACGCTTCGCCATAATAATATCCTTGAGCGTGTCCGGGAGACCGAGTTGAGCGAGGGTCGGAATCTCGACGACGATTTTTCTGACCACGAGCGCGACCGATCCGCGCTGCCAGAAAACGTTGACACGAAACCGGCTGACTTTGGAGATCGACAACGCGAGGTTCATCTCCTTCTGGGTTACGAACTCGTTCCATTGGTGTTCGGTCATAATCGAGCGGCCCAAAATTTCTAAGTCTTTGGGGGAGAAGACACCCTCGCCAATTGGTTGCGTGATCCCTTCAATGCGATACATCGGGGGAGCGCCGACGGTAAAGTAAATATCCGAGGCGTTGCGGTCGACCATCACTTGCAGAAAATCTTGGAACGGCATGGGGGCTCCTAGTTGTGCATGCGGTCTTTAGCGGCCCATCGACGCGACTCTGCCACCGGGTCCGGTGGTTTGCGCGAACAGATTCGCCGTCATACTCTTCGCCTGCGCCTCCTCACGAGTGACTAATCCTCTATTGACCAAGTCAATCAGTGACATATCCATGGTCTGCATGCCATCTTTCTGGCCCACCTGCATGGCCGATGGAATCTGGTGATTCTTTCCTTCACGGATCAAATTGCGCACCGCGGTCGTCGCGACCAGAATTTCGAGAGCGGCCACACGACCACCACCTTTCTTCTTACACAACGTCTGGGTGACGACGGCCTCGACTGAATCCGCGAATTGGGCGCGAATCTGTTCCTGCTGTCCGGCGGGAAACACGTCGATCACGCGGTCAACGGTTCCTGGAGCACTGGGAGAATGCAAGGTGCCAAAAACCAAGTGGCCGGTTTCGGCGGCGGTTATGGCAAGCTGAATCGTTTCCAGGTCGCGCATTTCACCGACCAAGATGATGTCCGGGTCTTCGCGCAGCACGGCACGCAGGGCATTGGCGAAGGAATAAGTGTGAGAACCAAGTTCGCGTTGGTTGACCAGACACTTTTTCGAGTGATGCGTGAATTCGATGGGGTCCTCGATGGTAATGATATGGCCCTCAAACGTGTCGTTCAGATAATCGACCATCGCGGCGAGCGTCGTCGATTTACCGGACCCCGTTGGGCCAGTCACGAGGATCAAGCCTTTTTCCTTGTCCGTCATTCTCTTGAGAATTGGAGGAAGGCCGAGTTGTTCAAGAGAGAGGATTTTACTGGGAATGGTTCGGAACACGACGCCTTCACCGCGCTGCTGCATGAACACATTGACGCGGAACCGGCCAATCGCACCCATATCAAACGAAAAGTCGAGTTCGAGGCGTTCTTCAAAGCTTTTCCGTTGACCATCATTCATGATGTCATAGATCATGTCGTGCACTTGTTCGCGCGACAGTGCGGGATGATCGAGTCTTTTCATATCGCTATGTAAGCGAATCATTGGCGGCTCGCCGCTGCTCAAGTGCACATCGGAAGCGCCAGCTTGAACAGCAAAAGTAAGTAGTGCGGTGACATCCATGAAATCCCCCTCTGTTGATTCATATAAGAGATCGTCGTTTCTTGGGAAAAGTTTAATCGACTCGCTGGAGGAAGCAAAGAGGTTTTCCTTGCCCCCGTACGGCTTTTCAGATAGCAGTGGGACGATGGTGACTTGGAGGGGAACGATATGCACTTGATACACACCGTTTTTGAACCATCCGGAGCTGGCCCGTATCCGACCTTGCTGACCCTGCATGGTTGGGGAGCCAACGCCTTGGATCTGCTCGGCCTCGCGCCATATCTGTGTGGAGGGAAATTTCTCGTGCTCTGTCCGCAGGGGCCATTGCAAGTCCCGCTTGGCGGAGCGGCGGTCGGGTATGGCTGGTTTCCGATCACTATGGGCGGGCCGCTTGATGTGAAAGCCGTGGCAGCCGCCCGTGAAGCACTTCGCCAGTTTCTCGCCGAAGCAATGATGCGCTACCCAATTGATCCCAAGAAGTTGGGCGTTGTGGGCTTTAGCCAAGGTGGGGTGATGGCCTACAGCCTGGGCCTTGGTGAGCCGGAGCGGTTTTCGGCGTTGGCTCCCCAACCATGCAGGGTCAGCAAGGTCGGATACGGG
>JANMSE010000061.1:0-1752 GCA_031389045.1 Deltaproteobacteria bacterium | reverse complement strand
CTGCACGGCAAACTCCGCGTCTGGCTGGACGCACGCCCAATAGTCAAGAAAACTATGCAAATACATCATTCCCCCTCCGTGTTGACAGGTGTTCCTGCTCCCCTGGCTCCACTCCAAAGAGAGTTGGCTGCCTCGCTCTGGAGCCCGCTAACGTTCCCAGTCACCGTTTGCCGCCCGGACGTGTCCTTTCAGATTCATCCAGAACCGCAAGTGGGCGGCAATACGGTGCAGTGGGTTTGTTAGCCGGCGTCTTACTCCTTGGCTTGGTGTTGTCCTCCTCCATAACCTCTTCAGAGGAGCATGGCCGGGTCTTCAAGTGGCAAGCCAAGCAGCAGACGGCCACTGGTTTCATACTGAATTGGTGCCGTTACGATGTGTTGGGTCACGGCGTGGATGTCTCGCAGCTGCCGCTGTAAAGGACTCTTGCGATAGTTGGCGCTGGCTCCCCCTGCCTTGTAGGCGAGCTCGACCGCCGCCGCCGAACTATGCGTCGCGTTGGTCGCCGCCAAGAGAAACTCCGCCCGCTCCTCGGAGGAGATCTCCTCTCCGTGTGCCGTCTTTTCCCCTACTTTGGTAACGACCTCATAGAGCCACGACCGGGCCGAGCGTACAAGTGCTATGGCTTGCGCCAGTTGTGTCTGGAAGAGCGGCCGCTCACGCAGCGTGCCGGGCGACAGCGCTGAGGTCTTGTGCTGTGTCACCCTGGTAATCTCGTCGATGGCCCCCTGCGCGATCCCCAGGGCCACGGCAGCTATCGGCCACCCATAGAGGCCCAAGAAAGGGAAGCGATAAAGCGCGTCCCCGAAATGTGGTCCCCGCGGCGCTTGGGGGGTGAGTTTCCAGGTGAAAGCTTTGGGCACGAATACTTCCGTCACCTCTACATCATGACTGCCAGTAGCCGACAGACCACTGACATGCCACGTGTCGAGGATCTGCACCTGACTACGGGGAAAGTACGTGATCACAAGCTCCGGCTTGCCCGTAGAGTCAGACTGTGGCTCCGTGGTCCCCTCCTCGTAGACGTTGCAAAACGCCATGTGCCAGGTGCTGTGCCAGCAGCCACTGGCATAGGGCCAGTGGCCGGAGACGCGATACCCTCCCACTTGTGACACCGCGCGGCCGAAGGGGAAGGCCGTGGCTGAGATAAGCACTCGCGCCCCCTTCCCGCATATCGCCTCAACCGCCTCAGCCTGCAAGAAGGCCAACGAGAGCGAGACCGAATCGCTAATAAACACACACCACGCGGTGGACCCATCGACGCGGGCCAGGGCTTCCAGCACGTGATAGTACGTGAGGGGGTCCACCTGCAGGCCGCCAAACTCGCGCGGGATGAGCAGACGGTAGAGTCCGGCCTCCCAGAGCGCCTCCACGACTGGGTCGGCAAGATGACGCTCTTGCTCACCACGGTCTGCGTACTCTCGGATCACCGGCGCAAGCTGCTGGACACTGGCAAGCAAACTCTCTCGGGTAACTTTGTGGGTCATGCGAAACCCTCCTCAATCGTTCGGGTCCACCAAAGGTTGTCAAACACCGGGATTGCCTATCGCAGGCTAACGCTCCCGCTCACCGGGAGCCGCCCCGCCGTGCCCTCACGGATTTAGCAGAGCCGGTCGCGGGCGGCGATGCGGTGCAGCGGTGGGTTGAGCCGCGCGGCGCGGGTACTTCCCGCCTGGACCGTTCGTCGTGTTCTCAGCATCGCGGCGGCCCTGGGCTCCGTCCGCTTCCCTCTGTCCGTTCCCGATCCACCAGGAC
>JANMSE010000058.1:0-6165 GCA_031389045.1 Deltaproteobacteria bacterium | reverse complement strand
AGGCGATTTCCGAGAAAGGATATACCCCTGGGATTGGGTGCCACGATTGGTTGGTCCGGCAGTGCGGAAGACGAAAAATCAAAAGGCAAAAGGCAAAAATCAAAAGGCAAAAATGAGGAAAAAAGGACTGAGGACGCGGGAGTCTCGCCGGCTTCAGAAAGGACTGAGGATTGAGTTTGGAGGGACATTTTTTTCAAGAAATCACCTTACGCCCTTCGGTCGTTTTATGGCGCATGGCTCATTCGCTACGCGCACTCTCGGAATCTTGTGCGATAAGCTATGCGCCAAGCTATAAGCCAAACGACCGAAGGGAGCGCACTTATCCGTCGCCCGTTCCGTTATGCCGCCAATTCCGCCAACGCGGCCGGATCACTGACTGGTTCCGGCTTGTCTCCACGTAACGGCACGGAGCCCGGCGCGCGGGTAAACGGGTCAACGAGCCCTAACTTCTTGCCGTGTTCGCGTAGCGCGGGAATCACGTCGCGGTTGAGGAGTTCCAAACAGCGCTTGCGATCTGGGAACGGCACCGGGCCATCCAACCAGAAAGAGAAAATCCCTGGACGCAGGATGTCCATCACTTTCTTCAGCTTGGGGATCACCGTATCCGGGGTTCCAGCGATCATCACCATATCTTTCAGGACATCAGGATAGCCGGAGTAAATCGTCTTCTTGACCGCTTCGATGGCTTCCACACTTTCTTCTCCGCCGTCACCATAGAGTGGCTTCGAAGCGGCGTTGGCGCCAAAATTGGTTCGCGCTAAGCGTCGCGTCGCCTCCTTCGAATTGTAGCCTGGAGGGAACATCCATTCCGGACGCGCAAAATGGGCAAAGGCACCACCGAAGAGAATCCGTTTGCCCATCTCTTCCGCGCGCTCTTGCGTGTCGGCCACCATCACTGGTTGGAGATAGCCAAAATTCTCCGGTCCCGCCTGATAGCCTTCTCGTGCCGCCGCTTGACTATAGAAGTCCCACAACTCCAGTGTGGGTTCCAGCCGCGTCGCGAGTGCCACATACGGATAGCGCCGCTTGGCGCACCAGGCCGCTGTTTCAGGACTAATCAATCCAGGAATCCAGAACGGTGGATGTGGCGTCTGTAGAGGCAGCACCCACGGGTTGACATGGCGGAAATGGAAATGCTTGCCTTCGTAGCGAAACGGACCAGGCGTCGTCCACGCCTTGATGATAAAATCGACGCCTTCTTCGTACATCTCACGGTTGTAGGCGGGATTGGCGTTATTCGCGAGTTGTTCCGACCCCGCGCCGCGTACCCACCCGGTAATCATGCGTCCGTTCGAGATCAAGTCGATCATGGCGAGTTCTTCCGCCAAGCGCAGCGCGTTGGATACCGTCGGCACGGGATTGCCTAGCAACGCGATTTTGACCCGTTTGGTGGTCTTGGCCACGATCGACGCTTCCACATCCATCACCGCCCCCAAGCAGAAGGGCGTGCCATGATGTTCATTGAGCATGACGCCATCAAAGCTCAGCAGCTCGGCATCGGTGTAGATTTTCTCATCCAAATACTGATTCAGGAGCTTGGCCCCGTGCGCGCGATCAAAAAACCGATTCGGGGTGCCGTAAAAGCTCCGTTTGCGCACCACTTCGTTCTCCAATTCTCGGTACCTGATGGGATCGGTTTCGAGATCGTAGTGATACGCGCGTTCCGTAAACCACATGAAGTGCATCTGTGTTCTCCTTCCTGTTCCAGCCAAAGCTGTGATTCTTCTTAAAGAAATGGCGCTGAATGTGCAATCTCTTCCTGACGCGGGTGGGTTTTGCGGCGGATGAATTTTTCCGCCGTGCGTATTTTTCACCTTGACATATCAAAAAAAATTGATACATACACACCATGGCTGGAGTGGTAACAAAGGAGCTTTTCCCTCAACGTGATGCCTCCCTCACACGGGCGGCCCGCTGGTTTCACGCGCTGTCGGATGAAACACGTCTGCGGATTATCGATCGCCTCAGTGCGGGCGAACAGTGCGTGTGCGATCTGACGGACCTCCTGGAAACAGGGCAGTCACGCCTCTCGTTCCATCTCAAAATCCTCAAGGACGCCGGCATCCTCAAGGACCGTCGAGAAGGACGATGGGTCTATTACTGCCTCAATGCCGAGGTGGTCGATGAACTCGGACAATTCGTGAGCGGCCTGAAAACCTGCTGCCGTCGCGTGCGGTCGGCTTCACGGTGTTGTGAGTAGCCCCTTTTTTTATCTTGACCCATCAACATTCATTGATATGAAAGGAGAACGACCATGAATACCTTCCACGTTGCACTGACAGTGAAAGACCTTCCCACGGCGATCGAGCACTACAAGAAAATCCTTGGCATTGAACCCGCGAAGGTCAGACCGGATTACGCGAAATTTGAGATCGCCGACCCGCCGGTGATTCTCTCGCTGAACCCCGGTCGTGGGGAGCCGGGGACCGTGAGCCATCTGGGCATTCGTTATACCGATAGTGAAACAATCATCGCGGAGCAGCGGCGGACCCAAGCCGAAGGCGTTGCCATGCGGGAACAAGTCGGCACGACATGTTGTTACGCCAAGGCAGATAAGTATTGGGTGCAGGATGCCGACGGTATGGAATGGGAGATGTACACACTACTCGCGGACGCCGAGGTCCACTCACTGCCAGCGGAGAACGCGTGCTGTGCGTCCACACGGGCTCAGGCAGGGCAAGAACAGACCACCGCTACGGAGAGCCGCGCCCCAACCGCGTCTGTCTCAGTAGACACGCCACTGGTACAGATTCAAACCAAGCGCGCATGCTGCTAAATGCTGAGACGGGGCGCGCGGCATACGCCCCGTCTCAGCATTGCTCCGCCGTCACAATAACTCCATGTCTCGGTCATCTCTCTGTCATATTGGTATGACTCAGCTGCGGTGACCGATTTTTAGAAAAAAAGGAGCTGGTGGTATGAAGCAACTCTCCTTTCTTGATCGCTTTCTGACGCTGTGGATTTTTCTGGCAATGGCGAGTGGTGTCGCCATTGGCTACCTCATCCCGGGTGTGGAAGCGTTTATCAACCAATTTCAGAGTGGCACGACGAACATTCCCATCGCTGTCGGTCTCATCCTAATGATGTACCCACCGCTGGCGAAAGTTCGCTATGAAGATATGGGCAGGGTGTTCCGCGACTGGCGGATCCTGCGACTCTCGCTCATCCTGAACTGGATTATCGCTCCCTTCCTCATGTTTGTTCTTGCGCTGCTTTTCTTACCGAATGATCCCGAATATATGGTTGGGTTGATTTTAGTGGGAATCGCCCCTTGCATCGCAATGGTGATTGTCTGGAATGAGTTAGCCCGTGGCGACACCGAGTATGCGGCTGGGTTGGTGGCGTTTAATAGCGTGTTTCAGGTCATGTTCTACAGTGTCTATGCGTGGTTCTTTATTACCGTGTTGCCACCACTGTTTGGTTTTCAAGGGAGTGTTGTCGATGTGCATGTCGGGCACATCGCGCAGAGCGTTTTTATCTATCTGGGGATTCCGTTCATCGCGGGGATGCTGACGCGTGCCGTGTTGGTCAACGCCAAGGGAAAAGAATGGTATCACTCGCAGTTCATTCCCCGTATCAGTCCCCTCACCTTGATGGCCTTACTGTTCACCATCGTGGTGATGTTTAGTCTGAAAGGCAGTCTGATTGTCCAGGTGCCCTTCGATGTGCTCCGTATCGCCGTGCCCTTGCTGCTCTACTTCGTCATCATGTTCCTCGTGAGCTTCTACATGGGGCGGAAGGTCGGGGCTGACTACTCACAGACCGCGACGCTATCGTTTACCGCCGCGAGCAATAACTTCGAGCTCGCCATCGCCGTGGCGATCGCCGTCTTTGGGATCAATTCCGGGGTCGCTTTCGCCGCTGTCATTGGTCCGCTGGTGGAGGTGCCGGTGTTGATCGCCCTGGTCAGAGTCTCGCTGTGGTTCCAGCAGCAGTATTTTCTTCCACCGTTCGAGGTGGAATGAAGAAGCGTGAAGATGGTGCGCGAAGCGCACCCTACTGTTCCCCTTCTGCTTTCTGCCTTCCGCCTTTCACCTCCCGCCCCTTGTCAGCCGCGTCAGAGCCTCTTACAACAGCGCTCTATGCGAAGCATGACTGGCTATGGCAGCGGCAGTGCCGCGTTTCCTGGGGGGCGGGTGACGGTTGAAATCCGCACGGTCAACCACCGTTTTCTTGAACTCAAAATGCCCCTTCCGCGCGAGTTTCTCGCCTACGAGCAAGCGTTTCGCGCGCTCATCGAGTCGCACCTCACGCGCGGGAAGGTCGATCTGTTCTTGAGCACCACGGGCAAACCACCCCGACGCTACACCATTGAGGTCAATCTGGAGTTGGCGCGCGCGTATCGCAAGGCGCTTACACGGTTGCACAAAGAGTTAGGCATGAGCGGCGAGGGCGATTTCTCCTTTTTGACCGCGCATCCCGAATTGTTCCAAGTTGAAGAACAAGCCCAGGCCACGGAGGTGCAAGCCGCGACGATCACCAAAGCCCTCACTCTGGCGCTGGCCGCGCTTGACCGGCAACGGCTGCGCGAAGGACGCTTTTTACAGAAGGAACTGAAGGGCCGCGTCGCGCTCCTGGATAAGGTCCGCCGCCAGGTCAACGACCGCAGCGGGATCGTGTACGACAAGACGCGCGCACGCCTCAAGGAACGAGTCACCGTGCTGCTGCAAGGACTCCCGCAAGGAGTCGAGATTGACCAAAGTCGCCTCCTCCAAGAAGTCGCCACCCTGGCCCAACGAGGGGATATCACCGAAGAGCTGGTTCGTTTACAGGGGCACATCAAAGCCCTCAACGAATTGCTCCACGCGACCGAACCCGCCGGGAAACGGTTCGACTTCTTGCTGCAAGAGGTCCAGCGTGAGGTCAACACCATTGGCTCCAAAGCCGATGACACGGAAATCCGCCATTTGGTCGTCTCCGCCAAGGAAGAGGTAGAAAAACTCCGCGAACAAGTGCAGAATGTCGAGTAACTGTATGTCAGACGACCCCGACACTGATTTTACTTTCGCGCGCCAAGGGATTTTGTTTATTATTTCCGCCCCATCGGGAGCGGGCAAAACCACCCTCGCGTCCCGCCTGTTCCAAGCCATTCCCGACCTGCGCCCGTCGATTTCTTATACGACTCGCGTCCCCCGCGTAGGGGAAGTCGATGGACATGACTATCACTTTGTCAGCGAAGACGATTTCGTGCGGATGCGCGACGCGGACGCCTTCGCGGAGTGGGCCTGCGTCCATGACTTCTTCTACGGCACGCCGCGCGCGCCCGTCGACGAAGCCATCGCCGAGGGACGCGACCTCTTGCTCGACATTGACGTACAAGGCGCGAAACAACTGAAAGGCATCTATCCCGAAGCGGTCTCTCTCTTTGTGTTACCGCCCTCTTGGCAGGCACTTGAGCAGCGTCTCCGCGGACGTGGAACCGACAGCGAAGCCGTTATTACCCGTCGGCTGCACCGGGCGCGAGAAGAGGCCCACGCGTTTCCCATGTATGACTATTGGATCGTCAACGACGACATTGACCGTGCCGTATCTCTCCTGCACGCGATTCTGACCGCGGAACGTGCTCGGGTCGCACGACTGCGAACGAGGAGCATCGCATGACCCTGGGTGAGCTTGTCGATAAGGTCCGCGCCTATCAACCTGATCCTGATGCGGAGCTGATCGCCCGCGCCTACCATTTCTCCGAGCGGATGCACGAAGGGCAAACCCGGCGCTCTGGAGAGCCCTATTTTACCCACCCCGTCGGGGTCGCCAGCATTATCGCTGACATGAAGCTCGACGTGCCGAGCATCATCACTGGCCTGCTGCACGATACCGTCGAGGACACCCTCACTTCATTGAGTCAAGTCGAAAAAGATTTTGGCCACGAAGTGGCCGCGCTCGTCGATGGCGTGACCAAGATCAGCCAGATCAATTTCACCACTCGTGAAGAACGCCAGGCCGAGAACTTTCGCAAGATGATCATTGCGATGGCCCGTGACATCCGCGTCATCTTAGTGAAACTCGCGGACCGCGCGCATAACATGCGCACGCTGGGCTATCTCTCTGAGGACAAGCAACAAGAAATTGCCCAGGAAACACTCGATATTTATGCCCCGCTGGCGCACCGGTTGGGTATCAATTGGCTCAAGAGTGATCTCGAAGACAACGCCCTGCGGTATCTGC
>JANMSE010000048.1:0-12865 GCA_031389045.1 Deltaproteobacteria bacterium | reverse complement strand
GCGCGCGGCCAAAGCCCGGACCCCCCGGACACTTACCACCGCCCTAGCTCAAGCCCTCGACTCTGTCACGACGAGTGACATCCACGGCTGGTTTACCCATTGTGGCTATGTCTTCTCACTCGAATGAAAACCGCTGTAATGTTGAATTTGGAGATTCCCCTGGCGCAGCACAAAAAACAAAGAGTGAGCAGCCATGAACAACAATGAACCTTTGATTCTTGTGGCCACCTACCGCCGCACGTTGCACGCCTCGGTGGAACGAGTGTGGGAAAACGTGCTCGATTGGGAACATTTGCCGTGGCTGCATCGCTCAGCGTTCGCCGCCGCGGAACTGGTGGAGCACACGGCGGAATCATGGCGTGCGTGGGTAACGCTTACTCCCGCGGCCAGAGGGAAACGCGCGCTGATTGAAATCCAAACGGATATGCCGAACCTACGCTATTGGAGTCGGACACGCGACGGCCAGGGCGCGGGCTCGGAAGTGCTCACTATGCTCGCGCCGGTTGACGAGAGGACGACCAACATCGTCGTTGAATTTCGCACGCCATCGCTTCCACCTGAGAAAGCTCACGCCGTCGGAGCCGCGTATCTACAACTCTACCAACGTCTGTGGGATGAGGATGAACGCATGATGATGCGCAAGCAAGCGTTGATCGATAGGAGATGGGGTGGAGGAAAGTTGGCATGAGGGCCAATCCCTCCTCCGATGGAAGAATCCATGAAGAACGCATCCGTGGAGACGACATTGATTCCGTCCGCGCATGGGCGCGCCTGGCCTCCGCTGTCATCCCCCTGGGTGATGAAGCAGGTCTGGCATGACTTGTTGTTTGCCCATTGGCCGGTTCCGGTCGAGCAGTTGCAACCGATGATCCCACCCGCTTTGCAACTCGACACCTATGAAGGACAAGCGTGGATCGGTGTTGTTCCATTTCGTATGAGCGGCATTCGGCCCCGATGGATGCCAGCGGTGCCCTGGATTTCGGCGTTTCCTGAACTGAACGTACGCACCTATGTCATCGCGGACAACAAGCCCGGCGTGTGGTTCTTTAGTCTTGACGCGGCGAATCCACTGGCGGTTGCTATCGCCCGACGCTGGTACCATCTGCCCTATTTTCACGCGCGCATGTCCTGTCGTGGGAACGGAGACGGCATCATCTACGAAAGTCATCGTGTCCATCGGGGCGCGCCACCCGCGGCCCTCGTTGGCCAGTATCAACCGATTGGTCCGATATTTCAGGCTGCGCGTGGGTCGTTGGTCTACTGGTTCACGGAGCGGTACTGTTTATACGCGGTCGATTCTCGGAGGCGCTTGTTCCGTGGAGAGATTGACCATCCGCCGTGGCCGCTGCAAATGGCGGAAGCGCGATTCTCAACGCAAACGATGACGCTTCCTCTTGGAGTGCCATTGTCCGGTACGCCCGCGTTTCTCCATTTCTCCCGTCGGCAGGATGTACGGATCTGGCCAATTCGACCAGTGGCGGAGTAATGCGCAAACGGGACCGAGAGAGGATCATCCGATATACGTCAGCAACTCGGACAGTCGATGAATCACCAAGTCGGCGTCCACTTCCCACGAAGGCGTGCGGCCATTGGTGAGGAGCACCGTTCTCGTGCCCGCCGCGCGTCCGGCATCGGTATCATGGCGATAGTCGCCCACCATCACCAGATGTTCAATCGCGACATCCAGTTGTCGAGCTGTGTGATGGAGACAGGCCGGGTCTGGTTTGGGTGGCGCATCTTCACGAGCCACCAGGACATCGACGGTGATGTCCAACCGTTGACACACGGCCAATAACGACGCGCGACTGTTACGAGTGACAATAGCAGTGGGTAACCCCATTGCTTGCACGGTTGCGAGCGTTTCTTGCGCTCCATCATTCCACTCGACATTCTCAACGCCATCTTGCTCGAAGGCATCGATAAGATGGAATGCGTGTCGCCGCTCTTCTGGCGGAAGCGTCGCCACCCATTTGAGAATGTCCCCCTCTGGCGTATGCAACTGACGCCGAAGGCGCGTGAAATCGAGATACGGGCGTGTCAGCGTGCTATCGAGATCAAAGGCGATGGCGTGGAGTGGATAACTGGACCCATGCAACTGTATTTTCCGTGGATGCGGCATGGGGAAGAGCGTAAAACGTAAAACGCAAAGCGTAAAGTGTCAGAGGAACTCCGAACTGTCCCTGACTCCGAACTCCGAACTGCCCTCAACTCCGAACTGCCCTCAACTCCGAACTGCCCCCGACTCCGAACTGCCCCAGGGTTCTTGTTTCCACGCGGACGACGTGACAAATGCAGGGACGCAAAGTGATATTTCTTGAGCGCAAAGGAGAAGAGAAAAGATGGCGACAAACGAAAAGCTGCGGTTCGGTCTGTGGTACGACTTTCGTAACCCTCCGGCATGGAAACGTTCGTATGACCAACTGTACAGCGAGATTTTCGAGCAGATTGTGTGGGGTGAGCAGCACGGCTTTGAGGATATTTGGCTGTCCGAGCATCACTTCATTGAGGATGGCTATTCGCCGGCGCTGATGCCAATCGCCGCCGCGATTGGCGCACGCACGAAGAAGATTCGTATTGGGACGAGTGTCGTGCTGATGCCGTTTCACAATCCAGTTCGCCTGGCGGAAGATGCGGCGACCGTGGATGTGATTTCCGGTGGCCGCTTCGAGCTGGGCGTTGGCGTGGGCTACAAAGTCGAGGAGTTCGAGAGCTTCGCGGTGTCCAGCAAGGAGCGCGGGGCACGCACCAACGAGGGGTTGGAGATTATCCGCCGCTTGTGGGAAGGCGAGACGCTGACCTTCAAGGGGAAATACTACGAGGTCAACAAAGCGAAACTGACGCCGGAGCCGATTCAGAAGCCACGCCCACCCTTGTGGGGTGGCGGGTTTACGCCGCCAGCGATTCGGCGGGCGGCCAAATATACGGACGGCTATATCGGCATTACCATTAGCAAAGAGCTGCTCCAGCAGTATGTGACCGCGCTGGAGAAAGTCGGTAAGCCGACCACCAACCTGCGATTGGCTGGTGGTCACATGTGGATGATTCCATCGACTGACCCGGAGAAAACCTGGAACGAGGCGGCGGACCACGTGATCTATCAGGTCAACCTGTATGCCGCCTGGTCGGAAAAAGCGGGCATGCCGTTGTTTCCCGCCATTCGGGACAAAGCGCATCTGCGTGAAGTCGGGCTGCTCAATGTAGTCGATGTCGAGACCTGCATTAAAACGATCCGCGCCTCGGTCGCGGAAGCGCCACTGACGCACTACTATTCGTGGACCCTGCCGCCGGGTCTCCCAGCCAAATGGGCGCAGACTCACTTGGAGTTATTCGCGAGTAAAGTAATTCCCGCGTTTCGCTAAGCGATTCCTCACCGCGGCAACTGTTCAAGCACGGCGCGTTCGGTCGCGGTGAGGTCATCCAATAGGAAAAGCCCTTATCCGTACATTGGAGAGGCTCGCTGCGTCCCGAGCAAAGCCAGCAGCACGTGTCGCCGTCGATGTCATGCACTTCAAAGAGGTGGCGTGAGTCGCTCCACCGAACGAAAGTGCACGCTACTCCATCCGCACCGTCTGCCGTTGCAGCATTTCCGGCACGGCTTCTTCCGCGACGCTGAGGCCGGTGGCGAATTCGAGTTCGTTCATCGTCTTCTCGGTTTGCACCATGCTCGTGACCACTTGATCGACTTGCGCCGAAACGAAATCTGGCTCTTGGCGATTGATGGCCAGCTCACTGAGTGACTGAATCTTGTTCTCCAGCCGATCAATTTCCAACCGCACGATCTCGTAATTGTCTCGCGCCTTTTTCAAGTTCGCGACCCGCGCACGACTGGTTTCGAGATTGTCTTCCAAGGTTTTGCGAATCTTCTGTTGCTGGGGGTCTTCGCTATTGACCGGCACTCCCTGCAATTGGGTCTCAATGCGCGTGATGTCGCGCTGTATCTGGCTCTCGCTCGTGCGTTGCAGAAAGCGATCCAGGGAATACTGCGTGAAGAGGAGCCGCATATAAATCCACAAGAGGCGGTCGAGCCCAGCGAGCTGCAGCTCTTCCAGTGGATTGTCCGTGCTCCACGTCGTTGCCGTGATGGTTCCCGGCGACTTAGCGAGCGTGGGGTCTTTCAGTTCCAGGGCGATCTGCCGCAGTTCGAGGCACCGCGCTTGCAGATTGCGGAACCGCTGCCGCGACGCATCGGGCAAGGCGTTCATCATGCGCTGAAAATTCTGCTCGGCGGATGAGGTGCCTTGCTCCCGAGTCACTTTGGCCGCTTGGGCATTCACATAACCCTGAAACTTGGGATGGGTGCCGAGCAGCCCGACGTAGGCGAGTTCTCCGGCCATCACCAGCGGCACGAAGACATCGGGATACCCGCTCAATACCGCGAACCCCAGCGCGCCAAAGAGCGCCAACAGATTCCACTGGTTCGTAAATGCTGCTTTCAGGTATCGCCCTAATCCCACGGAAGCCTCTTGTCCTTATGTGCTCGCGCGCCGACTTTCTTCCAGCCGGCTAATCAAATCACGCAAATGATACACCGTCTCCTGAAACGAGCTATCGCGCTGCATCTCTTTCGAGGGACGGTCGGACATTTGTAATGCCAACTCCTCAAGCATCGTTCCCGGTGAGTTGCTCATCACGTAGACCCGATCACCAAGAAAGACCGCTTCCTCAATTGAATGGGTGATGAAAAACACCGTGGCGTGTACATCGCGCCACAGGGCGAGCGCCAGGTCCTGCATGTTCATGCGCGTCTGGGGATCAAGCGCGCCAAACGGCTCATCCATGAGAATGATGCGCGGTTGCAGAATCAACGTGCGGGCGATCGCGACGCGCTGCCGCATGCCACCGGAGAGTTCATGGGGATACTTGTGTTGATCGGTCGTGACATTGAGACCGACCCGCTGAAGCCACTCGCACCCCAGTTCGTGCCGCTGGCGCCGGGGCACGCCTTGGCACTCCAAACCAAAAGTGACGTTATCGAGCACGGTGCGATGGTCGAAGCTGGTGTAGTCCTGAAATACCATGCCACGATCAGCACCGGGACCGAAAATCGGTTTGCCTAATACCAATACCTCGCCCGTGGTGGCGGGATGCTGCGGCTCTAGTCCAGCGATCAGCCGGAGGATCGTGCTCTTGCCACAACCACTCGGCCCTAGCACGCAAATAAACTCCCCTTTGCGCGCCAGGTCCTCGACGACAAAACTGACATCCTTGATCGCGGTGAACGCATTAGGCTGCCCAGCATTATACGTCTTCGTGACCTGACGAAACTCAACGACGGGTGGCCCAGCCAACTCCGCCGCGGTGCGCACATGCGGGAGGATGCGGCCAATGCCGACCGATGTGGAGGTCGTGGCGGTCTCAGGGTTGTTTTGGCTCATGGTGGGAAGTTGGCGTAGTCGAGAGTGGGACAGGCCGTCGCCAGAGCGCAAGGGCCACATCTTCCCAGGCATGGAAGAGGGCTTGCAACCCATGATGCAGGAGGCCCGTTCCCTTGTAGCGGTGCGGGAAGAGTTCGCGCTGGATCCAGAAGAGCAGGGCGTCAATCGCCAAGGCGACGAGCGGGATAATCAAGAGCACCAGCAGAATATGCTCACGGGGCCCCCGGCGCATGGAGACGTTAATGATATGGCCGAGTCCGCCAGCATCACCGATGGTGACCAGTTCGCCGAGCATGATGTAGCCAAAGGCCAAACCAAACAACAGCCGCAGGGAATTGAACACACTCGGCATGGCCAGGGGCACCAACACTTTCAGGATGACTTGTCGCCGACTCGCGCCAAGCGTGTAAGCGGTGTCGATGTACTGATTGCTCACGTCGCCAATCGCCCGCGCGGTATCGGAGAACACGAAGGCGACCGAGGCAATGAAGAGCAACATGACTTTTTGGAATTCACCGATACCGAACAGTGAGAACGTCAACGGAATGAGCGCGGCGACGGGGATGTTACGACCAAAAATCGAGAGCGGCGCGAAGAAGGCTTGGACTCGTGAAAAACAGCCACAGAGTATGCCAAGGGGAATGCCGACAACGGCGGCGAGGCCGAACCCAAGCACGACCCGCCACAGGGTCGCGATTGTGTTCCGCGTCAGCGCGCGGTCGAACCACAAACTGGGAAAAGCCCCAAGCGTTTCCCCCGGACTCGGCAGTACCGTATAACTCAAAATGCGTTGTTCCGACTCACCCCGCGTGACAAACCACCACACGCCCAGGCAGAGGACGATACAGAGCGCACCGTAGAAGAGCCCTTCCCATTGTGGAATGCTTTCTCGCAACGCGAGGAACCGACGCGGAGGAGGCGCGTCCGTCGTGGGCTGAGCAGTGGGCTGTGTCATGGGGAAAGTCTTGGAGTCGCGGGCAGTTCGGAGTCTAGGGCAGTTCGGAGTTCGGAGTCAAAGCCAGTTCGGAGTCTAGGGCAGTTCGTTCGGAGTTCGGAGTCGCGGAACGTCGACACTCTTCCTACTGACTACTGACTACTGACTACTGACTACTGACTACTGACTACTGACTACTGTTTCTCCGCCGCGAACACCCGTACTTCAACCCGCCGGTTCTTCCCGTGATTCAACGGGTCTCCAGGGTCCGAGGGCCGGTCCCACCCAACCCCTTCCACCGCGAACTGATTCGGACTCAGGTTGAACTTGCGCACGACCGCCTCTTTCACGGCATTGGCACGATTCAATGACAACTCTTTCACCAAGTCAGCGGGCACTTGGCCTTTCATCGAACTGTCGGTATGCCCAGCGATAATGACCCGCGCCGCGCCAAACTGTCCCACCAGTTTGCCGATTTCCTCGACGACGAACTCGACTTTCGGGTCGTACAGTTCCTCGACGGTTTTGTTGTTGACGTTCTTGGTGATCTTTTTGCGAATCTCCCAACTGTTGGGATAGAAATGAATGAACACCGTGTTGGTCAGAATCTCTTCCGACTCGCCGCGAATCTCACTAATAGTGGCTGGCGTCAGTTGGATGGCGTACTCATCTTTTTGCGAGGCGTACTTGGGCTCTTTGCCGAGCTTCTCGATCAGCGAAAAATCCATCACCTGGTCAAACGGCACGGGCTGATGGCGAATCGAACCGACGCGCCGGTAGAGGTAATACGCCTGATTCCACACGCGCTCGAAGTTGGCGGGATTATTTTGGTTGAGGAAGAATTGATAATTCTCCGCCCAATTCGTGCTGTGGGCATCGCCCAACATGCCAAGCGCGTCGGTGGCGGGAATGTTGTATCCCTGCGCCATCCATTCCGCCAATTTTTGCTTATTCGTCTCCTCTTTCAGGTCCACCATCGCGTCGAAGAGGCCGCGGACCAAGCCTTCGACAATGCCCGGATGATCCTTGGCGAAATCGGCACGGGCGAACCACACATCGGCGATCAGCTTATTGGCCGTGGCGGTGTTGACCAACATGCGATTGCCTTTGACCTTCTCCAGGTTGTAGATGTCCGGGGCCCACGAGACGACGCCGGCGATGTCCTTCTGCGCGTTGAACGCCGCCGCCGCTTGGAACGCATCATCGGTGAAGACCATGTTGACTTCAGCCGGTTGCACCCCGCCGAACACCAACATATTGAGCGCGAAATAATGCGAGGGCGAATTCTGCGCGAGGACCAATTTCTTGCCGCGCAGGTCGGTGACCGTCTTGATGTCTTCGCGCACGACGATGCCGTCGCCACCGTTGGACCAGTCCACTTGTTGATAGATACGCGGCATCACCCGACTGTCCTTGGGTTTGCCTGTGGAATCGACGAACCCCTCAAGGAACAGCGGCACCATGTCCAACGTCGCCCAGCCGATGTGGACTTCCCCGGCGGCGTAGGCGTCACGCATCGCGACGGGATTGTCGATCAACACCAGCTCAACCTTGAACTCCTTGCCGTCCGGAGCTTTCCAGACCTTGCCGGGTTTGAAACCGTCGTTAGCGAAAATAATCGGACCCCAGCCGGCCCAGACATTGAGCGCGAAACGGATGGTGTTGTTTTCCAGCGCTTTGTAGGCGGAGATGCCTTTGACTTCGGGCAGCCGTTCCGCCGGGCGAAACGCATATTCCTTCACCGTGGTCACGCCACCCGTGTCCGGTGCTTCGACCGCGGCTGGGTCTGGTGGAGGCGGCGCTTGTGATGTGGGACTCGGTTGGTTTTCCTGTGTCCCTTGTGGCGCGATCAAGTCCGTGCGGTTGAGCGCGAACATGACCAAGCCCCCGATGACCAGCAGGAGCGCGATATAGAACGGTGCTTTTGGTCTTCCACCCATACGTCAGTCTCCTTATCCCTTGAACGTGCTCTGCGCGTGCGGCTGCGCTTGCTGCATGGTGTTGAGCACTTGCATGATGTCATACGCGGTGAGTTCGCACAGCAAGCGCGTGATTTTTTCGTGCATCACGTCATCCAATTGCGGCTCGATTTCTTGCATCAATTGCACGAGTCGTGCTTCCTGATTTTGCACTTCTTGTTCGTCCACTTTGCCATCGGCGATCGTCGCGATGAACGAATCCAACTGCTGAGCGTAGAGGTCGATGATCGGGGTGCGGGCTTCGGCATCCAACCAGCTCAGGCGGGTCGGTGAGATGTTCGGGGTGCGGGCGCCGACCTTTTGGGGCACCGACTTTTTCGTGACCGCTCGTGTTGCCGTGGCTTTTTTCGCGGGTCCCTGCTTCTTTGCCATACCTTCTCTTCCTCGTGGGTCTATTGTTCTTTCAATAATTGCCGCAAAGCGACAACGCGTTCTTGCATTTGCATGCGGCCTCCCGGCTGCGTCACTTTCGCGCGGAGATCAGGCGGCAGGAAATTCAGTTGGGTGCATTCTAGGACCGCGGCCAACTCTTGCAACTCTTTTTCCAATCCTTGGGCCGAAGGAATAAAATCGAGCACCGCTTCTTCGATGTCTTTCTTGTCGACCTCGGTGCGGTCAGCCGCGAGGGCCCGCCGTTTCGCCGCCAGGACAATACTCTCAATATCCGCCCCGCTCAAACGACGATCAGCGGAGACGACCGGCACATCGTCCGGGGTAAGTTTCACTTTATTCTTCCGGGCCATGGTAACGAACATCTCGCGAATCTCGGCTTCGTCGTCGGGGTAGAACATTGGGATATGCACCTCGGCACGCCCCTGTCGTTTCAGATCAATGGGTAACAAATCGGGGCGTGAGGTGAGGAGCATCCACACGATCTTGCCCCGGTAGCGCGTGTCGCCCATCTGACTGGCGATCATTGAGAACACCCGACTCGAGGTGCCGGAATCGCCGTCACTCTGGCGGTTCCCTAACGCCGCATCCGCTTCGTCGATCATCACCACGACCGGCCCCAGCGAGCGGAGCACCGTGAGCACATGCTCAAGGTTGCCCTCGGTTTCGCCCACGAATTTCGAGCGAAAGTTCCGCAGTTTGACACAGGGAATCCCAATCGAGCCGGCGTAACATTCAGCGAGGAACGATTTACCCGTGCCCACGGGGCCGCAGAGTAGATAGCCCATCGGCGCGGCATCCAGTTGGCCACGCGAAATCAAGGTGGCGTCTTCACGCAACCGGTCCTTGGCTGCCTGCTGCCCAACCACGAGATCAAGCGTGTGTGAGGGCTCAATGAATTCGAGCAGGTCCTGACACTGGCGTTCGATGAGCGTCTTCTTAAGTTGACGAAACCGGCGGTCATCAATACGACGGTCCGTCTGTGCGGCTTGCGAGAGCAGGACGTTGAGGTTGACGAGACTCAGTCCGTTCGACATCTCGGCAAGCTGGTCTGGCGTAAAGTCGGTGATTTGCGAGAGCGTACGCGAACGGCTAGCCCAGCGCGCGAAGCGTTCGCGTTCAGTTTTGTCGGGGAGAGGAATCTCAATGGCCGCGACGTGGGGGTTTTGCACCAGGCGCGTGTTGAGTTCCGACAATTTGTCCGTGATTAAACAGAAAGCGATGTTGACTCGTTTGATGTAGGGATTCTGGGCCCAGCCGAGAAACCGCACCAGGTTGGTGCCTGGGCCACGACCTAACATGTTGAGATCGGCGGCGGGCACTAAGTGTTGGGCATAGTCGAAGATGAGCCCGATACTCTTGCGTTGCGCCGGGTCGGTTTCGAGGAGGTTCCGTTCCAGAAAGCGGTCCAACAATAAAAGGACATTTTCCGGGTCCCGTGGCCACGCGCCTGCTTCCCCCAACCGAGCCGAGAGGTGCTGCATCATTGTTTGCAACCGCTGGGGACTATTCCCTGCCGCGGTACGCAAGCCGCGACCCAAGTCATACTGCAACGCGATGTCCCACGAGCCGAACACTTGCGACGCGAGAAATTCGCTCAGCGTCGCATAGGTATCGTTGTTGTCCTCGGTGCTGTCCGAGCTGCGGATAAAGTCATGGACATTTCCGTGCAGGAGAAACAGGCAGGTTGTTCCAGAGAAATAGAGGTCCGCCAGCTCCCGCGCCCAAGCGGGATACCACGCGGGGAGCGGCGTCGCTCGGCCTGAGCGCGACAATGTCTGAATATCTTGTGTCACGTGATGCTACTCTTTGCGGCTTCTTGGTTCCAAGACTCCGAACGGTCTGAGACTCCGAACTCCGAACGGCCTTTGACTCCGAACTTCTTCCGACTCCGAACTTTTCAACTCTGCTTCACCGTCGCCGGCCCCAGTTCCTTTTCCGTCTGCATCACGCCAGCGGTTTCCGGAGTGACCATACCAGTTTGGATCTCAAATTCACGGAGGGCCTGATCCGCGAGATTCTTTTCCATCGCCTGCTCGCGTTGGATGTCCGCGATTCCCTCGCCGGACAGGTCGGCGGTGACTCGTGCTTTGGCGCGGTTGAGGCCGATCTTCTCTTGGATCATCTGTTCGATTTGCCCGAAATCGGTGGTGACCGAAAAATCGAACGTTTGCGCGAGTTCCGCCATTTCCGCCTCGGCGCGACTCATTTTGAGTTCCGCGTCATACTTGGAAATCTTGTCGCGGATCTCCGAGAGTTTTTTCCCCGCGTGTTTAATTTTGGTGAGATTATTGTTGTAGGACTCCTCGTGCATAGTGAGTTGGCTTTCGCTCTCGGCCAATTCACCTTTAGCCTTTTGCAATTCGAGGGCGAAGCGGGCGGCGGTCTCACGGTCTCCGGCTTGGAGATAGGCTTTGACCTTCGCTTCCAAGGATGAGACGTGGGCTTTGTGGGTGGCAGCTTGACGCATAACCCGTTCGACGAGCGCGCGATACTGCGCCAACCCTTCCCGGCCCCCTTTGAGTTCCTCGACCGCCTGATCGTACTCGTACTGCATTTGCGCGATGGGGTCCGCCGCCCAGAAGACATTGGCCAGTTTGTTGATTTGCGCTTGGAGCGTATGCCAGAGTTTCGCCAGAATCATTGTTGCCTTTCCTCCTCGTGAAAAATTGCTGAGGGAACGTTACCCGTGCCGCGGATGACGATGTCGGTCCCCATCCGCCGTCGCGCACTGTATCACGGATGGACAGGGAGATGCACCGGTGGGTTTCACTTGGGCGGATTACCTTCGTGTGAAGAGATCATCTTGAAGAAACGGGCGGATGCCACCCTGCCGCTACCCACACACGTCTGACCAGGATCGCCATCACATGATTGAGTGGAGTTTCCGCCGGACCGCTTCTTGGAGGGCTTGGGCTTTGCGCAACAGCCCCGCCTGGTACTGCTGCATCAGTGTCCACAATTCGCCGCGTTCCGAATCCGTCATCTCACCCGCTTGCTGTTTGTCCAATAAAGCGCTCAGTCGCTGATCCTCTTTCGGCTTCAATTGGAGTTGGGTGAGCGCCAAGACCTCGACATCCGAGAGTTCAGACAAAGGAGCACTCGTATCCGACTGCTCGATCGTCGGTAAAGAAAGCGCAAGCGTATCAATGAGGACATCGGCAATGCCTCGGTGACTGACCTGAGCAAGTCGTTGGGCTCGGAGATACACCTCATCTGGTAAACTGAGTTCCACGCGCATCGAGTGTTCCTTTCTCACCCCCGAATGTGCCGTGATTTGCTGCCGTGGTAAAGAGGATGCCCAATGCGGAACCGACCAGGATTCCCGCCGCTCGGTAACAATTAGTAAGGAATCGGAGAAACGGGGAATCGGAGAGGAGAAAGGGCGTCTTCCCTGGACTGCGCCGCGCTTCAGCCGGGACCCCCGCTGAATGGGGAGGAATTGAAGCCGAAAACCCAGGCTCGCCTCTGACAGAGGTTCGGTTCTATAATCCCCCCAGGAGGACCACTTGGATGGACGATGTTTTGACGATTACGCAAATCGAAGCACAATTCGCGGCAGAGTGGATTTTGGTTGCCGACCCTCAGACCAACGAGGTGTTGGAGGTGCAGAGTGGCAAGGTGTGCTGGCACAGTAAAGACCGGGACGAGGTCTACCGTAAAGCCGTGGAGCTACGGCCCAAGCGATTCGCGGTGCTCTACACTGGCAAGATGCCCCAAGACACGGCGGTCGTACTATGAACTTCCCGTTCGATCCGCGGCAAGGGCTCATCCTCGTTCGGGCGGAGTGTCTCGCGTCTCGGTGGAGGGCACAAGATGAGACGAAGTGTCCGAATCCCATGTGGTTGTGCGTCCAGCAAAGGCTGGCGCGTTCAGTGGGAGACAGTCCCACCAGGGAAAAAGCCAGACCCCTGTAGCAGCGATGGCAGGGAGGCGAGAAATCACGGACCTGAAGCCCATCGACAAAGCCAGCCAAGGATGGGGAGCGAGTCACCGGGCCGTAACGAAAGTAACCGCAGAGGTGGCCCCGAAAGAGATTAGCCCCGGAGGCCGAGCCCACGACCACAGGGCGAAGGCCGCACAGGGCGCCGCAGGCTGGATGACGCGGCGACTTGCTTCGGCGGGGTGGGAGCGACAGCACGGTGACCAGGACGCGTCGAGCAACTGGAGAAGCCCTCCTCGTCCCG
>JANMSE010000653.1:0-7602 GCA_031389045.1 Deltaproteobacteria bacterium | reverse complement strand
CGACCAAAGTTGCACGGGCACACGGACCCGAGCGAGGCGCGGAGGCAGCTCGGATTGGACCCTGCCAAACGGACTATTCTGATTTTCGGGGGATCGCAGGGAGCGCAAGCCATCAACGGAGCTATGCCGAAGGCGTTGCGCGACGCGAAGATCGACGCGCAAGTGCTGCACCTCGCAGGGAGAGGGAAAGGGGAAGAGACGTTGCTCCGCGTTTTCAGCGTCCGCGCGGCCCACACACCCGCCAGCAGAAAAATGACGATCTCCAATAAAGAGAAGGCCCACGGATGAACGGACCCAAAGGCGAGAGGGGTCACCAAGAGGAGGATCAGCACTCCGCCAAGGACAACGCGGTCACACCACCTGTTCACTCTCCCTCCGCTTCCCCGGAGCGATGATAGTGCGACGAATAGTAGTAGTAATTATGGTAGTAATAGCCACTACGCTGGAGATCGACTTTATTGAGGACGGTACCCAGGATTTTCGCGCGGGCATACGTCAGACGCGCGCGCGCTTCCTTGACCACTTTCTTCGGCGTTTCTTGCCCGCCAATCACCATCACCACGCCATCGACCATCTTCGCCAACAGTAAGGCGTCACTCACTGGCATCACTGGTGGAGAGTCAATAAAGACATAGTCAAATTGCGTCCGCAACGCGGTCAGGACTTCATGCATTTTGACCGAGCCGATCAGCTCGGCGGGGTTCGGAGGAATGGTGCCGCTACTTAACAGATACAGATTATCAACAGAAGTTCGCTTGATGACTTTTTCCACTTTCCGCTGGCCAGTGAGGACCTCGGCAAGGCCCGGCCCGCCTTTCATTCCTAACGCTTTGTGACAACTGGGGCGCCGCAAATCGGCGTCAATCACCAACACCCGCACCCCCATTTGCGTGAAGGTAATCGCGGTATTCAGGGTGGTGGAGGTTTTCCCTTCGGCATGGACACCACTGGTAAAGAGCAAGAGCCGCGGTGGTTCCTCGGCTCGCGAGAGGAGAATCCCGGCCCGCAGCGTGCGGTACGCCTCACTCACCACGGAGAGCGGATGATGCGCCACAACAATCTGCGTGCTGGCGGTTCCTGGTGCCGGCTCCCCACCGAGTTGGAGATGCCCCCACCGTTTCCAGGCGAGCAATTGCTGACGTGCCTTCTGAGCCAGGGGCGACCCTTCGGCAGGGTCGCCCCCGCGCATACTGAGGAAATGAGGGACCACGCTTAAACTGGGGAGCCCCAGCTCACGTTCCGATTGGTCGGGCGTCTTGATCGTGTTGTCGAGATATTCGAAGAAAAAGGCGAGCCCGACCCCACCAAGGAGCCCCAGCAACGCGCCAAACATCAGCGCGGAACGCTTATTGGGAGAAATCGGCAGGCGTGGGAAACTGGCTTGATCGATAATGGATACATTGGAGGTCCGCATCTCCGTCGCCACCCCCATCTCCTTAATGCGCTGGAGCACGCTGTCGTACAATTGGCGATTGGTATCCACCTCCCGGCTTAACACGGCATACTCCACCGAGGCGTCTTTCAGACTGAGGGTCGTGGAGCGCTGCTCCTCCATTTTCGCGCGCAGCTCATTTTCATTGCGCAACGCCGCTTGGAACGCCGAGGTAATGCCTTTCTCGGCTTTTTGCTCTTCTTGGCGCAACTGCTTGCGGATTTCCGCTTCTTGCGCTTTCAACTGTTGGAGCGGAGGATAATCCGGCTTGAACTGCGAGGCCAGGTGCGCGCCCTCCGCCTCAACCTTGGCTAACTGCTCCGTGAGGCTTTTCACTAACCCGTTGTCGGCCAACATCGGCAACGATTTCCCGCCTTTCTTAAGCGTATGCACTTGCGCTTCCAACCCGATGCGTTCCGCCTCGGCTTCGGTCAAACGGGTATTCAGATCCACCAAGCGATTGACGATGATGTTTTCCTTGTCATCCAAGGAGATAATGCCTTTGTCGCGTCGGTACTGGTTCAAGGCCGCTTCCGCTTTCTCGACGCGTTCTTTCAGCTCCACCAATTTTTCTTCGAGAAAGCTCAGCCCCTCCCGGTTCGCTTCCGAACGGAGTTCAGCCCCATGGCGAATGTAGGCGCGCGCATGGGCGTTGGCGACCGCGACACTGAGCGAGGGATCGGGCGAACGAAACGCGATTTTGACGAGCCGCGTGCGTGGCACCGGACGAATATCGAGCCCGCCGAGATACGCGCCCAGCAACTCCGGCTTCACATCCGTACTCGTGGTCTCAAGTTGCTGGGGAGGCGGAGCAGGTGACATGACACTCAGTATCGTCTTGGGCCAACTCTGAATTTCCGCCCATAGGCGACCCAGCGGGCCAGGCTCGACTTTCTTCCCAACAAAAGTGGAGTTGCTCTCCAGACTCTGGGCGCGAATGACTTGCACGGCCAAGCCCCGGCTTTTCAGAATCTCAAACTGCGTACGGTAGTAGTCATACTCGTCGTAATCAAAGCCCCCGTCTCCCTGGGCATCACGGAGGTCGAGCACGCGCGGGGCCTTGCGTTCGATCAGCAGGGTGGTCTCCGCCATGTAGATAGGCGTCGTCGTAAACGTGTTGACCGCCGTTATCACCACGGTCAGCAGAAAACACACCACGATGAGCAAGCCGTGCTTCCGCACCACTTGCCAATAGTCCCAGAGGTGAAGGGGTTCGCTGTGGACAATCGCACCTGGACGCACGTCGAACTCTTCCGGTGTGGGAGATGCGGGACGCAGAAAATAGGGGGTGAGGTCTTTCATAGGCGCTTCTTAAAAAAGGCAAGTGTTCAGCTATCAGCTCTCAGTAGTCAGCCAGACAGGAAGACACAGAAGATTTTGTCCAACTTCTGACACGAACCAAAGCCCGCAGGATGTGCATCTCCTTGTTTTTGCTGAAAGCTGACGGCTGAACGCTGAACGCTTACTAAAATAGTGGGATATTCCCGCCAATATGGACAAGGGTCGTGAACATCTTGTAGACGCCGTAAGAGACCAGCTTCGCATTGGACGAACCCAGCTCGACGACATCCCCTTCTTGCACGCGGATATCTTCCTGTTCTCCGTTTTTAATTTTCTCGAGATCGGCGGTGAGAAACGTGCGGATGCCCACTTTATCGGTACGCAGAATCTTCACCGTGCTCGTGTCCGCCGGAAAGAGTGGCCCCCCTGCCGCCGTCACGGCCCCCAATACCGTCAATCCTGGGGTAACTTTATAGGCACCCGGCTTCTCGACCCACCCATCAATGAGCACATCGCCACCGCCAGGCACCATGAAGACGTCCCCAGGTCGGGCGGGCATGGTCATATAGACTTGCCCCTCACCGTTCGACAGAAATTGCAAATCAATGATGATCGGATCCACTTTCTTGAGAAAGAGCGGAGCCGCGTCCGTGCTGGTGAGCTGTGTGGGAAATAGCGAAAGCAGGGCTTTGGCTTTGTCGCTTTCCAGTGGTTCCGCCGGGATGAACAGAATGCGTTGCGCGGCGGTGGCATTCAAGCCACCCGCCATCGCCAACAGATCGAGAATGGTGTCAGCGCCACTGGCGAGACTGTAGAGCCCTGGCTTGTTCACCGCGCCAATCACCGCGGCTTGGCGACTACGATATTCGCGGACAAACACGTTGACCTGCGGGTTGTACATGTATTTGTCGAGCCGCTGGCGCAATTGCTCGGTCATCTGATCTTGCGTCAGCCCTTTCGCTTGCACAGTGCCAATAAAGGGGAGCGAGATCGCCCCTTCTCCAGAGACGCGAATCGTGCGACTCTCCAGTTCCTTCATCGCCGGCACGGAAATCTCTATCACATCGCCGGGGCCAATGGGGTAATCGGTCACTTGCTCGCGTCGTTGCTGCCACACCGCGGCCAGTCGCTCCACATCCGTTTGTTCCGTGCTCACGCGCGCGGCGGCGTTGGGCGCGCCGCTCCCTATGGCAGCGGGCACTCCTTGCGAAAACTGTGGTGGCGACGACGGCGAAGTTGTCGTCCATGAGGATGCCATCGGCGCGCATCCAGTACAGATGAACAGGAAAAAAGTGGCGACAAGAGAGATACGACGAGACTGCTGACCGGTCATTATCCTTCCTAGTTGTTCGTTACCGCGACGGACTAGCTGGTGGCGGTGGGTTCCCAGGGTTTCCCCCACCTCCGCTGAGAAGAACCCCAAGCGACACGCCTCCGCCAATCACAAGCACGCCTGTGCCAACCGTGGCCACAGTACCGAACGTGCCCCCTGTACCAGCAGGACTGGCAAGGGCCGCGCCCGCTTGACTCCCGTCACTCGCCAATGCCGCGGCACAACTACACAGGCCGCCATTCGTCGCCGAGTCGATGTCAGGAGTCTGCTGATTCGCGGCCCAGTGCACGTCCAGTCCGTCTTTGCCAAGATCGACGGCGGCGTTCCGCGTCAAGAACTGTGTCGGTAACGCCTCAAGCACGAGGTTGTATTTTCGCGCATCTAGGCACTCAATCGCGTAGTTTCCTCTATCATCCGTGATGCGCCGAGCGATGATCTCCTGATTAGCGGAGTCGAAAACCGTCACTTTCACCTTCTCCATGGGGTTGCCTTGCGCATCAACCACTTGCCCGACGATATTGCTCCGGGAGACAGTTCTCCGCTCGTCATCGTCTTTTTGACTCAACCACCCGGTCCCACACCCACACACGCCACCACCGACCTGCGTAGTAGCGACGGCGGGAACCTCCGCATTCGCGGCCCATTGCACGATTTGCCCGTCTTTCCCCAAATTGACAACGACGGTTTGGCCGACGAATCGCTCAGGCAGAGCACTGAGTTCCAAGTAATACTCACGCGGATCAAGGCACTCAATGACATATTCCCCTTGCGCGTTACTGACTCCTCGCGCCACGATCTCGCGGTTCTGAGGATCAAGGACCGTCATTTTCACCTTCGCAAGAGGATTGCCGTGGGCGTCGGCGACCTTGCCCACGATGTTACTGCGAACCCGTGTTGAGTCGGCATGCTGGTGCGCAAGCGTATCTTCAGCGTAAGTCCGCGACCGAAGAGGGATGACCACGAATATGAATGTCAAAAAGAGAAAGGTTGCCGCCCTGGAGTGACTTTTCATGTTGGTTCCGGTGATGCCTGTAGTAAAACTATCTTATGAGAGTCTGGATATTCACCAGACCCTCTTTGTATCGTCACAAGAGGAAATCACTTTAATCCCACGTGCATTTTCCCCATGACGGTTCCGTGAGCCGCCTTAGGATACACATCGGAAAAACCCGATGCAAACGTCGATTATTCCTATTTTTCGACGTAGTGGCTTTTTTTGCTCGTCTGACGGATGCCGAAATGAGGTAGAAAACGAAAAATGTGCCCGAATACCTGGCCAAGCCACAGTGGATACCGCCACCACAAGGAGGTTGCGGGAGACTGCCCGGTCCATCGGGCTTGATAACTGGCTGGGGGAAAAATCAGACGCCGGAGATGGCGGAGTTTCCCACGCAAGCCATCTTCCCACAACAAGGTCAGAATCGGGTTGAACGGCGGACCAACATCGACACGCGCGGTATGCAGCACGCCGCCGCGCCGGCGCAACAGGTATTGTCCAACGTGCCAACTGATTCCCCGTGGCGGGCGAATCGCCTCCAGAAAATCGGCGGGAATCTGGCTGCCCAACAACTGTTGCGTCAAGGAGATCGTCAAATAGACCCGTGTGCGCATTTGCGTGGTCCGAATCGTGTGCGCAAGAGCCGCCCACGACCAAGTCGCTCCCCACCGTTCAATCACGAGCGCGACATCCACCAACTGTTTGAGAAATCCAAACGTGTCTTTAGCGGCATTCTGACAGAGGATCACAAACAGATCGGGCGTGGACATCGTCCAAATCTCCCGGCCATGCCACTGGCCACGGGTCGCCGTGCTCCACACCTCGGCCATATCGCGACGCGCGATATGGGCCCGCACGATGTCCCAATGCAGTTCCACCGTGACGGGCAGCGCGTGCCGGTCATCACGCACGAACGTGTAATGATAGGACTCCTCTTCGTGCTCGCGGGGACGACCACGTCGATACCCCAAATCCGCAAGCACCTGTTCAGCGGCATCAAGGTCGCGCGGTTGGATCAACAGATCAAGGTCGCCCGTCATGCGCAGGGTCACATCACCATAGAGCAGCTCCCCCAACCACGGTCCTTTCAGCGGCATGACGGGAAGCGTCGCCTGATTCAACGCAGCCAGCACCCGTAGCAGTTCTTGCTGAAGGTGCAGATTGCGGACCAGGTTTTCACGCACCCGCGTCGCGAGCACCGCGCGCACGGCCTCCGGCACCATTTCCGCGGGTACCGCCCCCACATGACGGGACAAAAGCGGTAGGACTTCGTGGCGCTCGGCCAAAGCCACAAGCCGCTCCCAATCAAGCGGGGCGGTCAACAACTTCATCAACCGCTCCTGGCGTTCCGGCGTCACCTGTGGATGCGCCGCGCACAACAGGACCTGGTTTTCAAGGCTGGGACTGGGTTCCGGCAATGCAAGTCGATCGCATCGCATGTGTTTCATAGGGTAGGTCGCGTACCTACCCTACTCCTATGTCGGCGGTTTCCGCGTTCCAGGACTTCCAGAATCCCCCGTTCCTGGTGATACGCCGTGAGTTAATTCGCGCACATTCCCGTACACTTCCAATCGCGGGGGCACGTAGGGTCGTCGTGGTTGAGTAACCACGTGCGGTGATCCATTGACCTGCGTGGTCGGAACTTGGTGTTCAGGACGCTCACGTTCCACTCGTCTCTCCTTTTTCACACGGCATGTGCGGGGATATTCTCCGTTGTCCATCAATCCGTGTCATGTTCCCATGCCATCGCTCAAAACAGACGCACAGCCACAGAATTAATTCTTCCATCTCCGACGCCCGCGCGCCCGGCGGCACGCGCTGCAACCAGTCAGACCGCACGTAGCGCGGCCACTCACACGCCGGATTCGCGATCAAGCGCCGCACGGTGTCCCGCTCGCGCTCAACTATCCCTCGGACGAACAACGGCGTCAACGACGTGGGGTGGCGACGACGGCGAATGCGTTCTGGTAACACGCCCCGCATCCCCATACGCAAGACGTGTTTATAGAGTCCGTGGCGATACAATTGGTGAGCCGGAATCGCCAACATAAACTCCACCAGGCGACGATCGCGATAGGGCAAACGGAGTTCAACTCCCGCGCGGCTCGTATGCACCGTCTCCGCCGCGATGTCGTACCCCCCACGGAGGCCCAGAATCGTCTGGTGCTGTTCGGGGCGCGCGGCAGTGGCCGCGGAGACTGGCCATGAATCGCTTTCGGGAAGCAAGGCTTGCGCCTCCGTAGTCAGCCACGTTGGTCGTGTCCGTGGCCGGAGTTTTCGCAACCAGTGCCAGCCGAGGAGGGGCAGCAGATTTCTTCGTGCCAAGCGGTGGAAGCCATATCGTCGCAGCTCCCAGACACTTTCCCGCACAGCCTGATGCACGCGTCCTTCTTTCAGCAAATCGGCCAACCAGTACCGTGCACCAGCAGCATACAGATCGTCACCAAAGCCCCCAGTGAGGATCGTCCGCGTCCCTCGCTCATGGGCAATCCGATAGACGCGCTCCAACAATCGTCGATACAGATTGTCTTCTGGCGTATTCGGGTTCAGTGGCCAAGT
>JANMSE010000646.1:0-12731 GCA_031389045.1 Deltaproteobacteria bacterium | reverse complement strand
GTCACTCCCGGTACTCTCCTCAAGCAGATGGGTGCAAGTCCATTTCTGAGCACTAACATTGTCCCTCTCGTCAATGCTGCGTGCACCGTTCCGGCGGCGTGCTCGTAGAGTCGCGATGGACGGAAAGCTTCTTGGTGATCTCTCTTTCCTCCGCAGCTTGGTATGTTCACTCATGCCGTCATGAGTAGAGGGACTGAGAAGCGCTAGCAAAGGACTTTGCTTTTGGGCACGAGGGACAAAGGCCAATGTCTCGTTACTGATATCATTATTAGGATAGGTGGTTGTTCCCTATTGCCCGTTTGACTTTATTCCAGTGAGTCCCTGTTTCTTTTTCCGTGCAGCCAAGCCATGATAAAATGTCCAAATATCCTGACGGGGGCGGGAGACGGAATGTGAAGGGAGCACCAGGCACAGCCAAAAAATTATCACCTCAGACGAGGCGCCGTCGCCCCGCGCGCAACACCTCCGCGTTGCCGCCGGAGGTGCAGGATTTCATGGGGAAATTCCAGGAATGGACGGACAACTTCCACCATCCAGCCCAGCGCGGCGCGTACATCCGACGGGTCTGTGATCGTATCGCTGAGAGATACCACCCGAAGCAGATCATCCTGTTTGGCTCGCACGCCTGGGGACAACCGACATCGGAATCCGATCTGGATCTGCTGGTGGTGATGAACTTTACCGGTAGCTCGGTCAGGCAGGCCATCGAAATCAGCCGCGAGCTGGGACTGGTCACCCCGATGGATTTGCTTATTCGCACGCCGGAGCAGCTTTGGCACCGCTTGGAGATCGGCGATAGTTTCATGCGAGAGATCGTCACTCGTGGCAAGGTGATGTATGAAGCCTGCCACGGATGAGTGGGTGAACAAGGCGGAAGGCGATTGGGAGATGGCGCTGAAAGCCTACCGCGCTCGCAAGCATCCCGTCTATGATGCCGCCTGCTATCACAGCCAGCAATGCGCGGAAAAATATCTCAAAGCCAGACTGGTGGAAGCCGGCATTGCTGTCACCAAAACCCACGAGTTGCTGGCGTTACTCAACCTGCTACTGCCCATCGAACCACACTGGCTAGCATTGCACCCGCAGCTCAATGCCCTGAACCGGTTTGCCGTGCTCTACCGATACTCCGGCTACGACGCCACAAAAGCGGATGCCCGACAGGCCATCGCGGATTGTCGCGAAGTGCGGCGCACGATCCGCAGCTCTTGGGGATTGATGACCTGAGGAGCACAGCGTGCTGTGCCCGCAAAAGGTGCTCCCGTAAAATTGCGTCGCCTCTAGCAACAGTTTAAGATGCGCCGGAATCGGATTTCAGGGAGGACACTATGGCTCTTTTTGATTTTATTCGCGGCCAATTTATCGACATTATCCAGTGGCAAGACGATTCACGGGATACGTTGTCGTTTCGCTTCCCTGATGAAGACAAAGAAATCAAACGCGGCGCACAATTGATTGTCCGCGAATCTCAAGTGGCGCAGTTCGTCTATCTTGGGCAATTCGGCGATACTTACGGTCCTGGCAAGCACGAGCTGATTACTGAGAACATTCCTATCCTCTCTGATCTCAAAGGATGGAAATATGGATTTGAGTCGCCCTTCAAGGCCGACGTCTATTTCGTCAACACCCGCCTGTTTACGGGCAACAAATGGGGTACGGCCAATCCGATTATGATGCGTGACCAAGATTTCGGCATCGTGCGGCTACGCGCCTACGGCACCTACGACTTTCGCATCGTCGATCCGCGCCTGTTCCTCAAGGAAGTGGCGGGCACGGATGACCATTTCCGGCTCGATGAGTTCGCCGACACCATGCGGTCGCGCATGGTCAGTGTCTTTTCCGACGCGCTCGCGACGGCGAAAGTCCCGGTGCTTGATATTGCCACTCGGTATGCGGAAGTGGGCGAGGCGATGTTGCCAATCCTCAGTCCGGTGCTGACGGAAAAATATGGCATTGCGCTGACGACGTTCGTGCTGGAAAACGTGTCGGTGCCACCAGAAGTCGAGCAGGCGATCGACAAGCGCTCCAGCATGGCGGCGGTAGGCAATCTCAATGACTATGTGAAATTTCAGATGGCCCAGGGTCTCGAAAAAGGCGGGTCTGGCGTTGGTGGTGTTGGCGCGGAGATGGCGGTGGGGATGGCGGTGGCCCAACAGATGATGCAGCAGACTGGTGGCATCACCGGACAAGCAACACCGCCAGCGGCTCCGGCACCAGTTGCCGCCGCACCTGCCGCCAATGGACTTCCAGAACTACTTGGCCCGGCCGACGTGGCGAAGCTGCTCGGTGTCACGGAAGAGGATGTCATGGCGACCATCACCGCGGGCGATCTGAAAGCCAAGAAGATCGGCTCGGCGTATCGCATTACCCGGACGGCGGTGGAGGAATTTCTGAAAGCGTAAGGGACAAGTCCAGGGCCAAGTCCAAGACGAGTCTAAGGCAGTCCAAGACAGGTTTTAGACTTCTTTGAGACTTGCTTGAGACTTGTCCGAGACTTGCCTGAGACTTTCCCCATGGACCAACACACGACTGCACTCAAAAAGCACCACTGTCCGGCCTGCGGCGCCGAGGCGCAGTGGAACCCCGCCAAACAGGCGCTTATATGCCCATTTTGTGGCACCACCGCTCCCGGCACGCTGGAAGTTGAGACCCAAGGCGAAGGCGAGATCGTTGAACATGATTTGGTGACAGCGCTCCGTGGCATCTCCGATGAGCATCGCGGCTGGCAAGCACAGAAAACCTCGGTCAGATGTCAGAGCTGTCAGGCGATCTCCGTGTTTGATGCCACGCGCGTGGGGCAACGCTGCGATTTCTGCGGCTCATCCTCACTCGTGCCCTACGAGCAGCTCAAGGACTCGTTCACCCCAGAAAGTCTGTTACCTCTCAAGATCAGCGAAACGAAAGTGCGGGAGCAGATTCGCAAATGGTACGGTGAGGTGTGGTTCGCGCCCAACAAGCTGAAACAGGCCGCGCTCACCGATCAAGTCAAAGGTGTCTATCTGCCCTATTGGACCTTTGATGCGCAAGTGGCCGCCGATTGGCGAGCCGAGGCTGGGCACTACTATTACGTCACGGAACAGTATCGCACCTCGGACGGGCGCATGGGCACTCGCCAGGTGCGACAGGTCCGCTGGGAACCGGCGGCGGGCGCACTCCAACATTTTTTCAACGATACCCTGGTGTCGGCGTCACATGCCATTGAGCCACATCATCTGCGCGCGATTGAGCCGTTTCCCACGCAAGACTTGGTGCCCTATCAAGCCGGGTTTCTCTCCGGCTGGGTGGTGGAACGGTATCAGATTGATTTGATCGTCGCCGCGCAGCATTCGCGTGCGCGCATGGAAGAGGAACTGCGCGCGCTCTGCGTGCAACAAATACCGGGCGACACCTACCGCAATCTTCAGGTGCACGCCGATTACACCGGCCAGACGTTCAAGCATATCCTCACGCCGGTGTGGCTGCTGACCTACAACTACGGCCCGCGCGCCTATCATGTCATCGTCAACGGCTACACCGGCGCGATTTCTGGCGATTATCCCAAGAGCTGGATCAAAATCTTTTTCGCGGTGCTGGTCGTGCTTGCCGTGGTGCTGGTGTTCTTGAGTCTGGAGCAGAAGTAAGCGCGATTGCCAGGCTATTACACAGCCCAAAGCAGTTGCGCTGTATATGCTTTGAGTTGGGGATCAGCGGTTAAGAGCGGAATGTTTTCCACCTGCGCTTGTGCGATCAATATCCGGTCGAATGGGTCGCGGTGATGATGTGGAAGCGTAGTCACCTGCAACGCGTGAGGCAACAGAATTGGGAGAGCGGTGAACCCGTCCCGTTCCAATCGGCTTGGAATAAATGTTTCTGGTGATTCAGGCAGGCGCAACTTTCTCAGAGCGTACTTGATGGCAATTTCCCAGGCGCTGGCGGCGGAAAAGTAGACCGTATTCCGCCGGTCGGCAATCAGCGCTCTTGCCGTGTCGTTGAGACGAGCGGGTGTGGAAATCCACCACATCCAACAATGCGTGTCGAGAAGAACGATCACGACTCAAATGCCTGCAATATAGCTTCAGGTAGGGGAGCGTCAAAATCTTCTGCTATCTCGACAAGCCCGGCATCTAATCCAGGAATACGAGATGGAAGTTGAGGGACGTATGGAACGAGCCGGGCAAGAGGCTTCCCTGCTTTAGAGATGAGGATTTCGCCCTCCGCCGCGACTTGGTCGAGCAAATGGGAGAGGGGCGTCTCGGTTTCTTGGATATCGATCTCAATCATTGACAGACTCCAGTGTGGATTCAAGCCAAGGCTAGATCAACCGCCCGGTGAAGGCAAACGTCCTATTGTTTCTTTTTCCAATACGGCTCATTATTCAACGCCGGCTGTCCCTCCGCGAGTTGGAACAACACCCCGCAAGCGGTTTTAGGCGACAAGAACGTTTCCACGACCCGCGAATCTTCCTCACGCTTATCCACCACGCGAATCCCTTGCCCTTCCATGAACGCGATCTTCTCCGGCAAGTCAGGGGTCTGTAACGTAATGTGATGCACCCCCTCGCCACGTTTTTCCAGGAAGGTGGCGACAAAGTTCTTGGGGTCCGCGGCTTCGAGCAGTTCGATCGTAAAGTCGTACAGATCAAGCACGGCGAACCGAAACCCGCCTCCGCGTGCTTCGGTGATGTAGCGAAATTTGGCGCCCAGGATGCCCTCGAAGAATTTTCGGGCTTGGTCAATGCTGTGCACGGCCACGGCGACATGGTCGAGGCGACCAATGGGTTCAGTTGGCATGCGCGTTCCTCCTCGGCAGGGTTGTGCCTCTTTTAGGAAATCGGAGCAAGAGCGCCACCACGCCGCCTTGTCGAACGTAGCGAGGAGTTTCATAATGGCGGCGGAGGAAATGCGCTATGACAGATGGAAACGTGATGACCGCTGGAGCTGGCCCCAGTCGATGGCAGGCGTGGGTTGAAGCCTCACGCCCTTTTTCGTTTACCGCTTCGGTGACACCGGTCCTCATTGGTACGGTGCTGGCGATTATGGATGGCCCGTTCTTTTTTGGTCGCTTCTTGCTGGCGCTGATCGGGTCGCTGTTCATTCAGGTTGGGACCAACATGATCAACGACTATTACGATTATGTGAACGGGGTCGATACGCCAGAGACGCTAGGGCCGAGCCAAGTCATTCAACGCGGGCTGCTGACGGCGAACGAAATGTATTGGGGCGGCATCGTCACGTTTGGCATCGGCAGTGTCTGTGGGCTGATTCTGGTCGCGCTGTGTGGCTGGCCGGTGCTCGCACTGGGACTGGTCAGCGTTTTGGCTGGCTATTTCTATACCGCCAAGCCGCTATCGCTGGCCTACATCGCGCTCGGTGAAGCCACGGTCTTTATCTTCATGGGGCCGGTCATCGTGATCGGGGCCTATTTCGTCCAACGAGAAATGTTCACGCTCTCGTCCTTCCTGATTTCATTACCGGTGGGCTGTTTAGTGGCGGCCATTCTCCATGCCAACAACATCCGGGATCTGCAGTCCGACAAGGAGCGTGGCAAACAGACGCTGGCGACGGTGATTGGTCGTACCGCCGCCTGTTGGGAACTCGCGGGACTGGTATACGGCGCCTTTGTGTTGACGGTGCTTCTCGTGCTCTTGGGCTACGCCCCGTGGCCAGTGTTGTTGACGTTTGCGACCCTGCGGCACGCTATTCCCGCGGTCCGCATCCCATTTAGTTCCGACAAGGTGGAAGATGTGAACGCGGCCCTGTTCTATACCGTCAAGCTTCACCTGGAGTATGGCGTATGGTTGATTGTCGGATTGCTCCTCAGTCACCTATTCAGCTAGCAGTCCCCTTGATTGACAGAGGGAAGACGCAGTCTTACCTATTAACGAAGAGGAGGAAAAACCTATGATGCGTACGACGTTGTTACTGGGTGCCCTCACCGGGCTGATGATGGCCATCGGCAACTACTTCGGTGGCTCGAACGGGATGATGATCGCGTTGATCTTCGCGTCGGTCAGCAATCTCATCGGCTATTGGTTTTCCGACAAGATTGTCCTTCGTATGTACAGCGCTCGCGAAGTCACGGAATCGGAAGCTCCGCAGTTATACCGCATCGTTCATAACCTCGCGCTGGGCGCGCGGATGCCGATGCCCAAGGTCTACATTATTCCTGGCGACAGTCCGAATGCCTTCGCCACTGGGCGCAATCCTCAGCATGCGGCGGTCGCGGTGACCGAAGGTCTCACGCGCATGATGGACGAGCGAGAGATCACGGGCGTCCTCGCGCATGAATTGGCGCACGTGCAAAATCGCGACATCTTGATTAGTTCGATCGCGGCGACGCTGGCGGGCGCGATTATGATGTTGGCCGACATGATCAAGTGGGGCGCGATTTTTGGTGGGTTCCGCCGCGATAGCAACGAAGAAGGCGGCGGCGGGATTCTTGAAATGATTCTCCTCCCCATCGTGGCCTCCTTCGCGGCGATGCTCATTCAGATGGCGATCTCACGTACGCGTGAGTTTTCCGCGGATGCCACCGGCGCGCGAATGTGTGGGGACCCACTGGCCTTAGCCTCGGCGTTGCGCAAGCTCGGCGTTGCCTCACAGCGATTGCCGATGGATGCCTCACCGCAGACTGCGCATATGTTCATCGTCAATCCGCTGTCGATGGGGTTCATCACCAAGATGTTCAGCACCCATCCGCCGCTGGAAGAGCGGATTGAGCGGCTGGAAGCGATGGCGGGGCGGAGGGCGTAACGCGTCGGTGAACTCACTGCGATCCCCCTCACCCTAACCCTCTCCCAGCCGGGAGAGGGAACCTGAAAGCAGCCGCCCGGCTATTATTCAGCTTGGTTATCACGATTGATCGAGGGGCGTAGTATTTACGCCCCTTTTTTCGACTCACTTAATCGCCAACGCATTCAGCGGACTGCCCACCGCATGCGGAATGTTGAGTGGGGGCGCGACCCACAGAAACTCATACGCCCCATCGGCGGCACAATCCTTCGCCAGTTCATCGAAAGTGAAAATCTCACCGAGCGACAACCCAATGTCGCGAATCGCGATTTGATGGAAGGGGATGAACTCCCCATCAATCTCCGACGGCAACCGCTCCACCGCGATGTTATCCACCGCGATACACGAGATTTCCTTCTTGTGGATCCAGTCGAGCGTGTAGACGGACATGCCAGGCTGCGCGTGAAAGTAGGCTTCCTTTTCCCCGTGCGTCTTGAGGGAATACCAGTACGGCACCCAGCCCGTGCGCAAACACAGCGCGTCACCACTCCGCACTTCGATCTTCTGCGCCTTGCAACAGCCATCCAGGTCATCCGGGGTAATCGGATAATCCTTGGGCAGGTGGCCATCCTTGTCGTAGCCCTTGTAGCGCACCATATCGAGCAGCACCCCGCGTGTGACAAACGACTGATACAGTTGGCCAATATCGTTCCGTGCCGCGCCCGCGTGCGCCGTCACCACGCTGGTCGGGGTATCGTTATAGAACTTATCCCCGTACCCCACATGCGCGAGGCTGTCCCACTGAGTGGACCCTTGCAGGTACATCGTCACGTAATCGTCATTGACAATCGCCGCGCCCGGCATGCCGAGCTCGGTGATCGGTACATTCAACACCGACATGAACCGTTGCATCGCGGTGCGCGTCGGAAAGACCGGCCCCGCCTGGTCGAGCGGAATACTGCAACAGAAGACACTGCCTTTCTTGACTAATTTCGCCGCGGCGACAATCACCGCTGGCGTAATGAAATTGGCGGTTCCTTTCTGATCTTCCTTGCCCCAGCGGCCCCAATTGGTGACTTTCGACATCCCTTCACGTCCTGGCATAACTCTTCCTCCTCACTGTAAAAATATGTAAATGCTGGCCGTCGTTATAGTGGGAGCACTCACGCATTGGCAAGCGCCAATTGACGTGTGCCTTGACGTTGCCGCCGCCCTCTCATACAAGCGCCCCAGGTTATTCGTCAGGAGGGAATGTCTATGTCTGGACCGCTGGCCGGAGTGAAAGTTGTCGAAATCGCCCAAGAAATCCAAGGACCCTACGCCGGGTTGTTTCTCGCCGATATGGGCGCGGATGTCATCAAAATCGAGATGCGTGACATCGGCGACTTGAGTCGCTTCATGCTCGTTAAGCTCATCGCCGGCGCGCAGGCGAAAAACGCGGACTTTAGCCATTACTTCTTGGCGATGAACCGCGGCAAGCGCAGCCTCACGCTCGACCTCAAAAAACCGGAAGCCAAGGAAGTGCTCCATCGCCTGCTGGAGACCGCCGATGTGCTGCTGAGCAATTACCGCCCTGGTGTGCTGGATCGTTTGGGGTTTGGGTATGACGAGTTGTCCGCGCGTAATCCCCGGCTGATTTATGCGATGGGATCGTCCTGGGGACCGAAAGGGCCGTGGATGACCCGTCCGAGTCGCGACACGTTGGCGCAGGCGGCGGGTGGCATCATGGCCAAGAACGGCATGCCGGATGACCGTCCGCTCCCATGTGGAGCGCTGGTCGCCGATCATTCTGGTGCACTGACGCTGATGGCGGGCATTCTGGCCGCGCTCTACGCGCGAGAGAAAACCGGCAAGGGGCAGAAGGTTGACGCCTGCATTTATGGAACGGTGATCGCCCTGCAACCAATGGAGATCAACTTCACATCGGTGAGCGGCGTGGAGACACGTCGGGCCGGACGTGGACATCAGTTCTTGCAAGGGGTGTGGGGATCGTTTCGCACCAAGGATGGCTGGATTTGCCTGGCGGGTGTTGATGATAAACGCTGGCCGAACTTCTGCCGGGCGATGGGCATTGAGCATGTCCTGTCCGACCCGGAATACAGCGATAATGTCATCCGCAACTTCCGTGGCGCGAAGATCGAAAAATTGCTGGATGAGGTGTTCCCGCGCAGGACGACGGACGAGTGGATGCAGGTGCTCACCAGCGTGGACATTCTCGCCACGCCCGTGCAGGAGTATCAAGACATTCTCAACAACGAGCAGGCGCTGGTGAACGGCTATGTGAGCGAGATGGATCACCCCCAGATTGGCAAGGTGCGCGTGGTCGGTACGCCAATCACGTTGAGTGACACCCCGCTCATCACGACGAATCCACCACCTGAGTTGGGGCAGCATAGCGAGGAGATTCTGCTGGAAGCGGGATTTTCGTGGGAAGACATCGCCGAGTTGCGAGATAAGGAAGCGGTCTGACAGTTCGGAGCTAGGGAAGTTCGGAGTTCGGAGTCTGGGAAGTTCGGAGTCTCAAAGGTTCGGAGTCTCAGAAGTTCGGAGTCTGAGACTCGACTACAACCCTCAGCAGTTCCGTCAAGCTATTGATCCGTAGATAGTCCGACATTCTTTCAGTCGTCGCCTTCCGGTCCACCAACACCGGCAGCATGCCCACGCCTCGTGCGCCGACAATGTCGGCATGCAGGCTATCGCCGACATGAACGGTGTCTTCGGGGCGAAACCCATGACGAGCCAGCGCTTGAGTAAAAATCGCTCCTTCTGGTTTCGCCGCGCCCGCATGCGTGGAGATCACAATAGGATCGAAAAAGCGCGTCAGACCAAACCCATTCAGTAATCCTAAGAGCCGCGAGTCGAAATTCGAGATCACGCCAAGCGGAATCCCACGCTCGGCTAACGCGGTCAGTGTCGCCAGTGTCTCTGGATAGAGCTTCCACGCTTCGATCCGCGCGAAATAGGAAAATAACGTCTCGAAGTATTCATCGAACCGAGGAAACGAACCGAGCGGCGCGAACACCTCGCGCACAATATCACGCCACCATTGTTTCTCGAGAATAACAATCTGTTCGGGCAAAGCTCCAGGAAACGCCATCGGCGGCGCATCGGCGAAACAGCGCCGGAAGCCTGCTTCTAAATCGCTGATAAACACGTCTTTCCCATACTCACGGGCCAGGCGTGCGTAGATTTCACCGACGGAACCGTTGACCGTGAACAGGGTTCCGGCTGCGTCGAAAAAGATGGCTTTGGTGGGATTGGGTGACATTGTCGGAAATCTACCTTAGGGGTTAGGGGCTGGGTGCTAGGGGTTAGGGAAAGACAATAACCCTCTGACTACTGACTACTCTTTTTCATCTCCTCATCCATCACCGCCAACAATGCCTCCAAATCCGCGCGGTTCGTATAGTAATGAATGGAAATTCGTAGCCCACCGACACCGGAACAATAACGAACCGTCGGATAAATGTGCTGCTTCTCTAACGCCTGCGTGAGGCGATGCACGTGCTCGGCATCGGGAAATGGTTCACAGGTCACAATCCCCGACCGCAAGTGATGCTCCGCCGGGGTCCAGACTTTAATCTTGCGCCGTTGTAACTCTTCAATCAGAAAGTCGCCAAGCGCGAGAATGTGATCGGTGGCCACGCGAGCATCAAGAGCATTCACATACGCGAGGGATTCCGCGAGTCCCGCCGCCCCGATGATCTTCGGCATGCCATGCGTCTCAAACCGCCGCGCGTCGGGCGCGAGTGGCAGCGCAAGAAACGGCGTGAGACCGGGATCACCAAGGTACCGAACCCACCCGCCCGACGGTTCCGCGAAAGCGAACAGCCCGTGCGCGAGCCCAGGGCGCACTTGGCTTTGCGCTCCTTGCCGCACATAGAGAAGACCCACGCCAAATGGTGCGTTCAGCCACTTCTGCCCGCCCGCCGCGAGGAAATCGACACGCAGGGTCGAGAGATCAAGCGGAATCGCACCAAGCTGCTGAATGGCATCGAGCACGAGAAAACAGTTGTGCTCTTCAGCGAGCTGCGAGAACGCCGCCAAGTCCATGCGCAACCCGTTAATCCATTGCACCGAACTCACCAACAACAGCCGGGTCCGTTTGTCGATCAGTTTCGCGTAGTCATCCACCGTGACGATGCCATTGCGGTGATGCGCCACACGGATGTCGAGGTTGTGTTGTTGTTGGACATGATTGGCGCTCACCGCGACTTGCGGGTATTCGAGATCGCACAGAATCATGTTGTCGCCCGCGGCGAAGGGGATGGCGGCGAGGGCGATATTCAAGCCCATGGTCGTGTCATCAATAAAGGCAATCTCCGCTGGCGTGACATGGAGGAGTCGGGCGGCTTCCTCTTTCGCCGTGACAGTCGCTCCGCCAAGTGCCCGGTAGTAAGCTGGGTATCCCATGTCCGCCGGACCTTGGCCGAGTAGGGTGATTGCGCGCTGCACGGCATCCAGAGCAGACCGGGGCGGCAGTCCCACGCTAGCAGTGTTGAGATAGACCTGTTGTGAGATGCCGGGAAAGTCCGCGCGGATCGTGTTGATGTCAAACATATCGTTCCTCTCGTGACCACCACCTCTTGCCACGCTCGTTAATGATAGAGCACCTTTTCTTCCGACGAGCGGATTTCGGTAATCAATTGAGTAATCGCCGCGCGCACGCGGGTCTGATTCTCGCGAAGCTGGCGTTCTAACTCGTGGAGTCGCGCGTGGTCATCGCGTTTCCGGCTGCGAAAATAATCCAGTTGGAGTTCAAGTCGGTCAGCGAGCAGTCGATCCGTCATTGCCAGCGCGGGAAGGCGGGCTCGGCCATTACCGAGATCGTCGGCAATGGTCAGCAGTCGACTCAAGAGCCCGGTGTGGTAATTGGCGATGTCCGAGAGCAATTCTGAATTCCGGCGCACGGGGTTGAGAAAAAACGCGCGTGCGAAGGTCTTCATCGCACCGACGAGATTGCCTTTTTCGAGCAAGGTATCTCCCCGTGCACAACGGCTGGTGTGGCGATGAAACAACGCGCGCTCAAACATGCCGCCAAAAGCGCTGATAAAGGCGGAGAACAGTAGCACGAGCAGGTAGGCCGTCACTCCCACGGCCACCACGCAAAGTAAGACACTGACGACAAGAAGGAGCAGAGTGGTTGGCGTTCCAGCGGAAAACATTGGCATATCCAGGCCCGCAGGAAAGCATACTTGTCGCGACGGAACAAGCCTCGAATAGCACTTGGCCCGCTCCCTCCGGTCGCTCTATGGCAGGAACGCTTCTGCCATAAGCTATAAGCTATCAGCTATCAGCTATCAGCCAAATCGCCTTTACCGAGAGAGGACAGGTGATTATACTGCTCCTCACCGCATGATTCCCCTACGCGACACTATCCCCTCCAATTCGTTTCCCTTCGTCACTCTTGCATTGATTGTCGTGAACACGCTCGTCTATTTTCACGAGCAGAGTTTAGGCCCCGCCGCTGAACGGTTTGTCTTGCACTATGGGTTCGTTCCGGCGCGTTATCTGCACGTGTCCCATGCTGAACCATGGGACCTCGTGGGACGCTTCGGGCCGATGTTCAGTTCCATGTTTCTGCACGGCGGCCTGTTGCATCTCTTGGGTAATATGTGGACGTTGTGGATTTTTGGCGACAATGTGGAAGATCATTTGGGCAAGGGTCGGTTCCTCGTCTACTACGTCCTCTGCGGGCTTGCCGCAGCGTATCTGCACTATCTGACTGGCCGCACCTCCGGCGTCCCAGTGATTGGCGCCAGTGGGGCGATCGCGGGCATCATGGGGGGATACTTTGTCTTGTTCCCGCGCGCGCGCGTGCTGACGCTGATTCCCATCTTTATTTTTATCCAGTTTGTGACCATTCCCGCCGTCGTGTTCTTGCTCTTATGGTTTCTAATGCAATTTGTGAGTGGGTTGGTCGCGAGTGCCGCCCAGGCTGGTGGCGGCGTGGCCTGGTGGGCGCATGTGGGAGGCTTCATCGCGGGCGCGGCGGGGATGTTGTTTCTCCGACCTCGGCAGTCG
>JANMSE010000639.1:0-24247 GCA_031389045.1 Deltaproteobacteria bacterium | reverse complement strand
GGCAAGCCGCTGGCGTTGCTGCGTGGTAAACCGATGATCCAACATGTCTACGAACAGACGTGCCGGGCCCGTGGTCTGTCGCGGGTCTTGGTCGCGACGGATGATGACCGTATCGCTGCCACGGTGCGCGCGATCGGTGGTGAGGTCGTGATGACACGCGCCGACCATCCCACTGGCACCGACCGAATCGCTGAGGTCGCCCTCGGACTCACTGCTGATGTGATCGTCAATGTGCAAGGCGACCTGCCCTTTTTTCCACCTTCGCTGGTTGAGGATGCCGTCGCCGCGTTGACCCGTGCTCGGGCGGCGGTGATGGCGACCGTAAAGACCCCGATCCATGACTCCGCTGAGTGGCACAATGTCAATGTGGTGAAAGTGGTGACCGACCGGGAGGGGTTCGCGTTATATTTCTCCCGCAGCCCGATTCCTTGTACGGTCCAAGGTCCAAGGTCCAAGGTCCAAGAGGCGGAAATTCAAAGTCTCACGTCTCACGTCGTCCCCCCCATTCTCGGCTACCGCCATATCGGCTTGTATGTGTATCGCCGTGATTTTTTGCTAACCTTTCCGCGACTCGCACGCACCCCTCTGGAGCAATGCGAACAACTGGAACAATTACGCGCGCTGGAGTGGGGCTATCGCATCGTCGTGAGTGAAACCGCACGACCCACGATCGAAGTGGATACACCAGAGGACCTACAACACGCGGAGGAGGCACTGTCATGAGCACCACCGGCCGAGACACTCGCAAAACGAAATTTATTTTCATCACGGGAGGCGTCGTCTCCTCATTGGGCAAAGGGATTGCCGCCGCCTCTATTGGGGGGTTGCTCGAAAGCCGTGGGCTCAAGGTCACGCTGCTCAAGATGGATCCCTACATCAATGTCGATCCTGGCACGATGAATCCGTTCCAACATGGCGAAGTCTACGTCACCGACGACGGCGCGGAAACCGACCTCGATCTCGGTCATTACGAGCGCTACGTTTCGACCCCGCTGTCGCGCAAGAACAGTTTTACCTCTGGGCAAGTCTACGATGCGGTGATCTCACGCGAACGGCGTGGGGATTATCTCGGTGGCACCGTGCAGGTCATTCCGCACATCACCGATGAAATCAAGCAACGCATCCTCGCGGCTGCCTCCGGATTTGATGTCGCCATCTGCGAAGTTGGTGGAACTGTTGGTGACATCGAAGGATTGCCCTTCCTCGAAGCGATCCGCCAGCTCCGCTGGGATTGGGGGCGCGAGCATGTCATCTACATTCACTTGACCCTCGTTCCCTATATTTCCGCCGCCGGCGAACTGAAAACCAAGCCGACGCAGCATAGCGTCAAGGAGCTGACCAGCTTAGGGATTCAACCGGATATTTTGTTGTGCCGCACCGACCGCTATCTCGATCCGAAGGTCAAGGCCAAAATTGCCCACTTCTGCAACGTCGATGAGAGCTCGGTCATTACCGCGAAAGACGTCGAGTGTATCTACGAAGTGCCGCTGGTGTTTCATCAAGAAGGGCTGGATGAACGGATCGTCGAAAAACTCAACATGTGGACCGGTGGTCCCAATCTCAGTAAATGGGAACGCATCGTGCACCTCTACAAGAACCCACGTGAGCGCGTCCGGATCGCCATGATTGGCAAGTACGTTAATCTGGTGGACTCGTACAAGAGTCTCAATGAAGCGCTCACTCACGGCGGGTTGGCGAACGAGTGTCGCGTTGAGATTGATCATGTGGATTCCGAGCAATTGGAGAACGGCACGTTACCGGAAGCGGTGCGACAGGCGGATGGCTTGCTGGTGCCGATGGGCTTTGGACAACGGGGGACCGAAGGCAAAATCGCCGCCGTTCGCTATGCCCGGGAAGAAGGGATCCCGTTCTTCGGGATTTGCTTTGGGATGCAGATGGCGGTGATCGAATTTGGCCGCAATCTGTGTGGATTGGAAAACGCCAACTCAACCGAGGTGGACGAAAATTCCCCACATCCGGTCATTGCGATGATGGATCAACAACGCATGGTGGTGCAAAAAGGGGGAACGATGCGGCTGGGGGCTTATCCCTGCGTCATCCAGGACGGCACCATCGCGGCCAAGCTCTACGGGAAGAAAAAAATCTCCGAACGTCATCGCCACCGATATGAATTCAATAATGCCTATCGTGAGCAGTATATGGCGAAAGGGATGACGTTTAGCGGGATGTCGCCGGATGGTCATCTCGTCGAGATCATTGAACTCCACAATCATCCGTGGTTTGTCGGTGTGCAATTCCACCCTGAATTGAAGTCCCGTCCGTTTGATTGCCATCCCCTGTTCAAGGGATTTATCCGCGCGGCCTTGCAGCGTCGTCTTGGGGAATATGAGACGCCGTCGCTGTTACGCGCCAGTGGAGCGGCGCACTAATGGCGCGGGAATTCGCCCCACTAGCCGTGCCGATTGGTTCGTTGCGGTGTGGTGGTGGCGGACCATTCGTCCTGATCGCTGGTCCCTGCGTTGTCGAAAGCCGCGAGTCGGCCTTGCGTCATGCCGAAGCGTTACAAGCCTTGACGATGCGGCTGGGTATCCCGTTCATCTATAAGTCGTCCTACGACAAAGCGAACACACGGCGATTGATGCGTTCCGTGGGTTAGGGACGGAAGAAGGACTTGCTGTTCTAGAGGCCGTGAAGCGTGAACTTGGCGTGCTCATTCTCACGGATGTGCATAGTCCAGAAGAGGCCACGCAGGCTGGGGAAGTCGCTGATGTATTGCAGATTCCCGCGTTTCTCTGTCGGCAGACGGACTTACTGGTTGCCGCGGGAAAAACCGGACGCGTCGTCAACATCAAGAAGGGGCAGTTTTTGGCACCATGGGACATGACGCATGCCGCCGCCAAGGTGGCCGCGACCGGCAACCAGCGGATTTTGCTCACTGAACGTGGGGCCTCATTCGGATATAACAACCTCGTCTCCGATTTTCGCTCGTTACCGCTCATGGCCCAGACTGGGTATCCTGTGGTGTACGATGCCACGCACAGCGTGCAATTACCTGGAGGTCAGGGCAACGCCTCCGGTGGACAACGGGAGTTCATCGCGCCCTTGGCACGGGCCGCCGTAGCTGTCGGGGTCGATGGGCTTTTTATGGAAGTGCATGAAGACCCAGACCGCGCGCTCAGCGACAAAGCCACGGTTTTTCCACTCGCGCAGCTTGAAGCGCTCTTACGCACGCTGCAAGCGATCGATGTGCTACTCAAAGCGCGGGAATAAAGCTGCGAACCGGGGGTTGAAACCCCCGGCTACCCTCAAATGCCGCTCCGCGGCATATCCGGCCTCGCGGAGCGAGGCGATGAGGGTAGCCGGGGAGTTCAATCCCCGGCGAGAGGTGGCGTGGAGGCGGTCTCTATCACGACAAAATTTCCCTTAACTTAGTGCCATTGCCCAGCCGGGAGAGGGAACTTCGGAGTCCCCCTTCTCTTTTCATTCTTCATTCTCTTCCGCCTGTCGTTGCGTAACCTGATAAAGATAGTACTTTGACGCAGGGTTGGAGAATGTTATGAGTCGGAGTCAGATGCGTTTTGCGATCATGCTGGTCGTGCTGCTCTTGCTAGCGGGGGTAGGCTACCGCCTAAGGGTCACCCTGCGTGCGCAGGATGAAGTCACCAAAAAAATCCAGGAGATCGCCCCAGACCTGACAGCAACAACCGAACAACGGATGCAAGATTTTCGCCGTACCAAAGTGCGCGATGGCAAAAAAGTCTGGGAAATTGTCGCGCGACAGGCGCGCTACTCACAGGATCGGCAAGAGGTGATCGTCGAGGGGCCAGAGTTTTCTTTGTACCTCGAAAGCGGCGAAATCATTGCTCTCAAGAGCGAGGGAGCACGAATCGCTCTCGATAAGGAAGGACAGGAAGTCTCACGGGTAGAGTTGAAGGGAAATTTGGAAATGCGGGTTGGCGATTTTTCCATTACAACGCAGGAAGCAATCTTTGAGAGTACACGGAACACCATCGTGTCGGACGGAACCGTTCAGATTGATGGTCCCGGTTTATCAGCGGCTGGACAAGGCTATACGGTGGATATTGGGGAAAAACGCTTGACGCTCAATACCGATGTCCGAACGACGATCACCAAGGGAGAACCCTCATGGAGGGAACCCTCATGAGGACGTGGGGTGGCATACGCACGACGTTGGGGGTGCTCGTTCTGGTGGTGGGCATGTCTGAAGAGATGATGTGGGGAGAACGGCAGGTCGCCGCCGCCGAATCTCCCGCCAAGCAGCCGAGTCCTTTCGGAGCCCTGGATTTCACTTCCCGTAAAGAGCCGATTCACATCCGCTCGCACGACTTGGAGTTCTTTTATAACCAAAAGCGCATTATTTATCGGGGGTCGGTCGTTGCCACGCAAGGCGATTCAACGTTGAAGAGTAGGACGTTAACGGTCACATACGAGGACACGGCCCCCACCGCTGCCCCTGCCCAAACGGAAGGAGTGGCGAAAACGACCCAAGGGCAAAAGATCAAGGAGATTATCGCCGAAAACAACGTCGAGATTACGTCGACCACCCGCAACGCCACGTGCGACAAAGCCGTCTTTAACGATGTGGCGCGCACGATTACGCTTACCGGCAATGCGGTCCTGCGAGATCAAGCCAACGAAGTCACCGGGCAGAAAGTGACGATCTATATCGATGAAGGGCGCACGACGGTCGAAGGCGACCCGAAAATGATCCTGACCCCCAAACAAGCCGACAAAGGGGGAAAAGGAGAAAGTGCGCGGTGAGTACGCCCCCGGTTCGCCCACTCCTGAGAGGAGAAGGGCTCCACAAAGCCTATAACCGTCGCCCCGTGCTGCGCAATGTCACGGTCGAGGTCAAGGGAGGCGAAGTGGTGGGGCTTCTGGGCCCGAATGGCGCCGGTAAAACCACGACGTTTTCCATCATCGTCGGCATTATTCGCCCGGACCAAGGCAGTGTGCTCTACAATGGAGAGGACATCACGAACCTGCCCATGCACCAACGGGCACGGAAAGGGGTGACTTACCTTCCGCAAGAGCCTTCGGTCTTCCGCAAATTGACGGTGGCGGAAAACGTCATGGCGATTCTGGAGACGTTGTCCATCAGTGCCGCGGAACGCACGGATCGCCTGACCCATTTGTTAGCGGAACTGCGGATCAGCCATCTCGCCGATCGCCGTGCGGAATCGCTGTCCGGTGGAGAGCGCCGCCGGGTCGAAATTACCAGAGCGCTGGTCCTGTCCCCTTCCTTTATGTTGCTGGATGAACCGTTTGCCGGTATTGATCCGTTGTCGGTCATTGATATTCAAGAGATTATCGCCCAACTGCGAGAGCGCCAGATCGGGATTTTGATTACCGATCATAACGCCCAGGAGACGCTGCGCATCTGCGATCGTGCCTACCTCCTTACTGACGGCGCGATCTTTCACGAAGGGTCTCCGGCGGAATTGGCCGCCAATGAGCGCGTGCGCCAAGTCTATCTCGGCGAACGATTTAGCCTCGCGGGGTCTCGGTAGGACAGATATGGCACTCGAAGCACGCCTTCTTCAGAAGTTGCAGCAAAAATTGGTGATGACGCCGCAGTTGCGTCTAGCTATTAAGATTTTACAACTACAACGCGAAGAGCTGGACACCATGATTGAGGAGGAACTCGCGGAGAACCCCGTGCTCGAACGCGCGGAAGGAGAGACGCCCATTCCCGAAGAACCGCCCATGGTCAGCGATGGCGATACGCCGGCCGCGGTCACCGATGCCCCGCAACAAGAAGATATGAATTGGGAGTCCTATTTCGATTCGTATCAAGAGAGCACGCCGTCATTGCCCACCAGTAGCGGCGGCAATGATGAGGATGATGACCGCCAGCGCTCGCTGGAAAATCGCATGGTGCGCGCAGAGACCCTCGTGGACCATTTGACCGAGCAACTCCGCTTTCACGACCTGCGCGAGGACGAAGAACGGGTTGCTTCCATTATTATTGGGAACCTCAATAGCTCCGGGTATTGCGAAACGCCGCTCGAAGAGTTGGCGGCAAGCGCGGGTGTGAATATCGAGCTGGTCGCCTATGTCCTCCAGCTCATTCAAGCGTGTGACCCCATAGGGATTGGCGCACGTGATCTGCGCGAATGTTTATTGATGCAGTTACGGCTGCACGCACTGGAAGAGCCGCGCGTCGAGGACCCGGCGCTGACGCTCGCGACGCGCATCGTGCACGATCATTTAGACATGCTGGAGAGCCACCGCTTTGATCGGCTCGCGAAAGAACTGGGCGTGACGATGGACGAGGTGAGCCTGGCCATGAAAATCGTGGTGGCGCTCGAACCCAAGCCCGCACGCAACTTCGTGGAAGAAGAAGTCCGGTATGTCATTCCCGATGTGCATATCCACAAACTTGGAGAAGAATACGTCATCACGCTCAATGAAGAGGGGCTCCCACGCCTGCGTGTCAGCCAATCCTACCGACGGATGCTCGCCGAAGGCGGCGCGGCCAAGGAGTACCTTAATGAGAAACTGCGGTCGGCGGCCTGGTTGATTAAAAGCATTCAGCAGCGCCAACGGACGCTCTACTTGGTGGCCGAAAGCATTGTGAAATTCCAACAGGACTTTCTCACCTACGGAGTCTCCCGCATGCACCCCTTGGTGTTGCGCGATGTCGCCGCGGATGTTGGGGTCCATGAATCCACTGTCAGTCGGGCCATCGCCAACAAATACATGGCCACCCCACGGGGCATTTTCGCCATGAAGAAATTCTTCACCACCGGGCTCAAAGGCCAACCAGGCGAAGACGTGGCCGCTGAAAGTGTCAAGGATAAAATTCGTGAGATGATCGCGAACGAAGATGCGGCGCATCCGTTAAGTGATGAAGAGATTGCCCAAGCCCTGTCGCGCGGCAATGTCACCATCGCTCGCCGCACAGTTGCTAAATATCGAGAAAGCCTGAATATACTCTCGTCAGCCAAGCGGAAACACGCGCTTCAGTAACGAACGCGCGTCTCTCGCGGGGAAAGGACCCCCCATGCGTGTCGCCGATATTCTTACCGCCGATCTTGTGATTCCGAACTTACACAGTACGACGAAAGCGGACGTCCTGCGGGAACTCGCCCTCTATCTGGCAAGTAAGCGACCCGAGATCAAAGCCGATCAGCTCGTGACCGTGCTACTCGACCGCGAGCGGTTGGGGACCACGGCTATTGGAGAAGGCATTGCTATTCCACATGGCAAATTGCCAGGGCTCAAGGGAGTGCTCGCCGTGTTCGGGCGTAGCCTGACGGGGATTGATTGTCATTCCCTGGATGGGCAACCAACCAAGCTGTTCTTTCTATTGGTGGCGCCGGACGAATCCGCTGGGTTACATCTGAAAGCGTTGGCGCGCGTCTCCCGTTTATTGAAAGAGCGCGCGTTTCGTGACCGGCTGCTCCAAGACGCAACCGGAGCGACCCTGTACCAGGTGATCTGTGACGAAGATGCCAGACTCTGATCCCGCGCCTCAATCCGAGGGGAGGCAAGTCGTCATCGTCACCGGTCTGTCGGGGGCTGGGAAGAGCACGGCTATCCATGTCCTTGAAGATTTGGGGTTCTACTGTATCGACAACCTGCCGGTCGCATTGATATCGCGGTTCCTTGAATTGTGCGCCAACAGTGAAGAACCGATCTCACGCGTGGCGTTCGGCATCGACCAACGAGAACGCATGTCGTTGCGCAATTATCCCAACGTCTTAGCCGAGTTGCGTCAGCGCGGGCAGCGGGTGGAAGTCCTCTATTTCGAAGCCACCGATGCGATCTTGACCCAACGCTTTAGTGAGACGAGACGCCCACACCCAGGGGTGCGTGGGGGAAGTGTCGCGGAAGGGATTCAGTTCGAGCGTGACCATCTTGCGGGTTTGCGGGAGAGCGCTAACCAGATTATCGACACTTCGACCTACACCGTGCATGAACTCCGGGAGCAACTGCAGCACCGACTCGCCACGCCGCAGGCACAGCCAACGTTACTCGTGACGGTCCAATCCTTTGGCTACAAACATGGGGTGCCGATTGATGCGGACCTCATGTTTGACCTACGCTTTCTGGCCAATCCGTTTTTTGTTGAACACTTGCGTCTCAAGACTGGGAAGGAGGCGGATGTCGCCGCCTACGTGTTGCAACGGCCAGAAGCGGAAACCTTTCTTGCACAGGTCAGCGCGCTCCTCCAGACCACATTGCCTCTCTATATTCGCGAGGGAAAAAGCTATCTCACCGTGGCGGTTGGGTGCACTGGAGGTCGTCACCGCTCGGTCGCCATCGCGGAAGAACTCGGACAGCGGCTCACCGGGTGGGGCTACACCGTACACGTTCGTCACCGCGATGTGCATCGGTAACGTATCGTATGTCCGACGAATCCACCGTACATGCTCAACTGACCTTGAAAAACAAACAAGGACTCCATGCGCGCGCGGCGGCGGTTTTTGTGCGGGCCCTCGCTACGCTGAAGGCCGAGGTCACAGTTACTTGGCAAAACCGCGTGGTCAACGGACGCAGCATGCTCGACTTGATGACCTTGGGAGCACCATACGGCAGTGTCCTTGAGGTCCAAATCACTGGCGACGATGCCGATGCCGCGCTCGCGGCCTTGCGCAAGGTGGTTGAGGACCGGTTCCACGAAGAATGAATCCTCACAATGCGATTGTCCACGCCTGGATGACGCGCTACAAATCCTTCTCGTGAAAGGAGTACGACGTATGGCACGAACCACTACCGCGGAAGCAATTCTCACGCTTGCAACAGAAATTCGTGAGGGGAATACCCAGCTTATTACGTGGCTGCAACAGTCGTCCGAACGACAAGAACGACAGAACCAGGCCACCATTGTCGCCCTGCATGAAATCAGCAAAGGGCAAGAGCATCTCATGCAAGGGCAGGAGCGTATCGGACAAGGGCAGGAGAAGATCGCGCAAGGGCAGGAGCGTATCGCGCAAGGGCAGGAGCGCCTCATGCAAATCGCAACGGATAGCACGCGAGCACTCGCCACGATGCTGCTCGAATCACAAGCTCTCACCGCGCGGATGTTAGAGTTGACCCGCGATATTCACACCCGCACGACTGGGGGAAGCGACACCAAGCATTGAAATGGCCTATGGCCTATGGCTCGTTCGCTACGCTCACTCTATGGCAAGAGGGTTCCTGCTATAAGCCATACGCCATGAGCCATACGCCATGAGCCATACGCCAGTTTCACCCCTTGACGCTCTACACCCTATCCTATTACATGCGCCTGCTCTCTCGCCAAAGAAGAGAGTGGAATGAAGGAGACTGCTATTATGGCCGCGAAAGAATTCTTATTTACTTCGGAGTCCGTGTCCGAAGGACATCCTGACAAGATGTGCGATCAGATTTCTGATGGCGTGCTGGACGCCTTGCTCGCTGTCGATCCAGAAAGCCGCGTCGCCTGCGAAACCCTCACTAAGACCGGCATGGTGGTGATCGCGGGCGAAATTACCACCAGAGCCAATATCAATTACGTCGATGTTACACGGAAGGTTGTCGCGGACATTGGCTACACGAGTTCGGAGTTAGGGTTCGATGCCGAAACCTGCTCCGTCCTCACGGCCATTGGCCAACAATCGCCCGACATCTCTCAAGGGGTGACCGAAGGCGAAGGGCTCCACAAGGAACAGGGCGCTGGTGACCAAGGCATGATGTTTGGGTTCGCGTGTGACGAGACCAAGGAATACATGCCGTTCCCGATCTACACCGCGCACCGTCTCATGGAAGAGCTGACCGCGGCACGGAAAAGTGGACGGCTGCCCTTTCTCCGTCCCGACGCCAAATCACAAGTAACCGTCCATTATCGCGACGGCGTCCCTGTCCGCGCGGACACCGTGCTCATTTCCGCGCAGCATCATCCCGATGCCTCCTACAACACCATTAAAGAAGCCGTGGTGGAAGACATTATTAAACGGGTCGTCCCCAAGGAATTTCTTGACAGCAAGACTGTGTATCTGGTGAATCCCACCGGACGATTCGTGCATGGTGGCCCTTTCGCGGACTGCGGCCTTACCGGACGCAAAATCATCGTTGATACCTACGGCGGCTACGGACGGCATGGGGGCGGAGCGTTCTCCGGCAAGGACCCTTCCAAAGTGGATCGCTCAGCCGCCTATATGGCCCGTTATATCGCCAAGAACATCGTGGCGGCGGGTTTGGCCAAGCGCTGCGAAGTGCAGCTTGCGTATGCCATTGGCATGGCGGACCCAGTCTCGGTGCTGATTGATTCCTTCGGCACCAGCGTCATTCCCGACGAACGCCTATCGCAAGTGGTGCGCGAGAACTTTGATCTCCGCCCCTCCGCGATTATTCAGTCTCTCAATCTCAAACGCCCCATCTATCGACCGACCGCGGCATACGGTCACTTTGGACGACCAGCCGAAGGCGGGTTGTTTACCTGGGAACGGCTCGACAAGGTGGACACGCTCAAACGCGCCGCCAGCCTGAAATAGTAGTACATGAGGAAATGAAGAACTATGGCAACGCAAGGTGATGTGAAAGATCTCCGTCTCGCGGCGGAGGGAAAGAAACGGATTGATTGGGCGGAACAAACGATGCCTGTCCTCCGTCAGATCCGCGAAATTTTTACCAAGACCAAGCCTCTCAAGGGCATGAAAGTGTCAGCCTGTCTGCATGTGACCACCGAGACCGCCAACCTGATGCGCACCCTGAAGGCTGGCGGCGCGGATGTGATGTTGTGCGCATCGAATCCACTTTCAACCCAAGATGATACCGCCGCCTCGCTGATCAAGCACGATGGCATTCCCGTGTTCGCCATTCATGGTGAGAATCGCAAGACCTACTACCGCCACTTGCAACAGGCGCTCGCCCAGCAGCCAACGGTGACACTGGACGATGGCGCGGACCTGGTCAGTATGTTGCTCACCGACGCAGCCTACAAAGACCAGGCGAAGCACATTCGCGCGAGTCTGGAAGAAACCACGACCGGTGTGATTCGCTTACGGGCGATGGAGAAAGATGGCGTGCTCACGCTACCCGTGGTCGCGGTCAACGATGCCGACACCAAGCATCTGTTCGATAATCGGTATGGCACCGGGCAATCGACGTTAGACGGTATCTTGCGGGCGACATGTCTGTTGTTCGCCGGGAAGCCGGTCGTGGTCGCTGGTTATGGATGGTGTGGCAAAGGCGTGGCATCACGCGCTCGTGGGTTGGGTGCCCAAGTCATTGTGACGGAAGTGAACCCGATTCGCGCGCTGGAAGCGGCGATGGACGGCTTTCGCGTGATGCCAATGGCGGACGCAGCTCGTGAGGGGGAATTGTTCATTACCCTGACTGGCGACACTGGCGTCCTCCGCGAAGAGCATTTTCTAAAAATGCCGGATGGCGCGATTCTCTGTAACTCCGGCCATTTCGATGTCGAGATCGACGTCAAGGCACTGAAGAAGATCGCCAAAAGTGTCGAAAAGAATGTCCGGCAGAATGTGGATGCCTACCGGCTCGCGAATGGGCGGTCGCTCTACTTGATCGGCGAAGGGCGGCTCGTCAACCTCGCGGCCGCGGAAGGACATCCAGCGGCGGTGATGGACATGAGTTTCGCCACCCAAGCCTTGGCGCTCCAATGGGTCGTTGAAAATAAGAAACCGCTCGACACCCGCGTTCACCTGGTTCCCAAGACGGTGGAAGAAAAGGTCGCGACGCTCAAGTTGGCGAGCATGAACATTCACTGTGACCGTCTCACGGAAGAGCAAAAAAAGTATCTGACTTCGTGGGAATCGGGAACCTAAAGCCGGTTGTGCGGGGACGGTGCACTCACCGTCCCTTTTGCTTATGAAGCGGGGAGGCATGCGAGGGGGAAGACGTGGACAGCGGATGAATGGTTCTCAGCCCCTTCGCTCTTTGCCTCTCCTCTTCCTCTTCGCGCTGTTCGTCTTTCTCACGGGCAGTGCTCCTCCTCTGGCCGCGCAGGACCTCGGGTTCATCACCAACGTCCGCACTTTGGTCACCGAAGATGCGACACGGGTTATTATCTCCCTCTCTCGGCCAATCCGCTATCAATTGACAACCGCGCCTTTCGCTTCTGACCCACGCGCGGATCTCCCCCCTACTCGTCTTGATCTTCTTTTCTCAGCGGCGACACTGGCGGCCACCATTCCCGCGATTGCGCGCGGTGACGATGCCCTTCTCACCATGGTTCGTAGTGGTCAGCCATCATCCTCAACGGTGCGCATTACTCTCGACCTCACCGGACGCGCTGCCTACCGAATACTTGACCTCCGATCCCCGTATCAAGTGGTGATTGTCTTGCGGCGGGCGTCCGCTCGTCCATCATCCCACGACGTTGACGTCCCCTCACTCACGCAGAGACGCGGAGACGCGGAGCTGAGGACTCAGACGGAACGAGCCCCTCGGGTTGAACCTTCCCCACCACCAGCACCGCCACTGCCAAGATCAGACGCAGCGGACGAGGAGTCGGAGCCAACACCGGAGGTATCACCGTCAGTTCCTCAACCGCAATCTGGGCGTCGCTATCGCATCATGCTTGATCCCGGACACGGAGGCCACGATCCCGGAGCCCATGGGCGCCACGACATTTGGGAAAAACATGTCGTACTGGCGATTAGCAAGCGGCTCGCGAATAAATTACAAGACCGCCTGCCGGTCGAAGTCCTGCTCACCCGGAGTCGCGACGTGTTTATCTCACTGCCAGGGCGTACCGCCAAGGCCAATGCGGCGAAAGCGGACCTCTTCATCTCGATTCACGCCAATGCGAGCCCCAACAACGAGACCCACGGCATCGAGACCTATTACTTGAACAACACCAATGATCGCGCGACCCTGCGGTTGGCGCGGCTCGAAAATCGCGATCTCGCGCGTGACGGCCAGAAGCGACGTGGCAATGATCTCGCGCTGATTCTCAGTGACCTGATCCAAACTGGCAAATCGGAAGAGTCCATCGCGCTCGCGAAATCGGTCCAGCGCGCGCTTGTCAATCAAGCGCGCAGCCACTATCCTGACGCCCGCGATCTAGGCGTGAAAAAGGGTCCCTTTTATGTCCTGGTTGGCGCGCACATGCCGTGCGTGCTGGTCGAGACCGCGTTCCTCTCGCACGCGCTTGAAGGAAAACGTCTGGGCACCGCCGCATATCAAGAAACCCTGGCGGAGGGCCTCTTCCAAGGGATCGCGCGATTCTTGCGAGACAATGCCACCGGTGATTTGTGAGGTTTCTCCATGACAACAGATGCAACACTTTCGCAGGCAACCCCCACGTCTGTCGCGATTGCCCTTCCGCCACTGCCACCAGGCAACTTGGATGAGGCGACGGACCCACCCCTCAACCTGCGTGCGATCAGCAAGGAATATCACGCGCGGGTGCTCGTCGAGCTCGCCAAACAGCATACCGCGGGCGTGACTGGCAGTGGGATTGTCACGCTCTACACGCGGCACATCGATCGCTTGGTTCAGTACCTCTTCGCCGCCGCTTCCCAAATCTACGCCCAGCGCAATCCGCGGCTCAATCAACGCTGCACCGTTTTGGCGCAAGGCGGCTACGGTCGCGGGGAACTGAACCCCTATTCCGACATCGATCTGCTCTTCTTGTACCACTGGAAAATCACGCCCTACGTCGAAACCATCTGTGAGACTCTCTATTATAGTTTGCTTGACGCCGGATTCGTGGTGGGGCATGCCGTGCGGAACATCCGTGAATGCGTCCGCCTAGCCAACCAAGACTTCCAAGTCAAAACCTCCTTGATCGACTACCGCTATTTATGTGGCGATGAACCATTAGTGGGCGAGTTTACCACCGCGCTGGAGCGAGAGATCGTCAATAAAAATGCCGACCGGTTCTTTCAAGAAAAAGCCCAGGAAAGCCAAGGTCGACATCGGCGTTATGGGGACTCGATTTACATTCTGGAGCCGCACCTCAAGGAAGGCAAAGGCGGACTCCGCGATTTGCACACCGCCGGGTGGTTGGCGAAAGTCAAGTTCAAGATTCGCGACTTCCGCGAACTCATTCCCAAAGGAGTGCTCGCGGCCGCCACGCTCAAGGAAGTGGAAGCCGCGCGCGATTTTCTGTGGTGGGTCCGCAATGCCCTGCATCTGTCCGAGCACGCGGAGCAAGACCTGCTCACCTTTGAGCGGCAGGATACCCTTGCTCCCGCGTTAGGCTTCGCCACTGTCCCCAGCTTTATGCGGGAATACTATCGCCACGCGACAACGATCTCCACCTTCTCAGAGGTCCTGCTTGAACGATGCCGGCCCACTCCACGATTCTCTGGGTTTTTCAGTCGGCCAGGAGGACGAGAAATCCGTAACGGCGTACGTATTCTTGATGGCACCTTGGTCGTGTCAGATGCCGCAATCTTGACGACAAACCCGCTCAATACCATTACCGTTTTCCACGATGCCCAACGGCATGAGGTGCGGATCGCGCGTGACACGCAACGTCTACTCGCGGACCACGTTCAACAACTTCCCCCAGCCTTGGGTGATACGCCAGAAGCACGCGCGGCTCTGTTTGCCGTCCTCGCTTGGAAGCAGCGAGTGTCCTCCACTCTCACGACCATGCACAATCTGGGCGTGCTCGGCTGGCTCTTACCGGAATTTGGTCGGCTGCGCTGGCAAACGCAACGCGACATGTACCATTTCTTCACGGTCGATGAGCACTCGTTGCGTGGCATCGTCGAATTGGAGCAGTTGCGCAATGGCGAGTATAAAGCGGACCATCCGCTGTTGACGCAGGTCATTCGCGAAATTGATAAAATTGAATTTCTGTTCCTCTCCATGCTCTACCACGATGTCGGCAAAGGCCACGGCCATGACCATGATAAACGAGGCGCCGCGATGACCCAAGCCACCGCGGCGCGCTGGCAACTGCCGCAAGACGAGGCGTATGAATGGCACTTCCTCGTCCAACACCATTTACACATGTCCGCTATCGCTCAACGGAAGGACCTCTCCGACGAAACCGTGATCGCGGAATTTGCCCGCATGGTGGAAACCCCCGCGCTGCTCAAGAAGCTCTATCTCTTGACCTTCGCCGACATGAAAGCGGTCGGCCCCAAGGTCTGGAATCCGTGGAAAGGGGGCCTACTTGATGAACTTTATCTGCGCACCCTCGAATGGCTTGAAACTGGTGAGCCGATCGAGGAGAACCGTGAAGCGCGACTCGCTCGTCGTAAAGATCGGCTGCTTTACGCGCTGCGCGCCACGGCTTCCCCCGACGCCATCTCCACGTTTCTCGGCGCGATGCCAGAGAGCTATTTGTTATCGACACCAGAGGAAGCGATTCCCCGTCATTTTCAGCTTGTGACTCGCTTCACCCAATCCGAGAATGGCAGCGCCGAGCCCTACCGGGCCACGCTGCTCCATTTTCCCGAACGGGAATACAGCGAGTTGACGATCGTGACGCAGGACCGCCCTGGTCTGTTTGCGATGCTCACCGGCGTCCTCGCCACCGCGGGATTGAGTATTGGCGGAGCGCGGATCACCACCAGTCACGACGGGCTGGCGTTGGATGTCTTCCAGATTTCGCATGCCGACCGACAAGAAATGGTGCTGGATGCCGATACGTGGACGCTGATTTATGCACGCCTAGAGGAGGTGCTGCGCGGAAAACGGACGCTCGAAGATCTTGTCCGCTCAAACCGCTCCTCACCCTTTCTCCATAAGCGATCATCCCGCTATGGCACGGACGTGGAAGTCGATAACACCAGTTCCGCCAATTACACCGTGATCGACATTACCGCGCCGGATCGCATGGGACTGCTCTTCTCGGTGACCCATACGCTGTTCACGTTGGGACTGGTGATTCACTTGGCCAAGATCAACACGAATGTGGACCATGTGTTGGATGTGTTTTATGTGACGGACCGCGACGGCGCGAAAGTCGCCCACCCGGACCAGCTTGCTGGACAACTGCGCGAGCAGCTCCAGGTTGTTCGTGGAGCGGCGTGATGAGTGATCAACAATCGCCAGGTTCTTCGCCATCCGCGCACGATACGCAAGTAGACCAGTTTCTCGCGTACCTTACCGTCGAGCGTGGACTCTCGCGGAACACCATTGAAGCCTATTACCGGGATCTCGCCGAGTTCTGTCGCTATATGGCGACCCAGGCGGAGCCGACATTGCGGACCGCCGGGTCTCGCCACCTGGTGGGATTCCTCGGCACGTTACGAGACCGTGGACTCTCCGCCCGCAGTCAATCACGCGCACTCACAACCCTCCGCCGCTTTTACCGATTTCTTGAGCGGGAAGAAGCCCTTCCAGGGAGCAATCCCACTTCGCACCTCTTGTTACCAAAGATTGGACGACACCTGCCGCAAGTCCCGTCGCGTCAACAAGTCGATGCCGTGCTGGACCGGCCAGATGAATCCACACCGACCGGGGTCCGCGATCATGCGATGCTAGAATTGCTCTATGCGACGGGATTGCGCGTGTCGGAACTCGTGGGGCTGGAGGTCAAGCAACTCCATCTCGAAGCGGGGTTCGTGCGGGTGCGGGGCAAAGGTGGACGGGAACGGGTGGTGCCGTTAGGGTCGAGCGCGAAGGACAAATTGGAGCAGTATCTCTCGGCGGCGAGGCCACAATTATTGAAAGGGCGGACCAGCGCGTATGTCTTTCTCTCACGCGTGGCCAAGCCACTCTCCCGCCAGACCTTTTGGAAACTGTTGAGGGACTACGCGCTGCAAAGCCCGGAAGGCGGTAAATTCAACCCGCACGCCATGCGCCATGCGTTCGCCACGCACCTCCTCGACGGCGGCGCGGACCTCCGTGCCGTCCAAGCGATGCTCGGACATGTGGATATCGCCACGACACAGATTTATACCCATCTCACCAACGAGAGGCTGCGCGAAGTGCACAAAAAGTTCCATCCGCGCGGATAAAGGAGAGGTCATGCTGCCACGTTCCTCTGACTTGTCCGAGACTGGCCTGAGACTGGCCTGAGACTTGTCCGAGACTGGCTTCTATTTTTGCCGAAATCGCTTACCCGATGCCGGCGGATTTTCCGGCGGTCCGGCGAAACACTGGGCCACGGCCATCCAGGCGGTAGCGGTCGCGCCAGTCACTTGCAGTGTGGTATCAGCGATGTTCCGCACCTGAGTCACGACCTGACAGAATTCAGCGGCTTTCCCCTCAATGCGGTTCTCTGATTGCGCCGGGAGGTTCCACTCCCAAATTGCTCCTGACGGTGCTGTCAGTCGGAGGTAAGGCGGGTCCGTCGGCACGGCCTGGCCGCGGTTGGTAAACGTCCAACCAAAGGTATTGACCCCCAAGACGGCGATGTTTTGGATACGATCTTCTTCGTTTCGCACTTGGCCAAGCAGGTCATAAACAGCTTGTCCATGCGCCCAGGTTTCCATGAGTCGGGCGGTAATACTGGAGCGCACGCTCATATCAGGACCCGCCCATTTGACGCGCTTTTTCGGATCGGCGACAAGGAATCGCTCGGTCATCTCCTGGGAGAACTCACGCCAGCGCTGTAACAGGGCGCGGTTCTTCGTGCCATCGAGCCAGGCGTTGGTCGCCGCGCTATTGGTGCCGCGTTGCTTGATTTCCTCCATCCAGCGCCGCAGGAACGCCGTGAAGGCGTCGCTATCGCGCAGTGACAAGTCGGCGAGATAGTTGCCAAAATGGAGGTGCGCGACCACATCGTGCATCGTCCACTCCTTGAATTGGGTTTTCCGCTCCCAGTCCTGATCCAGTAATGGATCAAGGAGCGCGAAGAGTGCGTCACTTTCCGCTCGGAAGTCGAGCGCTTGCTGAATCATGGCTTCATTCTCCTGATTGTGTCTAACGCGAGATTTTGAGATTCACGCTGAGCCGCGAGTGGGTGGCGTCGGCCTGGATCTTCACGTTAGGCGGTTTCGGTACCTGACACATAGTTCAGGAACCCAAGTGTTTGTTGTTTGTCCTTGAAGACAGCTTCGATTTTATCGCCATTGCTATACCGGACAATGACTTCGTACTCCCGAAAGACCCCAGGCTGTAGTGTGGCTTCGTCGTGTTGTTATCCTTTTATCCACAGGCGGCCTTCGTGAAGCGGCACCCGGTGTTTACGATTTTTCCACTTCACGTTCCGATCCCGAACCTTCTCAAACGAGAAGGAGCCAAAACCCGTGGCGACCGCAAGACGACCGAGCCAGACGTCGGCTGGTACATAGACACCATAAGGGGCGGAGTCGCCGACAACGAAGCACAGTCGCGCTCCGGGTTTGCAGGCTGCGCGTAGTTGCATCAGGATCTTCGCCATATCCACGAAATACGCGGCCACCATCGTATGGTAGGTTTTTTTTCCGCCTTTCGTCATCCTGATTGTCGCCAGTTGGCTACAGACAGCGGCTAACTCCGACCGAATCGGCACAATCAATGCTTCATTCAGCAAGTCCTCAAGCTGTAACCGCTCGGCGGCGGCATGCTGAGAACAGGAGCGGATAATGAACTGGCGGACGGCATGCTGGAGGTCGCCCCAGGAAGAAACCTCACCCCAGAAGGTCATCTCTAGCCGTGTCGCATCGGCGTAATCATAGTTATTCGGGTAGGGAGGCGAGGTGATAACCAAATCGATGGAGTTTTCCGCGATCGGCGCGGGGTTCCTTGCATCATGCGAAAGCATGGTCGCCGTCTGATTGAATCCGGCACGTTTCGCCAAATTCATATCCGCAATCATCTCCGAGACTTTGGCTTCAAATGCCTGGAAAGGATCAAGGAAAGTCGCTTTGCGTTTATTCGGTAGAACGTACTGCCATTGCGCGGTGCCGACGTGGCTACAGGATCGCAGGATCGCGGAGATCGCGAGCCAGACGAGATTCCACTCGTCTGCTTCTTGTCGAGTCTCCACGTAGCAATCCCGTAGGGCTACAAGCCGCTCGATCGTTTTTGGAGTAAAACACTTGATAAGCAGGTCAGGAAGTAGGACAAGTTCCCGCAGCTTTCTTGCTTTTGCCCGAGCAAGAAATACTGTCGAGGTATTCAGAAAACGACGTTCATCAAGGTGCCACAATAACTTCGCGGCTGCGATACGAGAAACAAATGGGTGGCTCTCGTATCCATAGACGACAGCGCCCGCTTTCTCCGCCGCGAGGAGCGTGGTGCCCGACCCAGCGAACGGATCAAGCACCACTGGCCGGCTATTTGATGGAAAATCCTTGATTGATTGTTCAACCCATTCGGCGGAGAATCCGGCGGAATAACGGAACCAGCGGTGTATTGGTAACCGCATGTTATCGGTAAACGTCCCGGAGCGGCTTTCCTGCCGTTGTTTGGTCGCTTCTTCTCGGTCAGGGGTGAAGCTGTGACCGCCAAAAAGGTCGAGCTGACTAAAACTATTCATCTAGTTAAACTTCGATGCCTCGTTCGGGAAATGGGTGAATCGTATTTCTTTCGCCTGCGGCTACTGGCCGCGAACCAAACCGGTGCACCCCACGGTGGCCGATTCTGATACACCAAATCTGCGCATCCGGGTTGCGCGCGAGGAGCTGCTCCGAAGCCGTGAGCGTATCGTCCGCGACCTCGAACGCGCCTGTCTCCACATCAATGGCGACAATCTTTCCCTGATTGCTCGTTTCCACTTGGGGACGCACCCGTTGGTCGTACATCGCCGCGCCAAGCCGTGCATGTTCTTCTTTACTGAAACGTGGCTGTCTGCTGGTCATGGCATTCCTTCTTTCCATCCAAAGGGAGAACAATCTCTTGTCCATGGCCTCCGTATCCGCCACGGCGTCGGCGATGGCAAGCACCCGGTGGAGGCTCCACGAAGAAGTCTTGATGTGTATCCGTAGAGACCTCACTCATTCCTACAACTGTCCGCCTACATCACCACCACGCTCCGCGCGACTTCACCTTTTTCGAGCGCTGTCATCGCCACGTTGACTTCATCAAGCGTGTAGGTGCGGGACACCAGTTCGTCGATCTTGAGCTTCTTCTTCATGTACAGATCAATCAGTCGCGGCATGTCCACGTGAGGATGGCAGGAGCCATACACCGAGCCCTTGATGATCTTCTCCGTCAACAGACTCGACGCCGGAATCGTCACCGTGTCCTCACGTGATGGAGCGCCCACCACGATGGTCGTCCCACCTTGGCGCGAGCAGGCGTAGGCTTGCTCAATGGTTTTGCCAAGTCCAATCACCTCGAAGGCGTAATCGGCTCCGCGCCCTTCGGTCAGGCTTCGCACGGTCTTCACTAAATCTTGTTTGCTAGGGTTGATCGTATGCGTCGCGCCAAACTGTTTCGCGTACTCCAGCTTACTGTCCATGAGATCGACACCGATGATCGTCGCCGCGCCAGCCAGCACGCAGCCTTGAATCGTATTCAGCCCGACACCACCGCAGCCAATGACCACGCAACTCGTGCCCGGTTGCACCTTGGCGGTATTGATGGCTGCGCCCACGCCGGTCATTACTGCACAGCCCACCAAACAGGCTTTTTCCAGCGGTACATCGTTGGCGATTTTGATGCAGGACGATTCCGCGACCACGGCATACTGCGCGAAGCTAGACAGGCCCGCCATGTGATGAATCGGCTTGCCGTTCTTCTTGAGGCGGCAGGTACCATCCAGTAACGTCCCTTTTCCCATCGTCATGCGCATGTTGTCGCACAGCACCGGGCTCCCAATCGAGCAGTAAAAGCAATGGCCGCAGTAGGGGGCGAACGATAACACGACGTGATCGCCGGGTTTGACCATCGTGACTCCAGGCCCGATTTCTTCGACAATCCCCGCGCCTTCATGGCCAGGCACGACCGGCAACGGCGACCGCAATACGCCATGAATAACTGAGTAGTCGCTATGGCACACGCCGTTGGCGACTACTTTGACGCGGACCTCGCCACTCTTGGGATTGTCGAGATCGACATCTTCAACTTTCAATGGGGTTTTCAGTTCGTATAATACGGCTGCTTTCATAACGACTTCTCCTTTGTGGGATAAAAATAAAGCGTAAAACGTAACGCGTAAAAAGAAGAGGGGTGGTTACGTTTTACGCTTTACGTTTCATTCTTCATTCCCTCAGCACCGAGCTTTCGAGAATTTTTGTCGACGCGGTCTGCGGATCAATTTTTCCCTCGCTCACTTCCTCTAAGAAATGCGCGAAGGCGGGATCCGTGCGGGATTTGATCGTCAGGCGTCGTCGGACCTCGTACTCAACACGGGATAGTAACTCTTCCCGACGCCGCTCTTTCCGTCGCTGGATCAGTTCCCCACTGTCAGTGAGGAACTGATGATGCGTCTCAATCGCTTGGAAGAGTTCCTTCAGTCCCACTCCCGTGAGGGCTTGGGTGGGGAGCACCGGAATGCGCCAGAGCGGGCGGTCGGCGTCGGACGCGGGGCGGTTGCTATATTTGAGTTCGAGCATGAGGCTCAGCTCGGTCTGCATCCGTGCCGCGCCATCCCGGTCCGCTTTGTTGACGACAAAGATGTCAGCGATTTCCATCAACCCGGCTTTCATTACCTGCACGCCATCGCCCGCTTCAGGAACGACCGCGACCAAGACCGTATCCGTCGTCCCCATCACATCGAGTTCGGTCTGTCCAACGCCGACGGTCTCCACCAGCACATAATCGCGACCAAAGGCGTCCAGCAGCTTGATGACATCTTTAGTCGCGCGGGCGAGCCCCCCGTGGCTCCCGCGCGTGGCCATGCTGCGGATAAAGACACCTTTGTCGAGATAATGTTGGGACATGCGGATACGGTCTCCCAACAACGCGCCACCGGTAAACGGACTGGAGGGATCAATCGCCACCACGCCGACCGTTTTTCCGGCTTTGCGCATCAGCGCGGCAAGGTGGTCCACCAAACTTGACTTGCCAGCTCCCGGCGGGCCGGTAATGCCAATTGTGAACGCTTGCCCCAGCCGTGGTGCCAGCGCTTCAAGAATAGGGCCGACTTCTTTTCCTTCCCGTTCCATTAACGTCATGAGGCGAGCCAACGCGACCTCATCACCGGCAAACATTTTGTCCAACAGTTGTGTCAGTGTAATAGCCATGCGGGTTGCGGCATCTCCTTGTGTGTAAGCAGTCAGCCATCAGCTATCAGCGTTCAGCTTTATGAGCGGTCTTTTCCGTATCTTGAGAAAACTGGCAACTGGCAACCGAGAACTGTATCCTGTCTGCTTAGCAGACAACCTGTGCTTCTTTAAGGGAGGCAGACTGGGTGAACTTGGCCACAAGACGGTGTCAATGCAGTGGGTGTTTGCTATAGGAAGAAGTGAGTTCGGAGTTCCGAAAACAGTTCGGAGTTTCAAAAACAGTTCGGAGTTCGGAGTCCGAGAAAGTTCGGAGTTCGGAGTTGCGGGTTTCAAGGGGGAGATTATGGAGTGGGACACACTGCGCTTTGAGAAGGAAGGGCCGATTGGTTTTTTGATTCTTGACCGACCGGCATCGCTGAATGCTGTCAACGGTCAACTGATTCTTGACTTTGAGGAGGCGTGCAACGCGATTCGGGCGGATACTGATACCCGCGTGATCATTCTCAAGAGAGAAGGGCGCGCGTTCTGTTCAGGGATGGACCTCCAGGCCGCGGTCAATCGCCCGGCGACGCCTGAAGCGATGAATGCGACGTGGATTCCGTGGCAACGTGCACTCGACATCTTCACGCATCTCGACCAACTGACCATTGCCTCGGTGCAGGGGCCATGTCTTGGGGCAGGGATGGAACTCATTCTTGCCTGCGATTTTCGTATCGCCGCCAAGAATGCTTTTTTTGCTTTGCCGCAGGTGTTATACGGCTCACCCCCCGATGCGGGACCGAGTTATCGCTTGCCACAACTCATTGGTTTGGCGAAAGCCAAGGAACTCGTCATCCTCGGTGAACGGTTCGATGCTGTACAAGCGGATCGCTTAGGATTACTGACGCGCCTGGTCGAACTCGAACACTTGGTCACGGAAACACAGAAACTCGCCGAGCGCTGCGTGAAAGTGGGTAGCAAAGCGGCAGCCTTCGTGAAGCATCTGCTGACGCGCACGTGGGACCTCGACGCGGAGACACTCGCGCGTGAGGTTGAGAATGCCCGCGCCGCTTCAGTGTCTACTGGTGAATTCTCTGAAGCGATGCACATCTATCGCGAACAGCGGAAGCCGCAAGTCTAGGTGAACGCCACCTTTGTGAGTTGGCCACTGGAGAGCTTTTTCCATGAGCACCCCGTATCATTCGCAGTATTTTGCTTACCAGTTGACGAGGAAATGCTCCTCGTATGAACTTGAGAAGCTGAATCAATCAATCTTGAATGCAACGGTTGACCTCAATCCCCATCAGATTGACGCAGCGTTGTTTGCTTTTCGCTCCCCATTGTCTCGTGGTGCTCTTCTTGCCGACGAAGTCGGTTTGGGCAAAACCATTGAAGGCGGGCTAGTTATCAGCCAACTCTGGGCCGAGCGGAGGCGGCGGATTCTCTGTATCGTTCCTGCTTCGTTGCGGAAACAGTGGAATCGGGAACTGCTGGAGAAGTTTTTTATCGACTCCCTCATCCTGGAGTCCAAGAACTACAATCAATTTGTTAAACAAGGCATTCCGAACCCGTTTGAGCAAACGGATAGAATCGTTTTGTGTTCGTACCAATTCGCCAGGAGTAAAGAGCGCGACCTGCGAGCGATCCGGTGGAATCTTGTCGTTATTGACGAGGCGCACCGACTACGCAACGTATACAAGAAAAGCAACAAAATTGCTCGTTCCTTATTAGAGGCCATTGGCGACAGGCCAAAAATTCTTCTGACCGCCACGCCTTTTCAGAATTCGTTGATGGAACTCTATGGCTTAGTACGCTTCATCGACCCACACCTTTTTGGTAGTGAAGATTCCTTTCGGGAACGGTTCACCCGTAACGCTAATGACATGGGTGAGGCCGAGTTTAACGATCTCCGCTCACGGATTCACCCTATCTGCCAGCGCACCCTCCGCCGACAGGTCACAGAGTACATTCGCTATACGAATAGGGTTTCGTTCACTCAAGATTTCACGCCCACCGACGAGGAGCTGAAGCTCTATGATGGTGTCTCTGAGTATTTGCAACGTTTGGATTCCTACGCGCTGCCCCGAGGCCAACGGTCCTTGATGACCCTTGTTCTCAGGAAAATCCTCGCCTCTTCATCGTTTGCAATTGCCGCGACGTTGGGTTCTCTTATCGACCGGCTGGAAGCTCTGCACGCGCGGTTAGGCGGCTCTTCCGAAGAAGACGTGGCGGAAGCTATTGATGAGGATTTCGAGGTTGTAGCCGAGATGCAAGAGGAATGGACGGAAAGGGAGGAAGAGACCCAAGATTCACCTGGTGAAAGCGGCGGCCTGACCGAGGAACAGGAG